>CAZNVY010000099.1:2707-10904 GCA_964576605.1 uncultured Elstera sp. | reverse complement strand
CGACTTTGCCGCTTTCGAGTGCTAAGCAGATTGATGATGGCTTTGCAAGCTCCGTATTGAGTGGGGGTGTTAGGGTATAAACGCATTCGCTGTTGCCAGCGCTGTTCGGATTTATCATTCTCTCGGTACATTGAGCAAACATTGCTCACTTCATGCTGGAGTGCTAAGCAGGAAGGGGTTGCCCTTCAAATGGAGGGATGAAAATGGATGATAAAGAGATGTCCACACGCGAAGACGTTCGTAAGCCTCCGTTCAGTTTCTGGAGTGGCTTCTTGCAAGGGTTCTCAGTTAGTTCTTTCACGGGAGAAGCGCTGATACCCCTACGCTATCATGGTGGTGAGGGGGTGAGGGGCGATTGGAAAGTCGTTGGCGGCGACATGCGGCGAGCAATGCGGAAGTTCAATGAACGACGCTCCGCCTAACGATTTTCCTTCAAGTCGGGATAGCAGTAGCGGCCCATCAACGGATGGGTCGCTTAAGTCCGTCAATGATCGAGATATTCGGGAGGCTGAATTAAAGAGGGCTGTGGCTGGGATTATTGCTGAAAGTCTTCGTTCTGCAAAGCCTCAAGAAAAGCAAGAAATTGCTACCAGAATTGCTCATATGGTGGTCACACATGAGGAATCGTATAGCGGCGATCTTCCGCATCCGATGCACCTTCGTGGGTTTGAGGATATCGTTCCTGGTGCTGCAAAGAAAATTATCGACAATACTGTTAATGAAAGCGAGCATCGTCGAAATTGGGAGGATAAGGCATTAGTTAGTAATTTTAAATTGGCATCACGAGCTCAGATATTTGGATTTACGCTCAGCGTCATATTGATAATAGGCGGGATTGCCCTTGGTCTAAATGACAAGACTATAGTCGCATGCGCTATGTTAGTTCCTGGAGTGCTTGGTACAGCTTTTAACCTTATAAAGGTTGGTCAGAAGCAATATGAGCATCGGTCTGAATCAAGTAAAGTTAATGAGTCTCGCTCTACATCATCTAAAAAGACAGATGCTCGCCAGAATATAGCCAGGCGAAAATAAATTAGAGAGAAAAAATTAATCTTTTGCTGTTCTTGTTAAGATTTATTGTAAACATTCTGATGCCGCCCCACCGGGCGGCTTTTTTTATGCCATTTTTTCTCTTCGGGAGGTTTTCCATGCTGTTCCGTTTCTTTCGGCGAGCCGTGAAGGCGGCGCCGCGTCGGGATCTTTTGGCCTATGCAACCGCATCGTCGCCGGGGCTTGAACCCTCCGTGGCGCTAGGGAGCGGGGCCGCCTATCCCCATTTGGCCGACCGCTGCCTGCGCCACAATCCCGTAGCGTTTCGCTGCGTGACTATGATCGCGCGGGCGGTGGCCGCCGTTCCGCTGTATCTGCAAACCGCGAAAGGCCAGGAACTCACCGATCATCCGGCCCTAACGCTCTTGGCCCGCCCCGCGCCGCAGGTGAGCCAGCGCGCGTTTTTCGAAACTTTGGCCATTCATTTAATCCTCGACGGCAATGGCTTCATCGAACCGCTCGGCCCGCTGGGGGCGCCGCCGCAGGAATTGCATTTGTTGCGCCCTGATCGCGTCTCAATCCGGGCCGGAAGTCACGGGCTGCCGCTCTACCGCGTCAGCCGGGGGGCGCAGACCGAAGACATTGCCCCCGACCCGCTCGATGCCCGCCTGCCGCTGATCCATCTGCGGCGCGGCGGCATTGGGGCGGTCGGTGCGGGCGGGGTGGGGCGCGGGCAGGGGGAGGGCGAGGCGGCTTTGGCCGCCATCGCCGCCCACGATCTCGCCGGGCAGTGGAATTCTGCCCTGCTGGAGAACGGCGCGCGCCCCAGCCTTGCCCTGATCTACGAACCCAAAGACGGCAGCCCGGCCAGCCTGTCGGAAGAGCAATTTCAGCGCCTGAAGACCGAACTCCACACGCTGCATTCCGGCGCGGCGAAGGCCGGGTCGATTATGCTGCTGGACGGTGGGCTGACGGCGAAGGAACTGTCCCTCTCGCCAAAAGATATGGACTGGCTGGCCGGGCGGCGGCAGGCGGCGCTCGATATTGCCACGGCCTTTGGCGTTCCAGCGCAATTGGTCGGCATTCCCGATGCCCAGACCTATGCCAATATGGAGCAAGCGCGCCTGAGTTTCTGGGAAGATACGGTCCTGCCTTTGGCGCGCCTGATCGCCGAGGGGCTGACACAGCATCTGCTGCCCACCTTCGGGCCGGGCCTGCGCCTTGCTCTCGACGAAGACGCAGTCCCGGCCCTGGCGATGCAGCGGCTTACCACCTATGAGAAACTCAGCCAGGCCGATTTTCTGACCGACGCGGAAAAGCGCGCGGCGGTCGGCTATGGGCCAGTTTTGCGGCAGCAGTAAAGACGGTTCTGGCCAAATTGGCTGAAAGCACTCGGTTTTGTGGCGGAGATGGCTCGTGTTAAAGTGGCACCTGCCTTCACGATTGGATGATCGTAATCAACCGTGCCGCCGTTGGTTGCTGGTACCAAGACGTACAGCAGCAGATCATGCAGCGAGATGAAATCTTCTACCTCGGTCAGTTCCAGGCCGACTTGTGGAAGGTAGGCCTGGAGAACTGCATCTTCGAAGAACAGGTTATAGTCGGCGTGTTGACGCGGGGGTAGCCCCAAAACCTCCCGACAGCTGTTCTGCTGTGTAAAAGTATCTATCGAATTCTCGATCATCAGCAAAGTGCCGCCCGGGTTCAGTTTTGCCGCCATTTGGGCGATAACGCGCTGCTGATTTTCGAGCGGTTTAACGTTGATCACATAACGATCAGTGAAAATAAGATCGTATGTATCGCGCAGTCCGGTGATCGTATCGAGTGCCACGCCCTCTCCCTGAAAAAAGCGAACGCGCTTTTGCACCGTCGCCTCTTCCCCCGCTAAAGTCTGCTCGGCAGCGGCGACGGAATCAGCCGCCGCTGCAACTCCGTCAAAGGTGAAAGCAGGAAAATGTTTGGCTAACGGGATGGCATTGATCCCAACACCACAGCCAACTTCGAGAATATTAACCTTCTTCTCGCCTAGGATCGAGTGAAAATGCCGCGCAAAAGCATCGAGTTCTAGAAACTTCACCGTTGGTGTTTTCGTTGTTGCGCTGAGGGCGGCGCCATAGGCTTCGGCCCAGTTTGTCCAATGCTCGAAAACGGCTTTATTATTCATTGTCGGCTTTCCTTGCGCAGCGCGCGCCATGTTTCAGACACTGATAATGATGGAAGTCGATTCCCTTTTTTCAAGAAGCTGAGGAGCAGCAGAATGCTTCAAAAACAAGCGCCCGCCGCCTTTGCGGCGCTGGCGACGGAGGGGCGTGTCGAGGGCTACGGCACCGTTTTCGAGGTTCCCGACCTTGAAGGCGACATCATCACCCCCGGCGCTTTCACCGCCAGCCTGGATCGTCACCGTCAGGCGGGCACCGCGCCGCGCCTGCTATGGCAGCACGACCCCACTCAGCCGATCGGGCGCTGGGTGGAGGTCCGTGAGGATGCGCGCGGCCTAAGGCTGACCGGGCAGCTCGCCCTCGAGACCCAAGCAGGGCGGGAGGCTTACGCCCTGCTCAAGCAAGGGGCGCTCGACGGCTTATCGCTCGGCTTCCTGATCCGCCGCGCCGAATCGGCCGGGCCGGGGCAACGGCGGATTTTAGAGGCCGATTTGCTGGAATGCAGCCCCGTTACCTTCCCCTGCCACCCGGAAGCCCGGGTGTTGACCGTGAAAACGCTTCCCTCTCATAAGGAACAAATCATGACCGAACTAACCGAAACCGCGCTGGCGTCCCTGACTGCCGATTTGGCGACGCTGAAGCAACGCACCGACGCGCTGGATACCGCCGTCCGCCGCGCTGCGGTGCAGCCGCAGGGGGGTGATGCCCCGGCGCACGGCATTGGCCGCCTGTTGCGCGCGCTGGCGGGCGGGCGGGGTGATCCGGCGCGGGCGGCGGATTTCGCGGCGAAGACCTGGAACGACGGCTATACGGCGAAGGCGCTAGCCGCCGGGGTCGGCTCGGCGGGCGGGTATCTGGTGCCGGAAGTGCAGGCACTGGAAGTGGTGGAACTGCTGCGCAAAGCCTCAGCCGTCCGCCGCCTCGGCCCGACCGTGGTGCCGATGCCGCACGGCACCCTCCTGATGGCAAAGCTGACCGGTGGGGCGCAGGCCGACTACCTGGGGGAAAATACCGCCATCACCCCGTCGCTGCCCAGCTTTGGGCAAATCCGGCTGACGGCGCGGAAATTGGCGGCGCTCGTGCCGATCTCCAACGATCTCATCCGCTATTCCGCCCCGGCAGCCGATCAGGTGGTGCGCGACGATCTGGTGACGGCGCTGGCCGAGCGCGAAGACCTCGCCTTCCTCTATGGCAATCCGACCGGCACCGGCAACGATCCCAAGGGCATCCGCCATTGGGTGCTTCCGGCTCAGGAAATCCCGTCGAGCGGCGCAACCGTTGACGATATGGTGGCCGACCTCGCGACGCTGGTGCTGGCCCTGCAGGAAGGTAAAGCCCGTATGCTGCGCCCGGCCTGGATCATGGCCCCGCGCACCTTGCAGGCGCTGATGGCGGTGCGCGACGGGTCCGGCCATTTCGTCTTCCGGCCCGAACTACAGAACGGCACGCTGAACGGCTATCCGGTCGCAACTTCCCTGCATGTGCCGGTCGCGCCGAGTTCGGAAATCCTGCTGGTCGATATGGCCGACGTGCTGATCGGCGAGGCTACCGGCCTGCTGATCGACGCTTCCGGCGAGGCGGCCTATCCGTCGGGTGGCAGCGTTATTCCCGCCTTCGGTCTCGATCAGACCGTTATCCGCTGCGTCACCGCCCATGACCTGGCCTTGCGCCACGAGGCGGCGGTCGCGGTGCTCACCGGCGTTACCTGGACGCCGTAACGCAAATACCGAGCGGATGCGCGCATCCGCGACGACGCATTTGCGCAAACGAAGACGAAGCGGCGGAGAGCCGCTTCAGGAGGCATTATGCTGACAACCCTAATCCCCCCGACCGAGGAGCCGTTGATGGTCGCCGAGGTTGCCGATTTCCTGCGTCTGCCAGTGGCCGAACCACCCGCGACGGAGCCGGAGGATGCGCCACTGCTGGCGGCGCTCATTACCTCCGCCCGGCAAGTCTGCGAACAGGCGATCCGCCGCCGCTTGCTGCCGCAGACGCTCGGCCTGACCGTCGATGAATTGCTCGACGTGCAGCGGCTGCCCTGCGGCCCGATCCGCGCCGTGCTGGCGGTGGAACAGCGCGACGGCAGCGGCGGCATCACGCTGATTCCGACGAGCCGTTACATCGTTTCCGGCACCCGCATTGCCGCGATCAACCGTTGGCCCGCGCCGCTGATCCCCATCGGTGCCTTCCGCGTTATCTATGAAACCGGCATTGCCGACACGCCCGCCGATGTGCCTGCGGCGCTGAAGCAGGGGATGCTGATGCTCATCGCCCATTGGTACGAGCGGCGCGAAGCCGTGCCCGATGAGACGCTGCAGCCGCTACCCTTCGGCGTTGCCGCCCTCTGGCATCCCTATCGGATGTTCCGCCTATGAGCGGCATGGCCCCACCGGGGTTAACGCGGGCCGACCTGCCGTCTGCCGTCGTCACCGCCCCGCCCATCGGCGCGCTGCGCGAAAAATTCTTCGTCCAGCGCGCCAAGGATGATCCCAGCCCGGACGGCGGCTTGACCCGCAGCTATCAAACCCTCGCCCTTATCTGGGCGTCGGTCGAACCGCTCGACGGTCACCTCACCCTCGCCGGGCGCGATGTCGCCGCCGCGACCGGGGCGGAAGCCCCGCAACTGCGGCTGCTGACCCGCTACTCCCTGTTTCTCGCCGAAGCCGACCGGATCGATACGATCCTCTATTGGCGGCGACGGCGCGAACGCTGGCGCATCCACCGCGTTGCCGACCTTGCGCACCGGGGCCGCTTCCTCGCCCTCGATTGCACCCTGTTGGAACGGGTTGCCCCCTCGGTGCCCTAAGCCAAGGACCCCCTCATGCTCACCGAAATCATCCAGCGATTAAGAGTGCTGGCGGATGTTTTTGACACGCGCGTCGCCGGGGCAGCGACGGTAGAGGCGGCGGTCACCCAGACGCTGACCGCGTTTCCGGCGGCCTTTGTCGTACCGTTGGAAGACAAGGCGGAGCCGAACCGCGCCGATGAAAATCTGTTGCAGCTTTTGCATCAGAAAATTGGCGTTGTGGCCGTGCTCGATGCCTCTGCCGACCCGCGCGGTCAGGCGGCGGTTGAAGCGGCTTGGACCGCCGTGCGGCAGGCCCTCTGGTATGCGCTGCTCGCCTGGATGCCCGATGGCTGTTCGGAACCGCTGGCCTATCGCGGCGCGCGCGTCCTGCGGCTCGACGCGGCCCGCCTGTGGGTGCTGTTCGAGTTCGACACGCCACGGCTTCTGTCGGAAAGCCTGTCGGCGACCGACGACCTGCCGCCCTTCACCCTCTTCGCCCCGGAACTTGCCCTGCCGACCACGGTTCTGCCCGTGCTGCCGGGTAATATCCCGCTGCCCCCCGTCACCCCGCCGGTCCCGCCCTTCGGCCTCGGCTATTTTTAATTTTTAGGAGCAACCGATGTTCGTTCTTCCCGCCCCGGCAGGCGCTGGCCTGCCCGGTTCCGTCTTGCGCGTCCTCGATCCCGATACCGGCCTGCCGCTACCGGATACCGGGGCCGAGGTGCCCGCCACCCCCTATTGGCTGCGCCGTCTTGCTGATGGCGATGTCATCGTCCCGCTGCCGGTACGTTCCCGCAAAGCGGCGCAGGAGTAAGCCTCTATGATCGTGTTCAACGATATTCCGACCTCGATCCGCACGCCTTTTACCTATATCGAGTTCGACGCCAGCAAGGCCGGGGGCGGGCTGCCGCAGTTCCCGACCAAGCTGCTGGTGATCGGCCAGCGCCTGGCGACCGGTACCTATCCGGCGCTGGTGCCGCAACTCATCACCAGTTCCGACCAGGCGCGCCTCGGCTTCGGCACTGGCTCGCAACTGCATCACATGATCCAGCGGGTGCGCGAGAATAACGCCTATACCGAAACCTATGCCATCGGCGTCGATGACCTCGCGGCGGGGGTGGCTGCCACCTGGACGGTCGATCTGACGGGCACAGTGCCGACTGAAACCGGGCTGCTGGCGCTTTACATCGGCGGGCGGCGCATTCAGTCGCGCGTCAAACCGGGCGAGACGGCGGATACGGTGGCAACGAACCTGCTGGCGGCGCTGGCACTCGATGCCGATCTGCCGGTGACCGCCACCCGGTCCGGCGCCGTGCTGACCCTGACCGCCCGCAATGCCGGGGAGGGCGGCAACGAAATCGACCTGCGCACGGTTTTTTATCCCGGTGAACGGCTGGCGGGCGGCGTCGTGGTAACGATCACCCAGACGGTTGTGGGCGCGGGCAACCCGGACCTGTCGAGTGTGCTGGCGGCGCTGGGGGGGGAGCATTACGAGTTTCTGATCACCCCCTGGACCGATAGCGCCAATATGGCGGTGCTGGACGATTGGCTGCTGGCGGCATCTGGTCCGACGGTGATGCGCGAGGCCATCGCCTTTACTGCCCGGCGCGGCTCGCTGGCCCAGTTGTCGACCTGGGGCAGTGCGCGGAATAATCAGTTCGTAAGCTGCATGGGCTTTCAGAAATCGCCGACCCCGGCCTATGAATGGGCGGCGGCCTATGGCGCGGTGGCGGCTTTCCATCTGCCGATCGACCCGGCCCGTCCGATCCATACGCTGGCGCTAAAAGGCGTGCTGCCGCCGCCCTCCGGCGACCGTTTCCGGCAGGACGAGCAGAATATTCTTCTCTATGACGGTATCGCCACCTTCATGGTCAGCGCCGATGGGCGCGTGCAGATTCAGCGCGAAATCACCACCTATCAGAAGAACGCCTGGGGCCAGCCCGATGCGGCGTGGTTGGATGTGCAAACCCCGGCCACCCTGTCGTTCCTGCGCAAAGACATCCGCTTCCTGATCGAAACCAAATTCCCGCGCCACAAGCTGGCCGATAATGGCACGCGCATTCTGGCGGGGCAGCCGATTGTGACGCCGGACCTGCTGAAGGACGAGCTGATCGCCCGCGCCCTGCTGTGGGAAGGCCTGGGGCTGATTGAGGGCATCGATACCTTCAAGCGCGAGGTGGTGGTGGAGCGTGATGCCGCCGACCGCAACCGCGTTAACGCCCTGATCCCGACCAACCTCGTCAACCAGTTCCGCGTCTTC
>CAZNVY010000099.1:0-2669 GCA_964576605.1 uncultured Elstera sp. | reverse complement strand
AGGAGGCTATTGATGGCCACTGTTTGCGGCGACCGCGTTCTTGGCAAAGCGCGCGTGACGGTCGATGGCGAGGTGCTGCGCACCGAAAAAAGCGTCGCCCTTACCCTTGCGGGGGATGAAATCAAGGAAGTGGAAGGCGATTACGAAACCGGCTTTACCGCCGAGTTCAAGGCCGCCGAACTGACCTGCAAGATCATGGTGAAGCCGGGCGACAGCGTGCAGCGCTTCGTTGGTCTGTGCGGGGCCACGGTGGTGGCGGAATTCGATACTGGCCAGCGCTATATTCTGTCGGAAGCGCGGCAGAACTCCCGCCCGAAAATCACCGGCAAGGACGGCGGCCAGGTCGAACTGAAGTTCACCGCCACCAAGTGCGAAGAAATTATCGCGTAATCGGATTTACCCTCGGTCCAAATCGGGCCGGGGGTTTTTATTGATAAGGCCGGAGGCGAGAATGGCGATTGATCTGTCGGATTTCGAGGCATTTGGCGACGCCCTGCGCCGGACCACCGGCACCCTATTGATTGTCGAGGAAGCGTTAAGCCGGTCAGCCGTTCTAACCGGCGAACTCTGGGGCCAGCCGACCGAGGAGAGCGGGGCGGAGGGGTTTCAGCCTGCCGTGTTCCGCTCCACCGGCCCTGGGCTGCGGGCGGGCCAATCGGTGCCCTATGGGGCGGGGGTGACGCCGGTGGCTGCCCCATTGATTGCCGCTGCTTTGCCGGTGCTAGAGTTTCTGGGGGTCTTGAGTCAGATCGTCGGCTATCTGCAAAAGACCGTCGGGGTTGTCGGCTCCGTTGCCCAAACGTCGGCGAATTTCGAGACCGTGCTGGAGCGGATGCGGAATCAGTTCGGGGCCACTGGGGCGGAGATCGAGAAATTCCGCGACGCGGCGCTTAAAAACGCCAAGGACCTGCAACAAACGCCATCCGCCTATGCGGAGGTGTATAGCAAGGTCGGCACCCTGGACCTCGATAAGGACAAGCAGGGCGAGGATGTTAGGAAGGGCGACCTGTCCCTGCGCCCCAATGCGGCAAAGGTCAGTACCGCCGTTGCCCAGATTGCGACCGTCCGCAATCTGCCCGCAGGCGATCTGGCGGAAGTGGTCACGCCGCTGCTCGCCCCGGTGCAAAATAATATGCGCGCGGTCAACCGCCGTCTTGCCCAATTGTACGCGGTCTATGCTTGAAGAACAGGTAGCCGATATTAAAACCATTGATGCGCTGATGAAGACCAGCTTCGCTCCGCTGGTCAATCGGGTGCAAGAGTTCGGCGCATCGGAAGCCCAAGCCATCGGCAGCGCGGCAACCCTGCTCGATTTCGCCAAGAAACGTGCCAACGACCCCGCCCAGGCGGTAAAAGCGACGGAAGAATTATTCGCCCAACTGAACGATGCCGACGTGCGGGCGCGGTTCCAGGCGAAGGGCATCGATATCGCCGGGCTGCGGCAGAAAGCGAAGCAGACGGGCAAGGATCCGGTGCAGGTGATTGCGGAAGCCATCGAGAGGGGTACCTTCAATAAAAATGATCTGGATTTTGAGTTAAAATCCGTCCTGAAGGAAAAACAATCGGCGGTCCTGCTGGCCGATCTTGTGAAGGCTAGGAGAAAATTTGAGGACGATAGCCAAAAGATAACGAATCAAACCGACGCGCACTCCTATCTCGAGGCCTTCAAAGCCCGCCAAGCCAGCGCCCTCGGCACCTATACCGCCGGAAAAGTTGCTCTCGAAGCCGGTCAAATGGACATTGGCCGAAAGGCGATGGGGGGAATGGGAAGTGTGCAGGGAGCGATCGGCGAGGGGGCTCTGGAATTTCCGGATTTCCTGAAAAAGCTTTTCGAGTCCCTCGGAAAGTCGCGGATGCCATTGGAAGGGCAGACTTTTCCTTGGCATTTGATAATCCCGACGGCCCACCCCGTTGAACGGTTTCGCGCGCCGACCAGCAATGAGCCGACGCTGCAAGAAGCGGGTTTCCGCTATGGGCGCGAGCAGAATCTGTCGCCGCCCGCACCGGTCAAGACCGAACTCACCATCCATCTAACCGGTCTCCAGCCGGGCATGTCGGCAACCGTGATGAGTGACAGCGAGAGATTCATGACTAGGGTTTATAGCGGCTATGGTGTTTATGATTGCCGTTGAGGGTGAACCCCCAGCATCACTGGGGGTTGTCTTTCCTATATTTTTCGATCTGGTTATCGCAGATTTTCGCTGCTGTATAATAGGCATCTGTTAATCCTTTATATCCAATCTCGAAAAGCCTATCGGGTAAGCGTCTTGGGTTATCTGGGTTTCCATGCGTAAGTAGGTAATGTGAGATGAAATACTTCGGAAAATCAGTATAAAGACTACATGCTAACCCAATGTTATCATTTTCTTTGATTAATTTTATTAAACCATGATGGTAGTGATAAATTTTATCAGCTTGTTTTTGGTTGTCAAGAATTGTATTTTTATTATAAAATTTTCCTTTATTTAAGACACTCTTAAAAAGAGTGAGAGACTCTTTTCTAATAATATCCATATATTCTAAAGGTAGGGTTTTGGCATTTTTCTGATCCTCTAGCTCAGTCGGAATTTGATCTAGATACCGATCACACCGATTAAAAACAATAAAATGGCCTTCAAGCGATTCCTTTTGTCTGTCTTTCAGTTCTTGATAATTCCGGGGCATGCCGA
>CAZNVY010000098.1:0-11063 GCA_964576605.1 uncultured Elstera sp. | reverse complement strand
GTTCACGAGGCGTTGAACATGAAGATTCGCGCTCGTTTGGCCCCCTCGACCGAAGTTGGCGGCGATCTCTGGACCGCTTTCAGCCTGCCGCACGGCAAGCTTGGCATTTTTCTTGGGGATCTAACGGGCCACGGCGTGGTGGCGGCGGTGAACGCTTTCCGCCTGCACGCGCTGTTGTCCGACCTGCGCGACCATGCCCAGCATCCCGGCCACTTTATGACGCTGCTGAATCGCCGCCTGTCGCGCCTGCTGCCGTTCGGCCAGTTTGCGGCGGCTTTCTACTGCGTTGTCGATCCGCAGGCGGGCTTGATCCATTATACCGGTGCGGCCTGGGAAGCGGCGCTGGTCTATGACCGCGAGACGGGGGTTTCCATCCCCCTATCCGGCACGGGCCTACCGCTTGGCGTGTCCGAACATGAAGTCTATATCGATGCCACCATGCCCTTGCCGCAGAAGGCGCGGGTGCTGGTCTATTCCGATGCTTTGTCGGAATGTTTTTGCTTTGATGGGGCGCGCGTGGCGGAGGCGGAGTTCAATCGTTGGCGCGACGCCGCCCTGGCCGAGGACGATGACCTGCCAGAAGGGCTGCTGCGCCGCCTTGCCGAAAATCAAGTCCGGCATCTCGACGATGATCTTACCATCGTCGCCGCGACTGTCGATCATCAGGCCCCGCTGTTCTAATGCCGCGCGTTAGGCGTTTTTCGGCCACCGCGTGGCTGCTGATTTTGGCGCTGATCGGCAACTTAGGCGGGTCTTTGTCTCCCAGGACGCCCGCGCAAACCGATCTCGCCGCAGCCCAATCGGCTCTCACGAGCCTGCTTGGGCCGGGGCTGGCTTTCTGCACCCCCGGCATGGCGGACGATGGGTCGGGCGGGCCAGGGCGGCACGCGCTGGCCGACTGTATCCTCTGCTGCCTGCCCACTCCCTTGCGGCTGGCGGTGCAGGCCCAATCCCCCCTGCTGCCCCTGCCAAAGCCCGTGCACCGGCAGGCCCCTTGGCCGCCGCTGACCGCCGACTGGCATGATCCCGACCCGGCCCCGCCGCCCTATCGCCCGCGCGACCCCCCTGCTTTCGCCTGAAATCGGACATTTCCCCTTTTTCTTGCGAAAGATCAGACCTATGAAACTCTCGTTTGCCGCCCTTTTGGGCGCGGCGGCCCTATCATTGGCTGCCCCCTATGCTGCTGCCCATGCCACTTTGGAAACCGCGCAGGCGGTGGCCGGAAGCTATTACAAGGCCGTCGTGCGCGTCGGCCACGGTTGCCAAGGCAGCCCGACGCTGAAGGTTCGCGTGAAAGTGCCGGACGGTGTGGTTAGCGTAAAGCCGATGCCAAAGGCCGGCTGGACGCTGGAGACGGTGAAAGGCCCGCTTGCGACCCCGATTGACGATGGCCACGGCGGCAAGATCACCGAAGGCGTCACCGAAGTGACCTGGACCGGTAAGCTGCTGGATGCCCATTACGACGAGTTCGTTTTGCGCGGTAAGCTGCCGGATGCGCCGAATACCACCCTCTGGTGGCCGGTGGTGCAGGAATGCGAAACCGGCGCGCATCGCTGGATCGAAATTCCGGCCGCCGGGCAGGATGCCCATAGTCTGAAAGAACCGGCCCCCGGTTTGAAGCTGCTGCCGAAGCCGTAAGGGCGGCGCGGGGGCGGGCACGCCTCGCCCCCGGTTTCAAGGAGGGTTGCGATGGTTCGGGTGCTTCTGGTGCTGTTATTGATTGGCGCACCGCTATCGGCTTTTGCCCACGCCGGGCTGTTGACGACCGATCCCATAGATGGCGCGCGTCTCGACGCGGCCCCGGCGGAAGTCCGTCTAACCTTTAACGAGCCGGTCACCCCGATCAGTCTGCGGCTGATCGATGCGATGGGGCAGGAACGCGCCTTAACGCCGGTTGCGGCGGGCGAGACGGTTCGGGCACCGCTGCCACCGGCTTTGCCCCCAGGGGCCTATACCGTGAGCTATCGGGTTACCTCGGCCGATGCGCACCCGGTGGCGGGGGCCATGGTGTTTGGGGTTGGCGTTGCCGTCACGGCCCATGGGGCCGCTCCGGTGATGGCGGCGGACGGCGCGATGGTGACCGCGGGCATGGTTCTGCGGGCGCTGGCCAATGGCGCGACGTTGTTGTTGGCCGGTGGGATGCTGGCCCAACTGCTGCTAGGGCCGTCGGCGCGGGTCGGCGGGCGAGCGCTTTTGGCCCTGCTCGCGGTTCTGGGTCACGGGATAGGCGTTTGGGTGCAAGGCGGGGTGCTGCTGGGGCAGGGGCTGGTTGGGCTAGGATCAGTCGAGGCTTGGCACTTGGGCCTGGCGTCGACGCGCGGGCCAAGCTTTGCCTTTGTGCTGTTGGGCCTAACCTTGCTGCTGCTGGCTGGGCCACGCCGTCCAGTGATTCTGGCCGGGGTGATCGCCATTTTCGGCGCTTATCTGCTGACCGGCCATGCCGCCAGTGCCCCGCCCGACCTTCTGGCCAAACCGCTGTTAGCCGCTCATGTCGCCGGGGCGGGATTTTGGATTGGGGCGTTGCCGATCCTAATGCAGGCGCTGTCCCGGCCAGGGGCGGCGGCGTTATTGGTGGGCTTTTCCCGTCTGGCGCTTTGGCTGGTGCCACTCGTGCTGCTGGCTGGGGTGGGGCTGGCGCTATTGCAGGGGCTGACCCCGGCCCGCGTGCTGTCCCATCCCTATGGTCAGCTGCTGGCGCTGAAACTGGCGTGTGTCACGGCGCTTTTGGGGATTGCCGGGGTGAACCGGCGGTGGCTGACCCCGGCCTTAGCGCGCGGTGGCTCCCCCGCGCCGCTGCGCCGAACGATTGCGGCGGAAGCCGTGTTGATGGCGGGGCTGCTGTTGGTCACGGGCATCCTGTCGCAAACACCGCCGCCGCGCGCCGAGCATCACCACGATCACGGGGCGGCACCTGCCGGGATGAGCAGCCTAACGCCGCTTGGCGATCGGCTGGCGCTTCTGACCGTTACCCCGGCACAGCCGGGGGATAATCGGCTGGTCCTGCAGGTGACCGATCTGACCGGAACGCCCGTACCGCCGTTGGAGGTGGTGGCCTATTTGGCGCTACCAGCGGCCGGGATCGAAAACCTCCGCCGCCCGCTGGTGCGCGATGGCGCGGCGTTTACCGCCCCGCTGGCGCTGCCGATGGCAGGGGAATGGACGATCACTGTTGAAATCCTTGTGACGGATTTCGAGCGGCGCACCCTAACGCTTCCCCTGGCCGTGCGCGGGTCTTAGCGGTTTTTCGCGGCCCGCCACGTGGCGAAATCGGCCTTATGCTGGTCGTTGGTTGGCGGGTAGAGGCCGATGATCGTATGACCGCCCAAGACTTTTTCGGTCACGAAATCCTCATAGGCGGTCATTTCCACGGCTTCATCGGCCACTTCGTCGGCCAGCGCGGCGGGGATCAGGATCACGCCCTCGCCGTCGCCCACCACCACATCGCCCGGCCAGACCGGCACATCGCCGCAGCCGATGGGAACGTTAATGTCCAGCGCCTGATGATGGGTTAGGTTGGTCGGGGCCGAGGGGCGATTGTGGTAGGTGGGAATATCGAGTTCGGCGATTTCCGGGCTATCGCGGAAGCCGCCGTCGGTCACCACCCCCGCCACACCGCGCACTTGAAGCCGCGTGACCAGGATCGACCCGGCCGAGGCAGCGCGCGGGTCTTTGCGGCTATCGATCACCAGCACTGATCCGGGCGGGCATTCTTCCACCGCTTTGCGCTGCGGATGGGCCGGGTTGAGGAAGACGGAGACGGGGTTCAAATCCTCCCGTGCTGGGATGTAGCGTAGGGTGAACGCCTCGCCGACCATCACCTTACCTTTATAGTTGAGCGGGCGAACATCTTGGATGAACTGATTGCGCAGGCCGCGTTTGAACAAAATCGTGCAGAGCGTGGCAGTGCTGACAGTAGCAAGTTTAGCGCGCGTAGCATCGGACAGCATGGGGGATCATCCTTAGAAAATGACAGGTTCGGACACCGGCGCGCCGAAGTCGGTGCGCAGGAAATCGAAGTCGCAGCCCTCGTGCGCCTGCTGGATATGTTGGGAGAACATCCAGCCGTAACCGCGTTCGTAGCGTGGGGTAGGGGCGGGCAGGGCGGCCCGGCGGCGCAGCAGCTCCTCTTCCGGCACGTCGAGGTGGATGCTGCGGCCCGGAATATCGACGGCGATGCGGTCCCCCGTCTTCACCAGGGCGAGCGGCCCGCCGACATAGCTTTCCGGCGAAACGTGCAGAATGCAGGCACCGTAGCTGGTGCCGCTCATCCGCGCGTCGGAAATACGCACCATGTCGCGCACGCCCTGCTTCACCAGCTTCTTCGGGATCGGGATCATCCCCCATTCCGGCATCCCCGGCCCGCCCAGCGGCCCGGCGTTGCGCAGCACCAGCACGGTCTCCGGCGTCACGTCGAGATCGTCGCGGTCGATCTGCTCTTTCAGCGCCGGGTAATCGTCGAACACCAGCGCCGGGCCGGTATGGCGCAGCAGATGCGGCTCGGCGGCGGACGGTTTCACCACGCAGCCATTGGGGGCGAGATTGCCGCGCAGGACGGCCAGCGCCCCTTCGGCATAAATGGGATTATCGAGCGGGCGGATCACATCGTCGTTATAGACTTCCACCCCCTCCAACTCCTCCGCCCAGGTCCGGCCAGAGGCGGTGATCTGCGTCAGGTCGAGGAAGGGTTTCAGCCGCGTCATCAGCCCCAGGAAGCCGCCCGCGTAGTAGAAATCTTCCATCAGATATTTTTCGCCGCTGGGGCGGATATTGGCGATCACCGGCACTTTGCGGCTGGCCGCATCGAAATCATCAAGGCTGATCGCGTGCCCCGCGCGCCGCGCCATCGCTAGCAGATGAATGACGGCATTGGTGGAACAGCCCATCGCCATTGCGACCGTAATCGCATTGCGGAAGGCGGCTTCGGTCTGGATCTTGGCGGGGGTCAAATCTTCCCACACCATTTCCACCGCCCGGCGCCCAGCGGCGGCGCACATGCGGATGTGGTTGGAGTCGGCGGCGGGGATGGAGGAGGCGCCCGGTAGGGTCATGCCGATGGCTTCCGCCAGCGCCGTCATGGTGGAGGCCGTGCCCATCGTCATGCAGACACCGTAGGAGCGGGCGATACCCACTTCCATCTCGCCCCAATCCTTATCGGTGATATTCCCGGCGCGGCGTTCGTCCCAATATTTGAAGGCGTCGGAGCCAGACCCCAGCACCTTGCCGTGCCAATTGCCGCGCAGCATCGGCCCCGCCGGAACATAGACCGACGGCAGCCCGGCGCTGGTGGCGCCCAGCAGCAGGCCCGGCGTCGTCTTATCGCAGCCGCCCATCAACACCGCCCCATCGACCGGGTGGGAGCGCAGCAGTTCTTCCGTCTCCATCGCCAAGAAATTGCGGTAGAGCATCGAGGTTGGCTTAACCTTGCCTTCCGACAGCGAGATCGCCGGAAGTTCGACCGGGAAGCCGCCCGCCTGCAAAATCCCGCGCTTCACATCCTCCACCCGCTGTTTGAAATGGGCGTGGCAATAGTTGAAGTCGGACCATGTGTTGATGATGGCGATGACGGGCTTACCGATATAATCCTCGGCGGAGTAGCCCATCTGGTTCATGCGCGAGCGATGGCCGAAGGAACGGAAGTCATCGGGCGCGAACCAGCGCGCACTGCGGAACTGGTCGGGGGTTTTGCGGGTCATCGGGGCACCTGGTGGTTCGGGGGCGGGCGGCGTTGTCCACCGCCCTATTTTGTTGTCTGACAAATTTACTAGAACCCGGTCTTCTGGGGAGCGTCAAGGCCGAAAAGCAGCACCGCCCGCGTGAAAGATTTGTCAATCGCCCCAGCCCCGCGGCGAACACATGGGACCGTCCCGCCGTCGCGGCTGGACAGGCCCTCGAAAGGGCAGGAAAGCTGTCAAAAATCGACTTACGGGGGAAACGCTATGAAAATCACGATCCTCGGCGCCGGGGCCATCGGCGGGAATATCGCAGCGCATCTGGCGCGCGGCGGGCTGGAGGTTTCAGTCGTCGCGCGCGGTGCCCATCTGGCCGCCATCCAAGCGAACGGCCTGCGCTTCACCAGCCCCTCCACCGATTTTACCGTGCGGCTGCGCGCCACCGACCGGCCGGAGGACTTGGGGCCGCAGGATCTGGTCATCGCCACCGCCAAGGCCCATAGCCTGCCCGCCGCCGTGCCGGGCTTAAAAGCCCTGCTAGGGCCGGACACCCCGGTGATCTATGGCATCAACGGCGTCCCCTGGTGGTATTTCCACGGTCACCCGAACCCGGCCTGGGCGGAAAAGCGCATCGACCGGCTGGACCCGGACGGCGGCCTGTGGGACGGGGTCGGCGTGGATCGCACCATCGGCTGCGTGCTGACCTCGCCCATGACCGTCACCGCGCCGGGCGTCGTTCACTGCAATTGGGACAAGAGCAGCTTCATGTTCGGCGAACCCACGGGCGGGCTGACGCCGCGCCTCACCGGCCTGGTCGACGCGCTGAAACCGGCGCTAGACGGCATCGGCGCCACGCCGGACATTCGCACGGCCGTCTGGAGCAAGATCATCCTCAATCTTGCGGGGTCGTCGATTGGCGTGCTGTCGGCCTCCACCGCCGGGGATATTCCCGCCCGCCCGGAACTGAAAGACCTTTATAAGAAGATCCTCGAAGAAGGTGCCGCCGTTGCCGCCGGGCTGGGCGTTACTGTCTCCGCCGATTTCGACGGGCGCATGGCGGCGATGATGGGCACCACCCACCGCGCCTCGATGCTGCAAGACCTCGAAGCCGGGCGCCCGTTGGAACTCGACGCCCAGTTCGATGCCGTGCGCGACCTCGCGCGCTTGGCGGCGGTGCCGACGCCGGTGCTGGATATTCTGGTGCCGCTGCTGCGGATGCGGGCGCGGCAATAGGGGGCGGATCATTCCCGATTGGAATGATTTATTACCGGTTTATCGCTATTTTCGCCTGATAAACGGTGTTTGAGTAGCCGCAGTTTTCCGTTTGCCTATTTCCGCGAGGGGACCCGTTATGTCGTCCAGTTCCGCCTTTTCCGTCGCTGCCGAGGTTCCGGCCTTGCTCGAAAGCTTAGGCGTCGCGCGCGATAGCTTTACCGGCGGCACCCTGAAGGTCCGCTCGCCGATCACCGGCGACCTGATTGCGGCGGTGAAGGAAGATTCCGCAGCGGTCGCCAAGGCCGCCATCGATACGGCGCACGAGGCCTTCAAGGCGTGGCGCTTGGTTCCGGCCCCGAAGCGCGGCGAACTGATGCGCCTACTGGGCGAAGAGCTGCGCACCCATAAGCAGGCCCTGGGCCGCCTTGTGTCGCTCGAAGTCGGTAAGATCACCTCCGAAGGCCTGGGCGAAGTCCAGGAAATGATCGACATTTGCGATTTCGCCGTCGGCCTGTCGCGCCAGCTTTACGGCCTGACGATTGCCACCGAACGGTCGGAACACCGGATGATGGAAACCTGGCACCCGCTGGGTGTTACCGGCATCATCTCCGCCTTCAACTTCCCCGTCGCGGTTTGGTCGTGGAATGCGGCGCTGGCCTTCGTCTGCGGTAATTCCTGCGTCTGGAAGCCGTCGGAAAAGACCCCGCTGACCGCGCTCGCCACCCATGCGCTGTTCGAAAAAGCCCTCGCCCGCTTTAAGGCCGAAGGCGGCACGGCGCCGGAGGGTCTCTCCGCCCTCATCATCGGCGGGCGCGAGATTGGCGAGCTGCTGGTCGATCATCCGAAGGTGCCGCTGGTTTCCGCCACCGGCTCCACCGCTATGGGCCGCGCCGTTGGGCCGAAGCTGGCCGCGCGCTTTGCCCGCGCCATTCTGGAACTCGGCGGCAATAACGCCGCGATCATCGCGCCGACCGCCGACCTCGACCTGACCTTACGCGGCGTCGCCTTCGCCGCGATGGGCACCGCTGGGCAGCGCTGCACCACCCTGCGCCGCCTGTTCGTTCACGACAGCATCTATGATGCCTTCGTGCCGCGCTTGAAGAAGGCCTATGACAGCGTGCCGGTCGGCAATCCGCTGACGGATGGCACGTTGGTCGGCCCGCTGATCGACAAGGGTGCTTTCGACGCCATGCAGCGCGCGCTGACCGAGGCGAAGGCCGCGGGCGGCACCGTGCAGGGCGGCGAGCGGGTGAATGAGGCGGCGGGCGCCGACGCCTATTACGTCCGCCCGGCCCTGGTGGAAATGGGCCGCCAGACCGGCCCCGTGCTGCACGAAACCTTCGCGCCGATCCTCTATGTGATGCGCTATAGCGATTTCGACGCGGTGCTGGACCTGCATAACGACGTGCCGCAGGGCCTGTCGTCCTCGATCTTCACCAATGACCTGCGCGAAGCCGAAGCCTTCCTATCGGCACGCGGCTCCGACTGCGGCATCGCCAACGTCAATATCGGCCCGTCGGGCGCCGAAATCGGCGGCGCCTTCGGCGGCGAAAAGGAAACCGGCGGCGGGCGCGAATCCGGCTCGGATTCATGGAAAGCCTATATGCGCCGCGCCACCAACACGGTGAACTACGGCCGCACTCTGCCGCTCGCCCAAGGGGTTAAGTTCGACGTGGCCTAGAGTATGCTAGGGATATAAGACTGACACATCACTGACAGTCTTCCAACGAGAGAAAAGAAGAAGGACGGCCAATGCCGTCCTTCAAAGCTAGAAGTCAAAAGAGAGCTGGTTAGGCCAACTCCGAGTATGACTGCTTACATATTCTAGCGAACCGAAGCGAATACGGGTATAGGCCCGCACGAAGACACGTTTGGTCATATTGACCTCTTCAATCAGAAAATCATTGAATTTTCTGAGAAGAAGGAGCACCCTGACATCGTTGCAGGATTGTCCTTTCTCAGCGTATGGGGAAGCCAGCCGGGTACCATTGCTAGCGCAGTGTCAATCGGCTGGTCTTAGTTAATCTTGTAACACCATAGGCTTCATGGCCCTTACCGCCTCCTTAGCTTGTGGAACCCAAGCCACGCATTCCATGCTTGCCGGCCGGATGCGTGGCTTTTTAGTATTAGGCTTAATTACCCCTCAGCACCCAGCCTAATTTCTATTTCGGCAGTTTCGCCTTTGTAGATAAGGTCAAACATATTTGCGGCTGTTTTTAGCCATTTCACACGTTCTTTTGATGTCCAATCCTCGCCAGGTATCGGAAGAGTTGATAAAAGACCCTCAATAAAGGGATGAAGCTCAGCAGAATTACTCTTCGAGAACTGCTTGCCTTTATCCTCCGAAATATTAGGCTGACTTTGGTTTCCGTCCTGAAAATCTGTTTTCTTTACTGCGCTGTCTGATTTTGGCTTAACTAAACGATCATCTCCCATATCAAAATACCCAGCCTGTCGGGCAGACCGTTCAAATACCTGTCTCGCTTTATCAGTTTGTTTACTTGAAACACCTAATTTTTGCATTTCACGTTCAAGAGCTTTAGGAGGAGGCAGTAAATGACCTTTATAACTCTCATATATCGCTGAATAGAGGGGTACTTTCAGAAAAGACTCAGCTCGTGCTGAACGCTCAGACTCAGATGTCATTAATTGACGACCTAAGTCAGTTAAACGAGCGCCCGCACGCCCATCTTTTTCTATCAAGCAAAATATTCTAGAAGTGGCAATTTTTAGTCGAAAACTGCCGCTTACAACTTGCCCCAGTTCGGCGGCAAGCTCATCAAGATCACAAGAACCCAGTCCACTTCTATTATAAATAGCTTTTGCTACTTCTACTGCAGCATCCAGATCGTTATACGGAAAACCAATGGTCGATTGTTCACGTTTTTGATCTAGCCCCACCCCCCCTTCAGACTCATTCATATCGTCCATCATAAAGACACCTCGCGCCCTTTTCATAGCCGTACTATGAGGTCGCGCGCCCAGCAGAGTCAACAGGTTTTCGTTATAAATTCGGAACTTAGATTTCACGCCCTAGACGCCTTCGCTCGCCCTAGAACTTCTGAGAATGCCAATCTTTTGTGATTTTATTCTTTTTTTTCAATACGTTAAAAATCATAAAAATGCCTGTCGTTTGATGGAATACGCATAAAAAGGCATTGCCAAAAAAAATATCCGTCGAAACTGTTGCGAAAATGAGAGTGGGAAACCGAACAAGCAATTGGTTGCGGTAAACAATCAATACGAAGCTATAACCGAGAACTACCCCCGCAACCCCGGCAGTTCCGGCGTTCCGCCGTCGCGCGGCGGGAAGCGGAGTTTTTCGGCGCGGCTGAGGTCGACCGAGACAAGCTGGCTGACGCCGCGTTCGGCCATCGTCACGCCGTAGAGCCGGTCCATGCGCGCCATCGTCAGGCGGTGGTGGGTGACGCAGAGGAAGCGGGTGCCGCTTTCGGTGGCGATATGGTCGAGCAAGCCGCAGAAGCGGTCGACATTCGCGTCGTCCAGCGGCGCATCCACTTCGTCGAGCACGCAGATCGGCGAGGGGTTGGTCAGGAAGACGGCGAAGATCAGCGAGAGGGCGGTCAGCGCCTGCTCGCCGCCCGACAGCAGCGAGAGGGTTTGCAGCTTTTTGCCGGGTGGGGAGGCCATGATTTCGAGGCCCGCCGCCAAAGGATCGTCGCTTTCGGTCAATTGCAGATGGGCGCGGCCACCGCCGAACAGGCGCACGAACAATTCTTCAAAATAGCCGTTCACCTTCTGGAAGGACGCCAGCAGCCGTTCCCGCCCCTCGCGGTTGATGCTGGCGATGGCGCCGCGCAGCCGGTCGATGGCTTGGGTCAGATCGTCCTTTTCGGCGGTCAGCGTTTCGATTTGGGCGACGATCTCCGCCAGTTCCTGATCAGCGCGCAGGTTGACCGGCCCCAGCGCCTCGCGCTCCGCCGAGAGTTTTTCGAGGCGGCTGGCGGCGCTGTGGGCGGCTTGGGCCACCGCCTGCGGGGCGAGATCGGGATCGAGCGTCGCCTGGGCCACCACCTCGTCCGGGCGGCAATCGAGCCGTTCGCGGATCCGGTCAGCCACGGCCTGGGCGTCGCGGATGGCGGCGTCCTGGGCGGCTTCGGCGCGAATCCGGCCTTCGCGCGCACTGGCGGCCGCCCCTTCGGCCTCCTTCAGGCGCCG
>CAZNVY010000097.1:4240-11127 GCA_964576605.1 uncultured Elstera sp. | reverse complement strand
TGGCCGATGAATACTCCGATCCCGAAAAGGGCACCGGCGCGGTCAAACTGACCCCGGCCCATGATTTCAATGATTTCGAGGTTGGGCGTCGTCACAGTCTGCCGCTGATTAACATCTTCGACCGCGATGCCCGGCTGAACGATAACGCGCCGGAAGCCTATCGCGGCATGGACCGGTTCGAGGCTCGCAAGAAACTCGTGCAAGAGTTTGAAGAATCGGGTGTTTTGGTCAAAGTGGAACCGCACACCCATATGGTGCCGCACGGCGACCGGTCGGGCGTGGTCATCGAACCTTGGCTGACCGATCAATGGTACTGCGACGCCGTGACCTTGGCGAAACCCGCCCTGGAAGCCGTTGAAACCGGCCGCACCAAATTCGTGCCGGAACAATGGACGAATACCTATTACCAATGGATGCGGAACATCCAGCCCTGGTGTATCTCGCGTCAGCTGTGGTGGGGTCATCAGATTCCGGCCTGGTACGGCCCGGACGGTAAGATTTTCGTTGCGGAAACCGAAGCGGAAGCCCAGGCGGAAGCCGATGTCCATTACGGGACCGCAACGGTTCTGACCCGCGATACCGACGTGCTGGATACCTGGTTCAGCTCGGCGCTTTTCCCGTTTTCGACCCTCGGTTGGCCGGAGAAAACGCCGGACTTGGCGCGCTATTACCCCGGCGACGTGCTGGTGACGGGGTTTGACATCATCTTCTTCTGGGTTGCCCGCATGATGATGATGGGGCTGCATTTTATGGGCGATGTGCCCTTCCGCACGGTTTATATTCACGCGCTGGTCCGCGATGAAAAGGGCCAGAAAATGTCGAAGTCGAAGGGGAATGTTATCGACCCGCTCGACCTGATCGATAAATACGGCTGCGATGCCCTGCGCTTTACCCTGGCGGCGATGGCGGCACCGGGGCGCGACGTAAAAATGTCCACGCAGCGCGTTGAAGGCTATCGCAATTTTGCGACGAAGCTGTGGAACGCCACGCGCTTTGCCGAGATGAACGGCTGCGCCCGCGTGGCGGATTTCGATCCGGCGGCAGCGAAGGGCACGGTTAACCGCTGGATCATTGGCGAGGTTGCCGGGCTGCGGGGGAAGCTGGACGAGGCGATTGCCGCCTATCGCTTCAACGATGCCGCGAACCTGCTCTATTCCACCGCTTGGGGCAGCTTCTGCGACTGGTACGTCGAGTTCACCAAGCCGATTTTGACCGGCGAGGACGCGGCGTTGATCGCCGAAACCAAAGCAACGACGGCGTGGGCGCTGGAACAGATCGCCCGCCTGCTGCACCCCTTTATGCCCTTCCTGACCGAAGCGCTGTGGGAGCATCTGTCCGGCGGTAGCGGCGAAAAGCTGCTGGTCGCCCGCTGGCCCGACCTGCCGGAAAGCTTAATCGATCCGGCTGCCGCCGCGGAAATGACCTGGGTGATTGGTCTCATCTCGCAAATTCGGGGTCTACGGGCCGAAATGAACGTGCCGCCGGGGACCGAGCTTGCGGCCCTCTTCACCGATTTGTCGGGCGAAGCAGTACGTTGGGCAGAAACCCATAAGCCGGTAATCCAGCGGCTCGCCCGCGTCGCCGGTCTTGGCAGCGGAACGGCGACCGCGACCTCGGTGCAGGTGGTGGAAGGCCCGGCGACGCTAGCGCTCGATCTGGCGGGGGCCATCGACCCCGCCGCCGAACGCGCGCGCCTGACCAAGGAAAAAGGCAAGGCGGAGCAGGAGGCTGGGAAGATCGAGAAGAAACTCGGCAATGCCGATTTCATCGCCAAGGCCGATCCCGCCGTCATCGACGAAAACCGGGAACGGTTGGCGGACGCCCAAGCGCTGATCGCCCGGCTCGATACCGCGCTCGCCCGCTTGGCGGCGCTGTAGTCGCCATGCGCATTGCGATCGGCGGCTTTCAACACGAAACCAATAGCTTTGCCCCCAGCCGGGCCACCTATCAGGATTTCCTGACGGGGACCGGCTGGCCCGCGCTGACCCGTGGCGATGCGCTGTTCGATACGGTGGGCAGCGAGAGGGTGCCGATTGCGGGCTTCATCCGCGAAGCGCTGAAGCGCCGGTCGGCGCTCATCCCGCTGCTGTGGACGGTCACAGAACCGTCCGGCCCGGTCACGGCCGACGCTTTCGAGCGGATTTCGGCGCAGATGATCAACGATCTGATCGCGCAAGGCCCGGTCGATGCCGTGTTCCTTGATCTGCACGGCGCGATGGTGACCGAGAGCTTCCCAGACGGCGAGGGCGAACTCCTGCGCCGTATCCGGGCAGTGATTGGGCCGGCGGCGCTGCTGGTTGGGTGCCTCGATCTCCATGCCAATGTGACCCGCTTGATGGTGGAACAGTCGGATTTCCTTACCGCGTTCCGCACCTATCCCCATGTCGATATGCTGGAAACCGGTGCCCGCACGGCAGCCCGGTTATTGGAAACGCGCGGCTGGGGTGGCAAGGCGCTGCGGGCGTCGCCCTATCTGATCCCGATCACGGCGCAATGTAGTTTTGCCGAACCCACGGCTGGGCTGTTCCGATTGCTAGAGCAGATCGAGGCCGAAACCGGGGCGGATTTATCCTATTGCCCCGGCTTCCCGCTCTCCGATTCGCCGGAAACCGGGCCGACGATCCTCGCTTACGCCAAAACGCAGGCCGACGCCGACACGGCGGCGGATCGGCTGTTCCAGGCTTTGCTCGATGCCGAAGGGGCCTATGCCGAGGCGGGCCTATGGTCCATCGCCGATGCGCTCGATCACACGGCGCGGCAGGTGCAGCAGGGCGGGCGCTCTGGTCCGATCATCCTGGCCGATACGCAGGATAACCCCGGCGGCGGCGGGTCGGGCGATACGACGGGCCTGCTGCGCGAGATTCTGGCGCGCAAGCTGCCCGGCGTTACCCTCGGTCTATTGTACGATCCGGCGGCGGTGCAGACTGCGACGGCGGCAGGTGTGGGCGCGGTCATCTCGGTCGATCTCGGCGGGCGCGGCACGCCGGGGGATCAGCCTTTACCAGTTACGGGGAAAGTTCTGGCCCTTGGCGCGGGCACGTTTCCGGGGACCGGGCCGATGTGGGAGGGCGGCACCCTGAGCCTCGGCCCGATGGCGTTGATCGAGGTTGAGGGCACGCGCATCGCGCTGGGGTCGGCCCGCCAGCAGCCCTCCACCCAGGCGATTTTCACCCATCTCGGCATTATCCCCCAGGCTTGCCCGGTGCTGGTGCTGAAAAGCTCGGTCCATTTCCGCGCGGCCTTTCAGCCGATTGCGTCCGAAATTTTGGTGGTTGTCGCGCCGGGGCTTGTAACCGCCAATCCCGCCGATCTGCCCTATCAGCATCTTCGGGCCGGGGTACGGCGGGCACCGCGCGCGGGCACCTTTTAGCGCAAGTAATGGATATGCGGTTTGCCGTGGTGGGGGGAGGTTTCGACCCGCGCGTCCACTGCAAAAATATCCTTCAGCAACGCTTCCGTTAGCACGCTCGCCGGGTCACCGGCGGCAATAATCTGCCCGGCCTGCATCACGATCAGCCAGTCGCAGAACATGGCGGCATGGTTGAGATCGTGCAGGGCGATCACGCTGGTTAGCGAAAGGCTAGCGATCAACCGCAATAGGCCGATCTGATGCTGGATATCGAGATGATTGGTCGGCTCGTCGAGCAGAAGCTCGGACGGGTTTTGCGCTAAGGCGCGGGCGATATGAGTACGCTGCTTTTCCCCGCCTGAGAGGGTCTGCCAGCGGGCGGCGCTTTTTGCGGCGATGCCCACGCGCGCCATCGCCTGCTGCACGGCGGTTTCATCGGCCGCCGTCCACCCCGTAAAGATCGACCGATGCGGAAAGCGTCCCAACTTTACGACATCAACGACGCGCAAGTCTGCCGTCGTTGCCGCGTGCTGTTCCACAAAGGCGATGCGTTGGGCCAGAGAGCGGCGGGTGATCTTACCCAGATCCGCCCCGTCCAGCAGCACCCGCCCGGTATCCGGGCGTCTCAAGCCCGCCAGCAGGCGCAGCAGCGAGGTTTTGCCCGATCCGTTCGGCCCCAGTAACCCCAAAATCTGGCCCGGCGGGACGGTCAGCGAGACGCCCTTCAAGATCGGCTTGCCCCCGATGGCCCACGATAGGTTTTCCGCCGTAATGCTCATGATGCCCGCTGCAGCCGGTAGAGGATGACCGAGAAAAACGGCACGCCGACCAAGGCGGTGACCACACCGATAGGCAGAACTTGCTGGGGGATCAGCGCCCGCGCTGCAATATCGGCCAAGATCATAAAGATTGCGCCAACCGCCGCGCAGGCCGGCAGCAGGCGAACATGCAGTGGCCCGACCAGAAAGCGGGCGGCGTGGGGGACGACGAGGCCGACAAAGCCAATCGATCCGACCATGCTGACAATCGTTGCCGTCATCAGCGCGGTCAGGGCGAAGAGGGCAATCCGCGCCCGTGCCACATTCACCCCCAGGGCGGCGGCCACCTCGTCGCCAAAGGCGAAAGCATCGAGACAGCGGGCATAAAGCAGGCAGGCGATAAGCCCGCCGCCGACGATCAGGGCAACCAGGGTGAATTCCGGCCAACGGACCCCGCCGAAACTGCCGAGCAGCCAGAACATTACGTCGCGGGCCTGCTGGGCATTGCCCGTGGTGGTAACGACATAGGAGGTTGCGGCGTTGAACAATTGCGAGGCGGCAACCCCCGCCAGGATGGTGCGATCCGCCCCGGCCCGCGTTCCATTCGACAGCAGCGCAACAAAAAGGAAGGCCGCAAAAGCGCCAACGAACGCCCCGGCGGAGAGCGAGACCGCCCCAGCCCCCAACCCCAGAATGACTATGGCCACTGCCCCGGTGGAAGCCCCGGCGGAAATCCCCAGCACATAGGGTTCGGCCAGCGGATTGCGCAGCAGCGCCTGCATCACCGCCCCGCAGAGCGCCAGCCCGGCGCCGCAAAAGGCGGCGACCAAGGCACGGCTGAGGCGGTAATCCCAAATGACGGTCGCGTGAATGCGGTTCAGCGCAACATCGGTCCAGCCGAGCCGATTGGTCACCGCTGCAACCGTGGTCGAGATCGGGATCGGGAGATCGCCGACCCCAACGCTGATGGCAACCGCCAAGGCAATCGTCGCAAGAGCGGCGACGGTCAAGGCCGCCGCCCGCCCAAACCCCCTTGCGGTCACTTCAGCAGACCGAGCGATTTCAACTGTTTGGCCACCTCTTCGGCGCCATAGACCGTGCGGACGGTCGGGTTCATCGCCTGGCCGTCCATGACGACAATCGCCTTATTCTTCACCGCTGCCATTTGGCTGACGGCGGGATCGCTGGTCAGGAACTTGATTTTCGCGTCGGGCTTATCGAGTTCCCAGCGGTTGCGGTCGAGGCTGGCGACGACGATCACATCGGGGTTGGCGGCGATAATGCCTTCCCACCCCAGGGTCGGCCATTCGGCTTCGGTGGTGATGGCATTGGTGCCGCCGAGCAGATCGGCGATATAGCCCGAAGCGCCATTCTTGCCGCCCAAATAGGCGTCTGCTGTTGGCGACGGGCTGGAGAACCAGAAGACATAAGACAGTTTTTTGCCGGAGGCTGAAACCGCCGTCTTCAGCGCCGCTTCCCGCGCTTTGAAATCGGCGATCAGCGCTTGGCCACGGTCGCTAACGTCGAAAATCCGCGCAAGATCGTCGATTTCCTTATAGAGCAGATCCATGCTCCATAGTTGGGTGCGGCTGCCGTAGAGATCCTTCGTTGCCTGCGCGATGCAGGTGCTCGGCGACAGATAGGTGCCGACGCCGAGTTTCTCGAAATCCTCGCGTTTGGCGATTTTGCTGCTGGGGCCGATCAAAGTCGGCAGAGCGGCGGCAACGAAATCCGGGTTTTCGGCCAGCATGGCCTCGAAGGTCGGAAACTCCACGGTCAGCAGCTTCACTTTGGCATTCGCCGCCGCAAGATTGGGCAAGACCTTGCTGGGCCAGAAGGCGGTTCCGACCATTTTGCTCTCAAGCCCCAGCAGCAGCAGGATTTCGGCGCTGTTCTGGCCGAGGCCGATAGCGCGCGTTGGGGCCTTTTGGAAGGTCACGCTGGCGCCGCAGTTTTCCACCGTCAGCGGATACTGCGTCCCAGCAAGGGCTGGCGCTGCGCTGACCGCCGCGAGCAAACCCGCCACCCCCAGCAGCGACCGAATGATCGTCATCATGACCTCACATACCATAGCAATTGATAGTCATTATCAATAAGCGTGACGGTGACGGAGGGCAAGGCGCGTTTTACGCCTATTTCGCAGTAGACCTTTGCAGCGGCTTAGGCCGCCCGCAAGCGGCACCAGACGGGGGTATGGTCGGAGGCCCGTTCCCAGCCGCGCGGTTCCTTATCGATCTCGCAGGCCTCCAACCGGTCGGCGAGGGCCGGGGAGAGCAGCAGATGGTCGATTCGCAAGCCATTGTCGCGCTGCCAAGCCCCGGCCTGATAGTCCCAGAAACTGAAAGCGCGGGTGGCGTGCGGATGCAGCGCGTGGAACGCCTCCGTCAGCCCTAAGTGCAGCAAGCGGCGGAAGGCGGCGCGGCTTTCCGGGCGCACCAGCGCATCGTCGCGCCAGCCGACGGGATCGTAAACATCGGCATCGGTCGGGCAGATGTTATAATCACCGCCGAGCAGGAAGGGCCGGTCTTCGGCCAACAGCGCCGCCGCGCGGTCGGCCAGCCGTTCCATCCAGCGCAGCTTATAGGGGTATTTTTCGGTCTCGACCGGATTGCCGTTGGGCAGATAGAGCGCGGCCACCCGCAGGCCCGCGACATCGGCTTCCAGATAACGCGCCTGCTCGTCCGTCTCCTCGTCGCCCGGCAGGCGGCGCAGAACGACCGAAATCGGCGTTTTCGAGACGATGGCGACACCGTTATAGGTCTTCTGCCCCACGGCTTCGA
>CAZNVY010000097.1:1893-4138 GCA_964576605.1 uncultured Elstera sp. | reverse complement strand
GGCCTCCAGATAGCGCAGCAAATGCGGCAGACGGACTTTAAGGGAATTGACGTTCCAGGTGGCGATTTTCATGCCGGGGACTATACCGGCGAAAACGAATTCCCGCACCCGCAGCTTGCCGCCGCCTGCGGATTTTTGATCTGGAAAGCAGCCCCGGCGAGATCCTCGACGAAATCGATCACCGCGCCGCCCATCAGGCCCAGCGAGGTTTCGTCGATCACCACTTCGGCACCGTCTTTCGCCAGCAGAATATCGTCGGCATTCATTGCCGTATCGAAGGTAAACCCATATTGAAAGCCGGAGCAGCCACCGCCGGAAATAGCGATGCGCAGGCGCGCGCCGGGGGCCTCGCGTTGCAAGATGGTGGCAATCCGTTTCGCGGCGCTGTCCGATAGGGCGACGGGGGCGGTTTCGGCCATAACAGATCTCCTTCGTAACACCGTTCTTATGTAGGCCCGCGCAGCGCTGCCGTCAATTTCCAGGAATGTCATAGGTTCCTCCATTGAATCGCCTTGACCGGGCGGGTAGGGTGCGGGCCATGAGTTCGACCGCCGCCCCGACGCCGCTGCGCGCCCCCTTTGCTTGCGACCCGCAGCACAGCCGGGGCCGGGCCTATGCCGAAGAAGGGTCGGGCGAACGGTCGCCGTTTCAGCGCGACCGCGACCGGATCGTTCATTCGACGGCCTTCCGGCGGCTGCAATATAAGACGCAGGTTTTCGTCTTTCACGAAGGCGACCATTACCGCACCCGGCTGACCCATTCGCTAGAAGTAGCGCAGATCGCCCGCTCTATCGCCCGCGCCCTGGGGCTGGATGAAGACTTGGCCGAGGCCCTGGCGCTCGCCCATGACGTTGGCCATACCTGCTTCGGCCATTCCGGCGAGGAGGCGCTGAACGAGGTAATGCGCCCCTATGGCGGCTTCGATCACAATGATCAGACCTTCCGGGCGCTAACCCTGCTGGAGCGGCGCTATATCGCCTTCAACGGGCTCAACCTGACGTGGGAAACCCTGGAAGGGGTGGTGAAGCATAACGGTCCGCTGACCAATCCGCCGCCGACAATCAAAGCCTTTCAATCGGTCTGCGATTTGAAGCTGGAGACCTATGCTTCCGCCGAAGCCCAGGTGGCGGCGCTAGCCGATGATATTGCCTATAATAATCATGATATCGACGATGGGCTGCGCGCCGGGCTGTTTACACCGCACGATCTCTTGCCGCTGCCCGTCGTCGGCCCGGTGTTTGACGAGCTGTTGCGCGCCCATCCGGGGGCGGAACCCGTGCGCCTGACGCACGAGGCCGTGCGGCGGCTGATTAACGTGATGGTCACGGATCTTTTGACCGAAACCCGCGCGCGGATTGCCGCGCTTAAGCCAACCTCCGCCGATGCCGTGCGTGCCTTGGGCCAGCCGCTCGTTGCCTTCAGCTCCGCGATGCAGGCGGCGGATAAGGCCCTGCGACCGTTCATGTTCGACCGCATGTACCGCCACTACCGCGTCAACCGCATGATTGCCAAAGCGCGGCGGGTAGTTCAGGATATGTTCCATCTCTTTATGGAGATGCCGCAGACCTTGCCGCCGGAATGGCAGCGCCAGATCGCCGCCCCAGGCAGCCCCGCCGCCGCCCGGGTGATCGCCGATTACATCGCCGGGATGACCGACCGCTACGCGCTGGAAGAACATCGCCGGCTGTTCGATTTGACCGCTAAGACGTGAGTTTTTAGGAACGCTATGACCGACGTGACGCCGCATATCTTCAAACGGTTCCATCTGGCGCTGACCGAGGCGCTGGCCGCGCTGATGGCCGAGGGCAAGCTGCCTGCGGGCCTTGATGCCGCCAAAGTGACGGTGGAACCGCCGCGCGACGCGAGCCACGGCGATATTTCGACCAATGTCGGCATGGTGCTGGCGAAACCTGCCGCGATGAAGCCGCGCGATCTGGCCGCAGTGGTCGGCGAAGCGCTCCGCAGCAATGCAGCGTTAGGGATTACCGATCTATCGATTGACGGGCCGGGGTTCCTGAATTTCCGCCTCGATCCCGCTCAATGGCAGGGGGAGCTTGCCACGATCCTGCGCGCCGGGACCGCCTATGGCGACAGCCAGATCGGCGCGGGCGTGCGGGTGAACGTCGAATATGTCTCGGCCAATCCTACCGGGCCGATGCACGTCGGCCATTGCCGGGGGGCAGTCGTTGGCGATGTGCTGGCCTCGCTGCTGGCGAAGGCCGGGCATGACGTGGTGCGCGAATAT
>CAZNVY010000097.1:0-1881 GCA_964576605.1 uncultured Elstera sp. | reverse complement strand
GGGGCGCAGGTCGATGTGCTGGCGCGCTCTGCCTATCATCGCTACCGGGAAGCCCTGGGCGATGATATGGGCGAGGTTCCGGCGGGCCTCTATCCGGGGCAATATTTGGTGCCACTGGGGCAAGACTTAGCGGCGCGCTATGGCGACCAATGGCGGAACGCCGACGAAGCCGAGTGGCTGGCCCCGATCCGCGCCGAAGCCATTACCGCGATGATGGCGCTGATTAAGGAAGACCTTATCGCGCTGGGCGTGAAGCACGATCTTTTCTCCTCCGAACGCGCGATGGTCGAAAGCGGTGCGGTCGAAGCCGCCTTGAAGGCGCTGGAAGATCGCGGCCTGATTTATGTTGGCGTGCTGGAGCCGCCGAAGGGCAAAACGCCGGATGATTGGGAACCGCGCCCGCAGACCTTATTCCGCGCGTCGGATTTCGGCGACGATGTCGATCGGCCGCTGAAAAAGTCGGATGGGAGCTGGACCTATTTTGCGAACGACATCGCCTATCACTATGATAAGGCTGTCGGAAATTCGCATCGGGCCGGGGCGAACGTCCTCATTAACGTCTTCGGGGCCGATCACGGCGGTTATGTGAAGCGGATGCAGGCGGCGGTAAAGGCGCTGACCGATGGCAAGACCGCGCTCGATATTAAGTTATGCCAGTTGGTTAATCTTCTGGATAACGGCCAGCCGGTCAAAATGTCCAAGCGGGCAGGGACCTTCGTTACCTTGCGCGATGTGGTGGATGAAGTGGGCCGCGATGTAGTGCGCTTTATTATGCTCACGCGGAAAAACGATGTGTCGCTGGACTTTGATTTCGCCAAAGTTCAGGAACAATCAAAAGATAATCCGGTTTTCTACGTTCAATATGCCCACGCACGCGCCGCCTCTGTTCTGCGCAATGCTGTCGATAGTTTGTCACAGGATCATCTAAGCGCCGAGCATTTGGCTAATGCTTCGTTAAACCGCTTGACCGACGAAGCCGAACTTGGTTTGATGCGCACGTTAGCAAGCTGGCCGAGGTTGGTAGAGGCAGCCGCCGAGGCGCACGAGCCGCACCGTATCGCTTTTTACTTAGGCGATGTGGCGGCAGGCTTTCATGCTCTGTGGAATAAGGGGCGGGACGAGGCAACCCTGCGCTTTATTCTACCAGAGGATCGCGCTTTGACGCTGGCGCGTCTGGCCCTCGTACAGGGGGTGAAGACCGTTATCGCCTCCGGTCTGGCGGTTTTGGGCGTTGAGCCGGTCGAGGAAATGCGCTGATGCAACAAGATTTCGATCCCCGTGATTTGGAACCCACGCTGCCCTCGGAAGAACCAAAGGGGCGACGCTGGCTTCCGGCCACGATCGCGCTGGTCGCCCTCGGTGGGTTTAGCGGCATCGTTTGGTATGCCTATAATCAAGGGGCTAATACTGCGACCGGCGGGGCCGTTCCCCTGGTGCAGGCCGATGCAGGACCGCTGAAAGCCCGGCCCAGCGATCCGGGCGGGATGGAAGTTCCTAATCAGGATAAACTTATCCTAAACGGTCAGGCGGTCGATACCGCTGCGGGGCGGGTGCTGCCGCCGCCGGAAGCGCCGCTGGCGAAACCAAGCGTACCGCCGGTCATGGCCGCCACGGCCCCCCAGCCCGCCCCGCAGGCTTCACCGGCGGTTCCACCCGTGCTCACTAGCCCCCGCGCGACCTCCGGAACCCCAACCCCGCAGCCGTCTGGGCCGGCGGTTGCGGCGACGCAGACGCAGGTCGCCGCGGCCCCGCGGGCAGCGGGCCGTCCGCGGTCAACGCCCCGGCGGCGATCACCGTGCCCGGCCCGTCCGTGGCCAGCGTGCCCGTCGCCCGATCGCTAGCGACCCGCTGCCGCTCGGCGTACACGCCGTGATCGGTGTA
>CAZNVY010000096.1:251-11320 GCA_964576605.1 uncultured Elstera sp. | reverse complement strand
AAATGAACCCAGCGGTTGCCGACGCCGCCACCGAGATCATCGCTCTAAATGGTTTCGCCGACCGGGTCCGCGTCGTGACCAAAAAATCCACCCAGCTTGATCCGATGGCCGATCTAGGCGGCCCGGTCGATCTGATCGTCTCCGAAATCGTTTCCAACGACCTGCTGAAAGAAAATGCGCTGCCGGTGATGGAACATGCGGTCGCGCATCTGCTGAAGCCGGGGGGAAAAATGATCCCCTGCCGGGGCGATATTCTGATTGCCCTCGCGGAAATGCCTAGGGCCACGGCAAAACGCCTGGGCGTGATTGCAGGCTTTGATCTATCGCCCTTCAATCGCTTGATGGATTCCCCAATCCTAGTCCAGCGGCGCGATACGCTGATGCTGAGAAGTCGGCCCGAACGGCTATTTTCCTTCGATTTCACCAAGGGTGACGCCTGGCCGGCCCCGGAAGCACAGTGCCTGCTGACGGCGGATGGTGGCCGCGTGAATGGCCTTATGCAGTGGATGCGCCTGCATTTGGATGAGACGACGGTCTATGAGGTCACCCTCGACCAAGGGCCGCCCCCGGCCTGGACACCGCTGTTTTTCCCCCTCGATCCCGCCATCAGCCCCGACGCAGGCCGCGCCATCCGCGCGCGCGGGGTGCATAACCGCTTAACGATCCGCAGTTGGATTGCCGAGCGCTGCGCGTGACCCTAGAGCCTGTTTGAAAATACAGGCTCTAAGCCCTCTATAACCTCGATTGAATGCTGGTAGTCGGTTTCCGTATGGCGGCCTTTTTCGAGAATCATCACCACGTCAAACACCGTGCAACCGCCCATTCGGTGATCGGTCCCGCCGCCTCCGCCCCCCCTTCACCGTCGCGGCTACTCAAGCCCCCCGCCGTTCTCGCAGCAGGCTCACAAAGGCCCGCAATCCCGCCGGAACATGGCGATGACTGGGGTAGTAAAGGCACAGGCCGGAAAAAGGCGGCGTCCAGTCCGCCAACACACGGATCAACCGCCCCTCGGCAAGATCGGCCTCGACCATGCCTTCACTGATATACGCGAGTCCCGCCCCGGCCAAAGCCGCTTCGCGCATCAGCCCGTGGTTATCGAGCGTAAGCGGCCCGGTGACCTCCACCGAGAGGGTTTCCCCGCGATGCTCGAACTCCCAGCGATAGAGCGTTCCGCTCGGCATCCGCGCGCGAATGCAAACATGCTTCGCCAGATCGACGGGCGTGCGCGGCTGGGGGCGCGTTGCGAAATAGTCGGGCGATCCGACGACGGCAAAAGATACATCCCCGCCGAACGGCACCGCGATCATATCCAGCGGTACGGCCTCGGCAAGACGAATCCCAGCGTCGAACCCCTCGGCCACGATATCGACCAGCCGCCCTTCGGACACAATGTCCAGCTTCATATCAGGGTAGCGCTGAAGAAACGGCAGAATATAGGGGATCATCATCCGCCGTGCCGCTTCCGCCGAGGTATTGAGCCGCAAGGTGCCGGTCGGCGTCGTGCGATGGTCGTTTACCGCCTCCAGCGCCTGGGCAATCTCCCGCAGGGCGGGCTGTACGCGGGCAAGGAAGGCTTCTCCGGCTTCGGTGAGCGCCACGCTGCGCGTCGTGCGGTGAAACAGGCGGACGCCCAGCCGCGCTTCCAGCCCCGAAATCGCGTGACTGATAGCCGACGCCGACAGGCCAAGCTCAATCGCCGCCGCGCGAAAATTGCGGTGCGCCGCGACCGCCGCCACGGCGTTCAGCTCAATCAGGCCCGCTTTCGACATTAATGAAATTTCCTCATGAGATTATGCGGCAGCATCTCGATTATCAGGATTATGACCATCGCTTATCTCTTGGTCCAGATCATCGGCACAAGGAAGCGCGATCATGACCAAGACTATCCTCATCACCGGCTGCTCCTCCGGCATCGGGCGGGCGAGTGCGCTCTATTTTGCCCGCAAAGGTTGGAATGTGGTCGCCACCCTGCGCCAACCGGAAACCGCAACCGATCTCGCGGCGTTGCCGAACCTGCTCGTAACCCGGCTTGACGTTCAGGACCAAGCGAGCATTGCAGCCGCCATAGCCGTGGGGATCGCGCGCTTCGGGCGCATCGACGCGCTGGTGAATAATGCCGGCTTCGGCCTCTTCGGCGTATTCGAGGCGACGCCACAGGCTGCCATTCGGGAACAATTCGACGTCAACCTGTTCGGCGTGATGGATGTAACCCGCGCGCTGCTACCGCATTTCCGAGACCGGGGGGACGGGCTGATTCTGAATATCAGCTCCGGCGCGGGGGTTTTCACTCTGCCCCTACTCTCGCTCTATTGCGCCAGTAAATTTGCGCTCGAAGGGTTTTCGGAGGCGCTGTCGTGGGAACTTGCCTCGCAAAATATCGGCGTGAAGATCATCGAATTGGGCGGTGTGGTGAGCACCAACTTCGGCAAACGTGCGGGCGAGGCGGCGGCGGGAAACCATGCGCTGCCAAGCTATGACGCCTTCATCGCGCAAACGCATCGCCAGTTCGAGATTTTCCGCGCGCAGGCAACTGCGACCGAAGAGGATGTCGCTGCGGCGATTTTTGACGCGGCCACCGACGGCACGCGGCAACTGCGCTATGTGGTAACGGACGATATTAAACCGCGCGTGAAAGCCCGGCGGGAAACGTCGGAGGAAAACTACCTCGCCGTCATGCGGGAGCACATCGGCGCGGCAGCGAAAGCCGTTTAGAGCATTTCTCGTTCGCCTTGGCTCACGAGAAATGCTCTAATCTCTTGTATTTACGCAAATACGTCGTCGCAGACGATTCCGTCTGCTCGGGATTTGCTCTAGTCCTCAATCACTTCGATCGTGTGCGTAATCTCGGCAGTTTTGCCCAGCATAATCGAGGCCGAACAATATTTCTCTGCCGATAGATCCACCGCCCGCTGCACAGCGGCGGGCGGTAGATTCTTGCCCACAACACGGAAATGGAGATGAATCTTCGTGAAGACCTTCGGATCGGTTTCCGCCCGCTCCGCCTCGATACCGATCTGGCAGTCGGTCACCGCATGGCGGCCCTTTTCGAGGATCATCACCACGTCAAACGCCGTGCAGCCGCCCATACCGATCAGCAGCATTTCCATTGGGCGCGGGCCGAGGTTGCGGCCCCCCGCATCGGGGGCACCATCCATCACAAGCGCGTGGCCTGTGCCGGATTCGGCCAGAAAAGTGCGAGCCTCGACCCAGGTGATCTTAGCTTTCATGCCGCCTCTCCTTCCGCAGTGGCCAGGGAGCGCAACCGCGTAACAACATTACGGATCATTGCCGGTCCCGCCCCGGCCCCGAAGGACATGATCGACTCCGGATGGAACTGCACTCCTGCCACCGGCAGGCTCTTATGCTCGACAGCCATAATAACGCCATCGGCTGTCCGGGCGGTGACGGTAAAAACCTCTGGTAGGCTTGCCGCGTCGGCATAGAGCGAATGGTACCGGCCAATCGTTACTTCTGCTGGTAAACCAGCAAAAAGCGCGCTGCCCGGATCGACGGTCACGCTGCTCGGCTTACCATGCACCGGCTCTGCCAACTGCCCCAGACGACCGCCGAAGGCTTCGACCATCCCCTGCATTCCCAGGCAGACGCCGAACACCGGCACCCCAGCCTCGACCGCCTGCAGCACCAAGCCCGGCACCCCGAACTGGTCGGGCCGCCCTGGCCCCGGCGACAGCACGACCAAATCCCAACCGCCCGCCGCCAGCGCCGTCGGTGCATGGGTATAGCGCAGCGTGGTAACGGAAGCCCCGGTCTGGCGGAAGTAATCGGCCAAGGTCAGCACGAAGCTATCTTCGCAATCAACGATCAGGATCTTGCGATCCACGGGCGGCAGCGGCTCGGCAACGGCGGGGCCATTATTGCCCTGCTTGACCGCCAGAATCGCCTTGCGGCTTGCTGCAGCCTTCAGGATGGTCTCACGCTCTTCCGCCTCTGGGTCACTATCATAGAGCAACGTTGCACCGACGCGAATTTCGGCGATCTGATCTTTTAAGCGAATGGTGCGGAGAGTGAGGCCGGTGTTCAAATTACCGTCAAAGCTGAGACGCCCAACCGCACCACCGTACCAACGGCGCGGGCTAGCCTCGTTTTCCTCGATAAAGCGCACGGCCCAGCGCTTCGGCGCACCGGTCACCGTCACGGCCCAGGTATGGGTCAGGAACGCATCCAGCGCGTCGCAATCGGGGCGTAAGGTGCCTTCAACGTGATCGACCGTATGGATAAGATGGCTATACAGCTCGATCTGGCGCCGCCCGATGACCTTAACCGACCCCGGCACGCAGACGCGGGCCTTATCGTTGCGGTCAACGTCGGTACACATCGTTAGCTCCGACTCGTCTTTTTTCGAGTTCAGCAGCTCGCGGATGCGTTCGGCATCCTCAATCGCGTCGCGACCGCGGGCGATGGTGCCGGAGATCGGGCAGGTTTCCACCCGCCGCCCTTCGACGCGCACATACATTTCGGGCGACGCCCCAACCAGATACTCACCATCCAGATTGAAGAGAAAGCCGTAGGGGCTGGGATTGATTTTACGCAGCGCCCGGAACAGATCGCCAGGGCGAGCATCGCATTCCTCAAAAAACGTCTGGCCGGGAACAACCTCGAACAGATCGCCCCGCTGAAAATAGGGCAGCGCTTTACGCACGATCTCGGCATAGCCCCCCGCCGGAAAATCCGATACCTGCCCCGGCGTGCGTTGCGCACCCCGATAATCGATCGCGGCCGTTTCGCGCGGCAAGCCAGCAGTATTCAGGGTTTCGCTGCCAAGATCGCCTGCAAAATCATAGGTATAGCGCAAGGCCTGACCGCGCTGATTATCGACAACAGTCAATTCATCGGGCAGATAGAGCACCATATCGCGCTGATCGTCGGGGCGTGGGCGTAGCCGTTCCACCGGCTCGAACTGATAAATCAGGTCGTAGCCAAACGCCCCATAAAGGCCAAGATGCTCGTCCTCGTCGCTTTTGAAAGCCTCCAGGATAGCCCGCACGACCGAAAAGGCCGACGGCTGCTGCGAGCGTTCTTCCTCGGCAAATTTCAGCGGCAGCGGAATCACTGCCCCATCGATCCGATCCTCGGCCACCGAAAGCGCGGCCAAATGCGGGTGCTTCTCCAACACCGGGCGCACAAAGCGCAGCAGCATTTTACCGCGCGCATTCAAAGCCGTCAGCGTGAAAACCCGCCCGATGGTGGTAACCTCTAGCGGCGGATTCACGAACCCCAAGCTCCAACGCTTATAGCGGCCCGGATATTCGTAGGCGGACGACAGCAACGCCCCGCGCTGACTGTTCAACTGATCGATCAGCCCATCAATGGCAGCATCGAAGGGAACTTCGGTAACGGTACGGGTTATGGTAACACCCCCGTTCGTCCCATAGACGAACGGCATAGCAGTCTTGGACATGAAACAGGCATCCTTTGCGCTAGAACGGATTTTCGATGAAACGCGAATACTGATTTTTCGGCAAAAGCCCTGGCGCGGTTTGGTCCGCCGGGCGGGTTTGCATCAGCAGCGACGCCATCGACCCGTTAAAATGCGCAAATGCACAGCCCTATCCTCTTCGACAGCCTGGGTCGGACCTTGCGCCGACCCCGCTATTACCCCTAGCATCGACTGCCGCCGCGAACAAGGGAAGTTTCACGAACATCCTGGCCGGAATATCGCTTGACAGGCCCGTGTTACTCGATATTGTGCCGTCCTCTTTGGGCGATCCCTTTTACTAGGACTGATGCATCATGGCAAAGCCGACTTCCCTGCTGATTAAGCTGGTCAGCACTGCGGACACGGGCTTCTACTACGTGACGAAGAAGAACCCGCGTAAGACCACGAACAAGCTGGAACTGAAGAAGTATGATCCGGTGGTGCGCAAGCACGTCGTGTTCCGCGAAGCGAAAATTAAGTAATTTCCACCGCATCAGCGGTGTTGAAACCGAAAGCGCCGGTCCTGCACCGGCGCTTTTCGTTTTAGGACATTCTGAGAAGAAGCAGAACCCTGGGTTAAGAGTGCGAGGCCGCCGGTATCGACGCTTCCACCCGGTTACGGCCTGCTTGCTTGGCACGATACATGGCCTCATCGGCCCGGCGCAGCAGATCGGTGCCTAGAACCTCGCCAGGTTCAGAAACGGCGACGCCGATGCTAATCGTTACCGGTAGTTCGCCCGCAGCCGTTACGGTAAACGGATCATCCTCCATCCGCGCCCGCAGCCGTTCGGCTACCTTCAAGGCCACATCCAAGCCGGTATCCGGCATAACCACGACAAACTCCTCGCCGCCGATCCGGGCAATCATATCGAAATGGCGCAGCGAGCGGCGCATCCGATTGGCGAATTCGATTAGAACCTCGTCCCCGGCGGCATGGCCATAGGTATCATTCAGCCGCTTGAAATGATCGATATCGCAAAAAGCCACTGACAGCGGCTTGCGCGCGTCATTGGCATTGCGCATCATCTGATCGAGATGCACGTCAAGATAGCGGCGGTTATAAACCCCGGTCAGCGCATCGGTGGAGGCCAGCGCGATGCTTTCCTCGAAATTAGTGCGCAGACGGGTCTGATAGCGGCGGCGGCGGATCTGGGTGCGGACCCGTGCCTGCAACTCCTGCCGCTCCAACGGGCGCATGACGTAATCATTGACGCCGAGGTCGAGCGCCTTGGCAATCTTGCCAATATCTTCCTCATCCTCAGCCAACAGCAGAATCGGCAGGGAGCGAACGCTTTCGTTGACGTGGGAGCGGATTTGGCTGCACAGGCGCAGTGCATCGCCCTCCAATAGGGTCAGGGAAATGATCGCCAGATCAAAAACATTGCTGTTCACCGCCTGTAGGGCGGCATCGGCACTATGGATCGTGGCGATCGAGTGCCGGTCGGTCTTCAGAATATTAACGATATTCTCGGCGTCGATGCTGCTGTCTTCCACGACCAGAATGCGGCCTTCGGTCGCCACTTCCTGGCTCATCACCGGCGCGGGTGCGGCCAAGCCAAGGCGGGACGAGGTTTCTTCCCGCACCCGCCACGCATCCATCAGGTTCTTGAGGCGAATGAGCGACCGAACGCGGGCAAACAGCGGCACATCGCGCACCGGCTTCGACAGAAAATCATCGGCCCCGGCTTGCAGCCCGCGCACCCGATCCGCCGTATCGGATAGGGCGGTCACCATAATCACCGGAATATGGGCCGTCGCCGGGTCTTCTTTCAGCTTCTCGCAGACCTTGAACCCGTCCATGCCGGGCATCATGACATCGAGCAGAATAAGATCGGGGGATTCGGTACGCGCCAAATCTAGCGCCGTCGGCCCATTTTCTGCCGAAATGACGTCATAATATTCGCTCGTTAGCTTTGCTTCGAGCAGTTTGATATTCGGAAGAATATCATCGACAACGAGAATGCGGCCCGGCATCAGACCTTAACCCAGAAAGCGCTGAACGGTCTCAAGGAAGTTCGCAACCGAGATCGGTTTAGCGATATAGGCTTCGCACCCTCCTTCACGGATTTTTTCTTCATCGCCCTTCATCGCAAAAGCCGTCACGGCGATAATCGGAATCGACCGCAGATTTTCATCCTGCTTGATCCATTTGGTAACTTCAAGGCCAGATACTTCCGGGAGTTGAATGTCCATCAAGATCAGATCGGGCCGCTCCTCGCGGGCAATCCGCAAGGCTTCCATCCCATCGCGCGATTGCAGAATGCGGTAGCCCCGCGCTTCCAGCAAATCGTGGAACAGCTTCATATTCAATTCGTTGTCTTCAACGATGAGAACGGTCTTCATCGAGTTTACCGAAGCCTCCAGGTGCCGAGGCACGACGCCCGTTGCAGCACTGAGGCCACTTTAGCGACTCGCAAGTCGCAAAGAAACCATAACCTTAACCCTTTCTGCGACTATGCTGCCGCAATGACCGGCCCCTCCCCCCTAACCGGCTTCTGCCGCGACTGTCTGGCCCATCCCCTCCCGGCCCCGCCGGGGGGAATGGGTCAACGTACCCGCTGCCCGGCTTGTGGGTCGCCACGCTTGCGCTTTCATGCCGAATGGGACCGTCTGACCATCGCGCATATCGATTGCGACGCCTTCTACGCGTCGGTCGAGAAGCGGGACCGGCCCGATTTGCGGCACCGGCCGGTGATTGTCGGCGGCGGCGAGCGCGGGGTGGTTGCCGCCGCCTGCTACGTGGCCCGCGGGGCCGGGGTACGCTCCGCCATGCCGATGGGGCAAGCCCTTCGCTTATGCCCCGATGCTACCGTGTTTCCGCCGCAGATCAGCAAATACGCCACCGTCAGCCGCAGCCTGCGTCGGCGCTTTCTGGCACTCACCCCGCTGGTCGAACCGCTGGCGTTGGATGAAGCCTTTCTGGATCTGACCGATCCTGAGGCTCGGCAGCATGTTCCCCCGGCCCTATTGCTGGCCAATCTGGCACGGGAGGTGGAAGCAAACCTAGGGATCACCCTATCCATCGGCCTTGGTCCGAACAAACTACTGGCAAAAATCGCCTCCGATCTCGATAAACCGCGCGGTTTTGCCCTGATCGGTGCGACAGAAGCGGCGGGCTTCTTGGCCCCGAAACCGGTTTCGCTGCTCTGGGGGGTTGGCAAGGCGCTGGCGGCGGCCTTAGAGCGCGAAGGCATCCGCAGTATCGGCGAACTCGCGGCGCGGGAACCGATCTGGCTGGCCAAACGCTTCGGGCAAGTGGGCCTAAGGCTGGCGGAATTTTCGCGCGGGCAGGATCGGCGGCGCGTTACCCCCAACCGGCCCACCAAAAGCATTTCTGCCGAAACCACTTTCCGGAAAGACCGCACGCAGACCGAAGATTTGGTTGATGCCCTGCGCCCCTTGACCGAAACCGTCGCCCGCCGCCTACAAGCCGCCGACCTGCTGGCTGCCGGCGTGACGATTAAGCTGAAAACGGCGGATTTCATCCAGCGCACCCGGTCCACCAGCCTAGCCGCCCCCACTCAGGATGCCGATCTGCTGTGGCGCGTCGGTGCAGAATTGCTGCGGAACGACCCATTGGGAACCGGCATTCGGCTGCTCGGTATTGGGTGCGACCGGCTGGTCGAGGCCCACGACACCGCCCAGAAAGGCCTATTGGCCGACCAGGACTAGCCCTTATCGCCCATCGATACCGGGCGGCCCCATCTCGGCGTTACGCTCATCGGCGATCAACGGGGCCAACGCCGATAGAACATCGGCCACCGGGATAGCCTCTGGGGTCGCCGCGCCATACTGCCGGGCCGATAGAATGTGGGAACGGGGCGAAAGCGGGCGATATTTCGTCGGGTTCGTATAGCCAAATAGCGTTAGCAGCGGCGTCTGTGCCGCTGCCAGCATATGAGCGATCCCACAATCATTGGTAACGGCGGCGTGAAGGTGCCGCCCCAGCGCGACGGTCATTAACGGTGACGAAAAAGCCGGGTGGAAGACCAGTTTCCCCGCTGCCGCCGTTCCCTGCCAGGCGGGAATCAAGGGGGCATCAAAGGTCGCCCGCAAGATCGGCACAAAATCGGCCTCGGCGGGGCCAAGCAGAAAAACCGGCACCAGCCCCTGATCGGTCAAGGCGCGCGCCACGGCGCAATAGCGCTCCAGCGGCCAACATTTCCCCCGGTCGCCAGCCCCCGGCACCAGCCCGATATATTTTGGCCCCGGCGGCAACAGGGTCGCAGCCTGCGCCACACGGTCGGGGCACAGAAAATTGGGGGGCGGCACAGCCTGCTTCTGCGGCGTCCCCAACGCGTCCAGCAGCATTAGGTATTGTTCGCTCAGATGCGCCGGTTTGCGCCAATCCCGCGGCCAGCAGTGGGAAAATATGAAATGTTTTGAAGCCGAAACGAAACAGCGATGCCGCACTCGCCGCACGATCAATGTTTGCCACCAGACCTTTTCAAAATCGATCACCAGATCAAAGCGGCGGCCCGCCAAGGGCCGGGGGGCCAGCGGGTTCAACGCCTGCCGGTCCAGACTTAACCCTTGGTGCGTCAGCACCGCATCCAGATAGGGGGCCATGGCGCTTTTTAGGTGATCGGCATAGGCCGATCCTCCCAACGAGACCGCAAAGGTTATATGGGCTTTGGGATAGCGGCAGCGCAGCGCGTGGAAGAAACGTGCCTGCAAAAACGCGTCGCCGATGGGCTGATCTTTACCATGGACCAGGATTGTTTCGGCGGCAATCTCTCGACCCAAGAGGCGGCGCAGTCGCGACATTCAACATCCATCGAATTTACGAGCATTTGGGCGCGGCCAGCGGCTCCACTCTCAAGAGCGTCGCCCGAACCGCGAAGGAACCATAATCGAGCGACATGCTGCGTGAAACGCCATTCTCCAGCAAATCGGCGGCTAATTCATAATCCGGCAGTTCTTCCCCCTTGGTCTGCGGATCAACCCCAGCGGAATCGGGGAAAAAGGCCATGCGCATTGCCCAAGAACGGCCCTTCAGAAGCGGATTGCTCTCAGTGGGGCTATTGGTGCGGGCCGGGCTAATGGCCGCCGCCACCAAGGATGGGCCTTCAACCGAACCGCCATCAAAAACCGGACGAACGTAGAAATTTTGCCCGGCCCGCGCGGCGTCGATCAGGGCAATTGTATGGGCCGAGGGAAATAGCGTTTCACGCGGCAGCGGAAAATTGGCACTCTCCGGGCCGGTAAAGCGGGCCGTGCCACGTTTGCCCTTGGGCAGTTGCGCCGTTCCCCGGATTTCATCCTCTGGTTCGCCGTTGGTGAGTTTTTTCACCTCGAAACGATAGCGCTGGCCATTCTTGGCTTCCCAGGACACAAGGCTGATTTGCAGATCCGCATCATCGGAATCCGAATAGGACAGGCGCAACTTATAGCGCTGCGCCACTGCCCAACCGTCGCAGGTATCGGCCCATTCAAAATACAGCTGTCCTCCAGCCCCGACGATGCCCGACCCCGACTGGCTGCGTTCTAAGGCCAACGCGTAAAGCGCCCGATGTGGCTGAATAGGAACAGCCGCCACCGCCGGGGCGGCCCCCCCGATCACGAGGGCGAGGCTCATAGACACAAAGGCGGCGCGGACCATTCAGGACCCTTTTCAACGGACGTACACGCA
>CAZNVY010000096.1:0-241 GCA_964576605.1 uncultured Elstera sp. | reverse complement strand
CCGGCAGGCGGATTTTCGCAAATCCCAGGCCCGGCGTGACAGAGTACCCCACGCCAAGCATCCTAAGTCAGAGCGCAGGCGGTTTCCCGCCATACTCCCTGATATCAGCCCTATGCCGTCAATATGGCATAGATTTGACGGATCGCCAGCGACAAGCGCCATACCAGTAGGAAGACTTGCTTACCCGCGCTTATTCAGACCCGCTTTTAGTAGGGCCGCCGCCAGGGCACCATCGCTGCCC
>CAZNVY010000095.1:0-11379 GCA_964576605.1 uncultured Elstera sp. | reverse complement strand
GGCGCAGCCTTCGCGGCTGAAAAATTCGGGGTTATTCCGGATATGATGACCACGGCGAAGGGCATTACCAATGGGGTTATTCCCATGGCGGCGGTGTTTGCCCGTGACGGGATCTATGATGCCTTTATGGATGCCCCGGAAAATACCATCGAATTATTCCATGGGTATACCTATTCCGGCCATCCTATTGCGGCAGCGGCGGGGCTGGCGACGCTCGATGTCTATCGCGACGATGATCTATTCCAGCGGGCGGCGGATATGGCCCCGTATTTCGAGGCGGCGCTGCACAGTCTAAAGGGCACGCAGCATGTAATCGATATTCGGAACTTGGGCCTCGTCGGCGGGATCGAACTGGCCCCGCGTCCCGGTAAGCCCACCGCCCGTGCGTTCGAGACCTTCCTGAAAGCCTATGAGCAGGGCGTGCTGATCCGCACCACGGGCGACATTATTGCCCTGTCGCCGCCGCTGATTATCGAAAAGGCGGAAATCGACCGGATCGTCGAGACGTTGGCAAAGATTCTGCCGACCATCGAGTAAGGGGAAAAGCCTGCTGACAAAGACTATCAGCAGGCCCCCGATAGGCTGTTTCCCGTTAATCCAGGAGGAGAAACGGGATGAGCGTTTTTGAAGCTATCGTCGATGCCAACTGGGCCGCGCCGCATGGATGATCTTGCTCAAGCCCTGAACCTCGGCCCGCGCACGGCGGCCCGGCTGCGCGAGGTTGGGATCGAAACCCTCGACCAATTGGCCGAGGTTGGGGCGATCGACGCCTGGCACCGGCTGCGCTTTCGCTTTGGAACAGCGGTAACGCGCACGGCGCTCTATGCCCTGGCGGGGGCGTTGGGCGGGTATCCTTGGCAACATCTGCCCGCCGCGCTGAAGGCCGATCTGGATGCGGCCGCCCGTTCAAACGGAAAGGCTAGCTAACCCGCTTGCTGCTGCGGATTTCAGCCAGAAAGCCTTGCACGGCACCCTCCAGGGTATTGGTTTCGCCGCCAATGCTGCGGGCGGTTTCCAGAACGGATTTTGCGGCCCCGGCGGTTACTTTGGCGGCTTGCAGCACCCCGGTGATATTGGTTTTCACCACGCCAGAACTGGTGGCGGCTTGCTGGACATTGCGGGCGATCTCGTTGGTTGCGGCCCCCTGTTCTTCCACCGCCGCGGCAATGGTGGAAGTGACTTCATTGATTTCGCCGATGGTCCGCCCGACGCCATGGATCACCTCCACGGTTTCATCGGTCGCGGCCTGGATGGCGGCGATCTGTTGGGTGATTTCCTCGGTCGCGCGGGCGGTTTGGCTGGCAAGGTTTTTGACCTCGGAGGCGACCACGGCAAAGCCCTTCCCAGCCTCCCCGGCGCGGGCGGCCTCGATGGTGGCATTGAGGGCCAGCAGATTGGTTTGCCCGGCGATATCATTGATAAGGCGTACGACTTCACCAATGCGCTCCGCGGCGGCGGCGAGGCTTTGCACTTTCACATCGGTCTGTTTCGCCTCTTCCGCCCCTTGGGCGGCAATCTTGGCAGAATGGGCGACTTGCCGACTGATTTCCTGGATGGCCGCCGACAGTTGACCGGCCGCCGCCGCGACCGCTTCCACATTTCCGGCGGCTTGCTCGCTGGCGGCAGTGACATTGGCGGTTTGGGCAATCGTTTGATCGGCGGCGACACTCATTTGATTGGCCGTTGCTTCCATCCGGTGGACGGACCCCTGCAATTCGCCGATCACGCCCTTCACGCCGCTCTCTAGGGCGGTGGCGACCTGAAGGCGCATCTCCTGGCCCTGGGCCTCTAGCCGGTCGATATAGACCGAAATGGCCAGATCCATATCAAGATAGATCGCCCGATGCAGGACCTGTAAAAACTGTGCCAGCTTCTCGCGGTTCCAGCGGATGCGCTGTACCAGGATCGCATCAAGATGGGCCTGCACCAGGCAATAGCCCCCCAAATACCAGCGCGGCTCTAACCCGATTTTGGCGTGGGCCATGCCAATGCGGGTGACGCGGTTGAAAAAATCCTCATCATACCGGCCCGATAAAAGCGCCGACCAATGTTCGATTTGCGTTTTTTTCAACCGCTCGGTCCCGCCGCCGCGCGTTACCATCTCGTTCAGTTTGGAAAATTTCATTAAATGCGCATAAAACGCTTCGACAATTTGCGGTAGGTTTGGCAAAACAAGCGCACGAATTTCGCCTAAAATTTCGGCGTCACTAGCCGAAATATTCAGAAAACGCAGCCGCTCTTCGCGCGTTTGCACCGCACTTCCGACCGTTTTGGCGATTTGGGTCATTGGTATTACCATTCATTGTTTGTTTTGATTTCCTGTAACTATTAACGATCTGCTTGGTTTTGTCCTTAACAAAAATGGCTGCAAACGAGATCAAACGGTTTGCATATGCCTATGTAAAAACCCTCTCTGGGAGGGGTGTTCTCTTTCTGCTATACAGAAGGTTTGACGCAGTAGGTGACTGGCAGGAGAGCGGGCGTGACGCAGGCGGTTGAGCAGGATCAGGCGGTGACGGCGCGCAAGAAGAATCTGATCGGCCTTACGCGGGACGAGTTGGTGGCGGAGATGCGGGCGCTCGGTCAAGCGCCGTTCCGGGCCAAGCAGCTATGGCACTGGCTGTATCATCGCGGCGAGACCGATTTCGATAAGATGACGACCCTGCACAAGGATTTCCGCCGTAGCTTGGCCGATGCCTATGAGGTCCGCCGCCCAGAAAATAAGATTGATCGGCTGTCGATGGATGGAACGCGCAAATGGCTGCTGCGCATGGATGACGGCAACGAGATCGAGACCGTCTATATCCCGGAAGAAGATCGCGGCACCCTTTGCGTCTCCAGCCAAGTCGGCTGCACGCTCACCTGCCGTTTCTGCCATACCGGCACGATGAAACTTGTCCGCAATCTCGATGCGGGCGAGATCGTCGGTCAGGTGATGCTGGCGCGCGACTGTATCGGTGAATGGCCCAGCCCACAGGATGGGCGGATGCTCTCCAATATTGTGCTGATGGGCATGGGCGAGCCGCTGTATAATTTCGACAATGTCAAAAAGGCGATGCAGATCGTGATGGATCACGAAGGCATTGCTTTATCGCGCCGTCGCATAACCCTGTCCACATCGGGCGTCGTACCGATGATTAAGCGCACCGGGGAGGAAATCGGCGTCGGTCTGGCGATTTCGCTGCACGCGGTGCGCGACGAAGTGCGCGATATTCTGGTGCCGCTAAACAAGAAATATCCGATTGCCGAGCTGCTGGAAGCCTGCCGCACCTATCCGGGGGCCAGTAACGCCCGCCGCATCACGTTTGAATATACAATGCTGCGCGATGTGAACGACAGCGTGGCCGACGCGAAGGAATTGGTGCGGCTGCTGGCAGGGATCCACGCCAAAATCAATGTCATTCCTTTCAACCCCTGGCCCGGCGCGCCCTATGAATGTTCGACCGATGCGCAGATCGATAAATTCGTGTCGGTGCTAAATAACGCGGGTTATGCCTCGCCCGTCCGGACCCCACGGGGGCGTGATATTGGCGCGGCCTGCGGGCAGCTGAAGTCTGAAAGCCAGCGTCAGCGCCGCACCCAGACCGGCTATGCCCCGGCCCCGGCTGCCCCGCCGCCCGGCGTTAGCTTTCCCAGCGCGGCGGAATAGGGTCAGGCGGTCAGCGGGCCAATCGGGGGGATTGGCTTACCGAACACACTTTCTGGTCCGATTCCCCAAAGCGTGTGCAGCACGGCGGCATAGACCTGGCGAAAATCCATCGTATGGACCAGATCGTCGTTCTGTAACCGATCCAGCGCGGGTTGCGTTCCGATGAGGCCGCCCCGCACCGCCCCGCCCGCCAAGAATAGCGGGGCCGCGGTGCCGTGATCGGTACCTCGGCTGGCGTTTTCGGCGGGGCGGCGACCGAATTCCGAGTAGGTCAGCAGGATCACTCGGTCCCATTGGCCGCTGGTTTGCGCCGCGCGCCGGAAGGCGGCGAGGGCGCTGGCGAAATCCCCCAACAGGCGTGCATGTTGCGGCGCTTGGTCGATATGCGTATCAAAACTGCCCAGCGATAGTTTGATGACCGGGGCCTCCACCCCGGCGACCAGCAGGCGGAGGGCATCGGCAAACTGGCCACCGATACCGGTGCGCGGAAAATCAGCGGTTAGGCTGCTGGAAATACCGCGCAGGCGGCTCTGAATATCCTCCCCCGCCGCGCGCAAAGTGCCCTGCACGGCGCTGATTTGATCGAGAATCGGATTATGGCGCTGCGGGGCGGGGGCGGTTACGGCAGTGGCGGCTTTGGCAAAAGCGCTCGGATTACTGAGGGAGACGGCCTTGATGCCGGCTCCGCTGACGGGTCCCAAATGCGGGCGGCCAAGCACGAAAGCATCGGCGGCGCGCGGGCGGGGGTGCGCGTGTAGGGCGCGGGTGACCCAGCCGGTGGTCAGCACCCGGTCGGCGTCCGACGCGGTATCCCAAATATCAATCGACCGGAAATGCGAGCGGTCCGGTTGCGGGTAGCCGACGCCCAACAGCAGGGCAAGATCGCCAGCGTCCCATAGGGCCATGGCCGGTTTCAGCGCGGGATGCAATGCCAGATCCTGCCCCACCGGCAGGGCGTCGGCATCGGTCAAGGCCAGACTTGGGCGGAGGCGACGGTACAGCGGGTCGCGGATTGGGGCGACGGTGTTCAACCCGTCGTTCCCGCCCTGAAACTCCACCAACAGCAGGGTTTCCGGCTTGCCGCCGCTCGATTTGCCTGGGGGGCCGGGGACGATGGCGCAGCCACTGGGCAGCAGCAGCGTTCCCCCCACCCCAACGGCAGCGCGCAGAAGATGACGGCGGGTTAGCATCATTTCACCTCATAGGCGGGATCGAGCAGCAGTTCGAGCAGCCGATCCGGTGCGGTCGAGCGGGTCGGCGGCTGCACCGGGGGTTCGGCTAGGATCGATTTTTGCAGCAAGGCTTCGTCGCTCAGGAAAATTGGGTTCTTCGCCAGAAAATCGGCCAAAGGCCCCGCGCGTCCCGACATTCCTGCGGGGGCTTGCGGCTGCTCCAACCCTGCCAGGCGGGCGTATTGCGCGGCGATGCCGTCGGGCTGGCGGCGGGCAGGTTCGGGTGGTTCGCCATAGGCAAGACGGGTGAGCACCGCCCGCCGCTTCAGCAACGAATCAGTGCTAATCCACGCCATACCGCCGGGCCAACCGCGCACAGTCGGCGGGTCGAGCAGATCTTGCCCCAGCAGGCGGGTTTCAATCGCCAGCCAGCGGGCATCCTGCACCGGCAGTCCGAAGCGCCGGACGGTTCCGACCACCAGATCAACCGGCGATTTAACCAAGCGGCCATGGGCCTCTGGCGACCAGAAGGCATCGCTGACCAGCATCTCCCGGATCAGGGGGCGGATCTGATATCCGCTGGCCGAAAAACGGGCGGCGAGTTGGGCGACGTGCGCCGGATCGGGCGTGGGGGAAACCAGCGCCAGCCAGAGCCTTTCGGTAATAAAGCGGGCGGTGGCTGGCTGTTTCAACAATAGCTCGATCAGGTCCGGCAGATCGGTCACCGCGGCCCCCAGCACCTGCTTCGGTCCTGGTACCGCTGCGGCTGGGATGTAGACGGGCGTCAAGTCGCCGGCATTCAAGCGCCAGCCGACCATCGTTTTAGCGGCTTCTTTAATGTCCTGTTCGGTATAATGGCCGGTGCCTAGGGTATAGAGTTCCAGCAGTTCGCGGGCAAAATTTTCGTTCGGCTTGGCCTTGCGGCTGGCAGGAACATCGAGATAGCGGAACATCGCCCCATCCCGCCCAATCGCGCGCAAGAGATCAGCGAAATTCTGTGTGCCCTGGGTGCGGAACAGCGCAAGCTGTCGCCACATCAGGTCTGGCACCCGGACTTTTTCATAGGCGGAGGTGAAATGCCCGTGCCAGAACAGGGCCAACCGTTCGCGCAGCGGGGCGGGGCTGCCGATCATCTCGGTCAGCCACCAGCCGCGAATCGCTAGGGCCTCCCCCTGTCGGGCCAAGGTGAAGGCCCGGCGTTCTTCCGGCGTCCGGTCGCTGATCGCCCGATAGGTGGCAGCATCCGGGCGGGAGTCGCTTAAAAAACCGGGGGCGGGGGTTAAGGTTGGCGCATCAAGGTCAGCCAGCAGCCGGTCTACAGCGGCACTGCGGGTCAGTGGTCGATAGGTGGCAAGATCGTCCACGGTGGCACCGAACCCGGCCCGGTCCAATAAATGCCGGGTCTCGTCCGGCGTCAGGGCCGAGACGGGGGGGATGGCCAGCAGCGCGAGGCCTAGGGCGGCAAGCAGGCGGTAAATAGAGCGGCGCATCAACGGTCTCCCGTAGCGGATCCTGGCTATTATGGGCGTGATCGGGTGGTTTCATCCCCCGGTAGATCTACCGGGGCTTGACAGAATGAGAACAAAGGACGAATATGCTGATCGTCAACCCGCGACCGCGACGGTTGTCGTGCGTGACGCGGGAGGGGATAGGCGATGGGGGCCGGGAGAGATTCTCGGCCCTTTTTTATGGGCCTACGGGGTCCCTCTAGGGTGAAGCCCCCTTCACTCCGGAGTTGCCGATGCCCAGAAAAACCCGCCTCTCCCCCGCGTCCCGCGCCGCTCTGGCCGTCGCACGCCCGACCCCAGAGCGACGGCGGCAGGCGGAACCCATGCCGCTTCCCCCCGATCTCGACGCGCCGGGGGCGGGTCCTGTACGGTTGACCCAGGATGTCGTTGATCGCTACCTGGCCCGTGGTGATCTTGTCGGGCGGTCAGCCGAGGCCGCCCTGCGCGTTCGGGCACTGCTAGAGCGGTTAAACCGCGCGCCGCGCCTGATCGGGGCTTATGGCGCACGGCTGCAAACCGCTGGCTGTTCCGGCACCCGCCCGCCCGATGGACCGGGCGAGGGGGCCTTACGGGCCGGCCAGGTCTGGAAAACCCTTTCCCAGCGCCTGGGGCCAATTCTCAGCGCCTTGCTAACAGCGGTTTTTTGTGAAGGCATTAGTGCCCGCGATTGGGCGGTTCGTAGTCACCGTCACCCGGCTAGCGGTATCGAAATTTTAAGGATTGCGCTTGATGCTTGTGCAGACCATTGGGGTTTGCCTTTGGATTGAATTATGAATGAAATACAATAAATACGGGTTTTTCGTGATTCAGCATCTGGAAAAAGGGGAATATTGATGACAAGCAAGCATTTCTTACGGGCAGCGCTGCTGGTGCTAACGCTATCGAGCAGTGGGGGGGCGATCGCCGAGCCGGTAAAGGTCTTCGCCAATGATGCCGTGCCGCCGAAATCATGGCGGGAGGGGGCGCAGACGCGGGGCTATGTGGTCGATGCCACGCGCGAGGCGTTTCGCCGCGCCGGGGTAGAGTTGAACCTGGAAGCGGCCCCCTTCAAGCGCGCCTTCACCCTGGGCGAGGCCGGGGAGGGCTGGTTGACCGGGGTTTTCAAAACGCCGGACCGTGAGAAAATCTTCCTCTTCAGCGAGCCGGTCGGCACCGACGAGGTCATCTTGGTCACATTGAAGGGCCGGGAATTTGCCTTCGAGACACCCGAAGACCTGAAGGGGAAGCGCATCGGTTACCAGGATGGGGCGAGCTATGGCAGTTTTTTTGTCGAGGCGCAGAAGCAGTTCCAGGGCGATGCCGACTCTAACCCACGGCAGCGGTTGCAGAAGCTGCTGGCCGGGCGGCTGGATGCGGCGATCATCAATCCCGGCGAAGCGGCCTTGGCCTATCATCTGAAAGCCCTGGGGGAGCCGATGGATAAAGTGACCGTGCTGCCCAAACGTATCGCCGTGGAGGCGAATTATTTGGTCGTGGCGCGCAGCCAAGCCGCAGCGGCGGCCCCGCTTCTGGAAAAAATCAACGCCAGTCTGAAGGCCATGGCCGCCGATGGCACGTTAGATGGGATTATGGAGGCCTATCGGCACTAGCCCGCCAACGCCCCGCTGCGCAGCCTATCGAACAGCCGCTGCAGGAAATCGGCGCATAGGTCTAGCTGCGCCGGGTCGATGAACTCGTCCGGCTGATGTGCCTGATCGATCGAGCCGGGACCGCAAACAATGGTATCCATCCCGTCCTGCTGGAACAGCCCAGCTTCAGTGGCATAGGAAACTGCAATCGCCCGGTTGTTCCCAGTCAACGCCAAAGCCAGACGTTCTAGCGCCGACCCGCTATCCGGGCGCAGGGGCGGGACGGTGGCAAGCGCGCGAATCGCGATGTCCGCGTCGGGATGTTGGCGCTGCAGGGCTGGGCGGATGTGGTCATCGACCGTGGTTTGGATGCGGCCCAAAATCGCCTCTGCCTGATCCCAGGGGGCAAGACGCAGGTCCCAGGCCACACGGCAGCGGCCTGGAATGATATTGGTCGCGGTGCCGCCGTCGATCATGGTCACGGTAACGGAAGAGCGGGGCGGCGCGAAATCGCTGTCTGCCTGCGTGCGGGCCTGGGCGGCGCGATCTTCTCCCTCGATTGCCTCGATCAGCTTGGCCGCGGCCGAAATGGCCGAAACACCGCGATGCGGCTGGCTGGAGTGGGCTGGAATGCCGGTAATTAGCGCTTCCATCACGTAACAGCCCTTATGGCTGTTCACCACCTGCATCAAGGTTGGCTCGCCGATCAGCGCAGCGCGCGGGCGGATCCCCTCGGTCAGCAGATCGGCTAGCAGCGATGGCACGCCCTGGCAGCCGGTTTCCTCGTCGCAGGATAGGGCGATATGCAGCGGTACGGGTAGCGGATGGGCGACAAGGGCGGGCACCTGCGCCAAGGCAACCGCACAAAACCCTTTCATATCCGACGTGCCGCGACCAAAGAGCTTGCCGTCACGCTCGGTCACGGTGAAAGGATCACTGCTCCAGCGCTGGGCGGTAACGGGGACCACATCAGTGTGGCCGGACAGAACTAATCCGCCCTGGGTCATTTCCCCATTCTGCGCGGCGATGGTCGCAAAAAGATTAGCCTTATGCCCATCGATCGAACTGGTCAGACGGAACGGAACGTGCCAGCTTTCAAGATATTCGCCGACAAAGCGGATCAGGTCCATATTGCTGTCGGCGGAGACGGAGGGGAAGGCGACCAGCCGGTCCAGCAGTTCCCGCGCAGTCAGGCTTACTCCATGCGGCACAATCATATCCTCGGACAGTGGCGGGCGAGGGAAGCCCCCGCCCGCACAAACTTACACTGCCGAGGAGCTTAGACCCGGTTGCCCGATGAGGGCCAGAAATTCGCGCCGGGTTTCGATATTGCTGCGGAACGCCCCCAACATGCGGCTGGTGACCATCGCCACCCCCGGCTTATGCACCCCGCGCGTGGTCATGCATTGATGCTGGGCTTCGATAACCACGGCCACGCCGAGAGGTTGCAGCACCTCGTCCAGCACATTGGCAATCTGCGCCGTCATTTTTTCTTGAATTTGCAGGCGCTTGGCAAAAACTTCCACAACGCGCGCCAATTTGGAAATCCCAACGACACGGTTTTTGGGCAGATAGGCGATATGGGCCTTGCCAATGATCGGCGCGACGTGATGTTCGCAGTAGGACTCGAAGCGAATATCGCGCAGCAGGACCATCTCGTCGTAACCGTCGGTTTCCTCGAAGGTGCGCTGCAGCATATCCTTGGGGTCGACCCCATAGCCCGCGAACCATTCCTCGTACGCCCGCACCACGCGGGCCGGGGTATCGATCAGCCCTTCACGGCTGGGATCATCGCCGGCCCACCGCAGAAGCGTGCGCATAGCGGCTTCGGCCTCTTCCCGGCTGGGGCGCGGCGCAGTGGCGGCTTCGGCAGCCGCCCGTTCGGTTTTGGGTGTAATGAAAGCGTTCACAATCAATCCTTTCGTCCAACGCACGGGCCTTGCCCTGGCCGTGGAGTCGGTGTCGCGCGGTTGGGCGCAGCGCACCGCAAGCCCTGCTGACATGGCGCAGCGGGCCGAGAAGTCAAGCCATCCCGCCGGTCAATCAATTGAGACGGACAATGGCGTGCGGCGAATCGAGGGAAAAGGCGGGGACGGCAATCTCGAACCTTTCGCCATCTTCGGCCTGCATCTGGTAGCTGCCGACCATAATGCCCGATGGGGTGCCGAGCGGCGTGCCGCTGGTATATTCAAACGCCTGGCCCGGCTCTAGCACCGGCTGCTCGCCAACCACCCCCATACCCCTTACTTCCTGCTGGCGTCCCAGGGCATCGGTGATCTGCCAATGGCGGTTCAACAGTTGCACCGTGCGGTCGCCGTCATTCTCGATGCGGATATGATAGGCCCAGACGAACCGGCTCTCCTGCGGTTCGGACTGGCCGGCCAGATAGGTCGGCTGGACCGTGACGGTAATGGCGCGGGTGGTGGCGCGATACATGGTGACGCTATGGTTCCTGGCTTCCAAGCCCCGGCACCGGGGGCGGGTTTGTGACATTTGTCTTACCCTAGCGCCGCCGCGCTCAAAACAAAAGCGCCGATCCCTGACGGGACCGGCGCCTTTGGCTTGATCTTACCGTCCGCAGATTAGCGGATGGTCAGTTCCACGCGGCGGTTACGGGCTTCGCGCACGCCGTCCGCCGTCGGAACGGCCGGTTCGGTTTCGCCGAGCGCGGTCACCGCGGTGCGTTCGGTTGCCCTTGGCGACCAGCGCGCTGCGGACCGCATCGGCGCGGCGCAGCGACAGGCGGGTGTTATATTCCGGCGTCCCCGACCGGTCGGCATGGCCGACGATGGTGATACGGGCATTGCCGGTGGCCTTGGCCGACGCCGAGGCTTCATCGATGATGCGCAGGGCGGCGGCATCGAGACGCGCGCTATCCCAAGCGAAATAGATGATGAAGTTCTTGCTGAGGGCCGGGGCTTGCGCCGGCGGCGGCGGCGGGGCCGTAACCGGGGTCACCAGCTGGGCTAGGGCATGTTCAAAAATGCTGCGGCACGAGGCGATATCTGCCGGCTGGAAGGCTTCTTCTTCCTGCTCAACCCAGCAGTCGAAAGCGGCCTGGGCCTTGGCGGCAATGGCCGGCTTCGTGCTGCGACCGTTGGCATCCAGCGCCTGGATCAGCTTGGCGCGGGCCGTGCCGAGTTCCTGGGCCTTTTCCTGGGTCAGCGACCAGTTGGTCAGCACTTCCGGCAGAACATTTTCACCGCGCGAGGCGGCAAGGCCCTTGGCTGCGAAGGTATAGGCATCCGGCCAATCCTTCATTTCATCAGCTTCAAAAACCGTGAGCGACCGATATTCGGTGGTCAGCGCCTTGGTGAAGGCGGTGCCCTGCGACGGCGCGGTCGTGCCGCGCAGCGCTTCGATATCCAACGCACCGCAGCCCGATAGAAAGGCCAGACCGGCAACTACACCGAGCAGCTTAACCGACTTCATCGCATTCTCCTTTTTTGTCTCGCCGCCGCGCGGACATGCCGATGCACTTT
>CAZNVY010000094.1:11617-11987 GCA_964576605.1 uncultured Elstera sp. | reverse complement strand
ACGATCTTGCCCGGATGGACGTTCTTCTTGGTCCAGCTCATTTCGGAGACGTGGACCAGGCCTTCGATGCCGGGTTCCAGCTCGACGAACGCGCCGTAGTCGGTGATGTTGGTCACGCGGCCATTGAACTTGGCACCAACCGGGTACTTGGCGGCAACGCCTTCCCACGGATCGGCTTCAAGCTGCTTCATGCCAAGGCTGATGCGCTGGGTATCCGGGTTGAAGCGGATGACCTGCACATTGACCTGCTGGCCGATGGTGAGGGCTTCGGACGGATGGTTGATGCGGCGCCACGCGATATCGGTGACGTGCAGCAGACCATCGACGCCGCCGAGGTCGACGAACGCACCGTAATCGGTGATGTTCTTCA
>CAZNVY010000094.1:5285-11574 GCA_964576605.1 uncultured Elstera sp. | reverse complement strand
CGAGGCAACCAGTTCCGACCGGGCTTCGGCGCGCGATTCTTCCAGAACGGCGCGGCGCGACACGACGATATTGCCGCGGCGACGGTCCATCTTGAGGATCTGGAAGGGCTGCGGGGACCCCATCAGCGGGGTAATGTCGCGAACCGGGCGAATATCCACCTGGCTGCCCGGCAGGAACGCCACGGCGCCCGACAGATCGACGGTGAAACCGCCCTTGACGCGACCAAAAATGATCCCGGTCACACGCTGCTGTTCGGTGAAAGCGCGCTCCAGCACGTTCCACGCTTCTTCGCGGCGGGCCTTTTCGCGCGACAAGCTGGCTTCGCCATTCTTGTCTTCCATACGCTCAAGGTAGACTTCCACCGTATCGCCGGCCTTCAGTTCGATCGGCAGGCCCGGCGCGGCAAATTCGCGCAGCGGCACACGGCCTTCCGACTTCAGACCGACATCAATCAGGGCAAAGTCGTTTTCGATGGCAATGATCGTGCCCTTAACGACGGTGCCTTCCAGGTTTTCACCCGTGCCCAGCGATTCTTCCAGAAGCGCGGCAAAGCTTTCACTCGTGGTCATACATGCTCCGGTCCGGTTATCCCTGGTCCGGCCCGATTGCCGAACTGCCCCGCCGCTGGACGAAAACGGCGGTGCGGGGTTGGAGAGTGACGAAAACCCCTTGCCTCCGGCGTTTCAATCGAAACCCCGGCCGCAAAGGGCGGTTAGTCTATCCTAGGTGCCGCATAGGCTAGGGCCGCTGCGAAAGCCTGATCCGCATCCATTTGGGACGTTTCCAGGTGGAACGCATCCTCGGCGGCCCGCAGGGGGGCCGTGGCGCGCTCGCTATCGCGGCGGTCCCGGTCGATAAGATCAGCCAGGATGTCGGCGTATATAGAAGGATTCCCGCGCGCCTGCAACTCTTTGTGCCGCCGCCCGGCCCGAACTTCGACGGAGGCCGTTACAAACAGCTTCACCTCCGCCTGCGGACAGATCACCGTGCCGATGTCGCGCCCGTCCAAAACGGCCCCCGGTGCCTGGGCGGCAAAGCTGCGCTGGAAGGCCAGCAGTGCCGCTCGAACCTCCGGAATCGCAGAGATTTTAGACGCGGCGCGCCCCGCTTCCTCCGTCCGCAGCTCATCGCCGCAGGTCATGGCGATATCGAAGGCTTCTGCCGCCGCAATCGCCGCACGCGGATCGTCCAGCCGGTCGCGCACCACCCAGCCGACCGCACGGTAGAGCAGGCCGGTATCGAGGTGGGGGTAGCCGAAATACGCGGCGAGGCGCTTGGCGATCGTGCCCTTGCCCGACGCGGCGGGACCGTCAACGGCAATCACCGGCATCTTACGCCTCCGCCGCGATCTTCAGGCCGAGGCTGTTCATCAGATCGGCAAACCCAGGGAAGGAAGTATCAACCGGCGCCGCATCGTCGATGCGGATCGGCTGCGCGGTCACGGCACCGAGGATGAGATAGGACATGGCGATGCGGTGATCGAGCTTCGCGGCAATCGTCACGCCGCCCTTCGGCGGGGTGCCCGTGCCATCGATGATGCAATCGTCGCCCGCCACCGTCACCGTCGCCCCGCAGGCCGTCAGCCCCTCGGCAATCGCGGCCAGACGGTCGCTTTCCTTCACCCGCAGTTCCGACAGACCGCGCAGGATGGTGCGGCCCGAGGCGCAGGCCGCCGCCATCGCCAGCACCAGGTATTCGTCGATCATGCTGGGCGCGCGATGGGCCGGAATCTCCGCCCCATGCAATGGGGCATAGCGCACGCGCAGGTCGGCCACCGGCTCCCCGCCCTCGACGCGCGGGGTCACTTCGTCAATCGACGCGCCCATATCGCGCAGCGACGCAAAGACCCCGGCACGCAGCGGATTAAGCCCGACGCCCGCGACGATAATGTCCGACCCCGGTACGATACAGCCCGCCACCACCGGAAACGCCGCAGACGACGGATCGCCCGGCACCACCACATCGGCAGCCTTCAGAATGGGTTGGCCGACCAGGGTCGCCTTGCGGCCTTCCGGCGTCTCTTCCACCCGCACCGTCGCGCCGAAGTGGCGCAGCATATTTTCCGTATGGTCACGCGTCGGCTCCGGCTCGATCACGCTGGTTTCGCCGGGGGTATTGAGGCCCGCCAGCAGCACCGCCGATTTCACCTGCGCCGAGGCCACCGGCAGCGTATAGCTGATCGGCGTCGGGGTCGCGGTGCCGATGACGGCCAGCGGCAGGCGGCCCTTGCTGCGGGTGACGAAGCGCGCGCCCATCTGTTCCAGCGGCACGGTTACCCGTGCCATCGGGCGGGAGCGCAGCGAGGCGTCGCCGGTCATGAAGGCGGTAAACGGATGGGCGGCGATCAGCCCCATCAGCAGGCGCGTCGCCGTTCCGGCATTGCCAAGATCGAGCGGTGCCTCCGGCTCCGACAGGCCGCCGACGCCGACGCCGGTGACGCGCCACTGGCCGTCGGCATCGCGCGTCACCGTCGCGCCCATCGCCCGCATGGCGGCGGCGGTCGCCAAAACGTCTTCACCCTCCAGCAGGCCGGTAATCCGCGTCTCCCCCAGGGCCAGCCCGCCGAACATCAGCGCCCGGTGCGAAATCGACTTATCACCAGGAACCCGAATGGTGCCAGCCAAAGGCCCGGCCTTGCGGGAGGTAAGCGAACGCGGCGCGTGCATGTGGATCATCCCATCTGACGAAAACCTGGGCACGGCGTACCTGAATTTCACGCCGTCCTCAAGCACCCGCCCCGCAGGGGCTACCCGCTTGTCACGGGGGGCTTGCGCGTTCAGATGATTGACAAGCGCCGCCCCCCCTGGCAGGAACGCCCAAGACCATTTGCTCACCAAACCAAGGAACAAGCTGACATGGCGAAACCCGAATGGGGCGCAAAGCGCATTTGCCATTCCTGCGGCGCACCCTTTTACGATATGTGCCGCGATCCGATCGTCTGCCCGAAATGTGGCACGACCTATGATCCGGAAGCGATTCTAAAGTCGCGCCGGTCGCGGGCACCGCTGCCCGACGATAAACCCGCGAAAGCCGCCGTTGTCGCCGCCGTGGTGGATGAGGTCGATCTCGCCGATGTCGCCGATCTACCGGATGTCGAAGCCGATTTGGTGGAAGACGATGCCGTCGCCGACGAGGATGATGATCTGATGGAAGATACCTCGGACCTCGGCGAGGACGAGGATGATATGGCCGAGGTGATCGAAAACCTGGATGAAGACGACGAGCGCTAGGCCATTCCGCCCGCGCCTCGCAGCAAAAAGCAAAAGGCCCGGTCAAACGACCGGGCCTTTCTTATTGATTGAGCGCTCAGGTTATTTCGCGGGGGCGAAATATTTCTCCTGCATTCCCTTTGTATCGAGCTTGGCAAGCCCTTCGGCAAAAATCGCCGCGAGCTTCTTGCCATACGCGGTTTGATTGAAGGCAACGTGCAGGGTTTTTTCTTCCAGCGGCAGGGCGAAGACAACGTCGTTCTTCACATCGGTCAATTTCGGATCGGTTTTCAAAATATGACCGAAAACAAATTGATCGATCTCCGCCGCATCGATCCGGCCCGCTGCGAGTTTGCGAATATTGGTCGCATCATCCACCACACCTTCCGGCTTCAATCCGGCGGCAATGGCCGCAGCAACCGGGGCCGCATTGATATAGCCCGTGACCGTGCCCAGCTTCAGCGGCTTAATGCCATCCGCCGTTGGGGCTGGAGGCTGAACGCCCTTGCGCATAATCAACCCCAGCGGCCCGGTTCCAATGCTCGGTGACAGGGTAAACCCATCAAGATCAGCTGGATATTCAGGAAAATAGCCCGCCACCTCGGCCGAATCCTTCGCCTTCGCCACCGCGCGCTGCCAGGGTAAAAACTCGATCTCGGCCTTATAGCCCGCCGCCTTGAACGCCTCTTTGACGATAACGGTCGAAAAACCGCCATCCGGGGCGGTCACGCAGGTATAGGGACACCAATCCAGCGTGGTCAGCTTTACGACCGGCTCGGCCAGGGCCGAAGTTGCCCAGGCCCCCATCAGCGCCAGCGCCATCACTCCATACTTCATGCTCGCCCCCGTCCGAGATAAGGATGCCCCCAGGCTCTTCAGGATGACGCGAAACGGTTACCAGATCGTGACGCAACCGGAAAGGGCAGGCCGCACCCGGAACCCTACCGCCAAAATCCGATCCGTTCAGCCCTGCTAAAAAACTGTCATTTTTTGCTTGCTGCCCCGCCGCCCCTAGTCTAAATACCCCTCACGCCAGACAGCACCGGCAACGGCGCTGCGGCAACCCAGAAGTTTCGGGGCTATAGCTCAGCTGGGAGAGCGCTACAATGGCATTGTAGAGGTCAGCGGTTCGATCCCGCTTAGCTCCACCAAAAAAACAAAGGACCGGCAGAGATGACCTGCCGGTCCTTTTCGTTATGCTCCACCGAAACTGCGGTTGCGTTGGATAAGCCCGGTTTACCCGTGGCTGCGAAGAAGTGGAGGCTTTGCAGCCTGGGAAGACGGCGATTGCGTCGGAACGCGTCATTGTCGGGAAGTTCACGCTTCAATGAGGCCCAGGCCTTTCGGCCTGGGAAAACGCGATTATGCCGACAAACAAGGCGTCCCGGCCGATGTGTTGCTTCAATGAGGCCCAGGCCTTTCGGCCTGGGAAAACCGTAGCGGCAAAATTGCCGCCCAACTTTTGGAGACTGGCTTCAATGAGGCCCAGGCCTTTCGGCCTGGGAAAACCGGAGTTATCCGCGATCCCGCCCGTCCGGTACAAAAGCCGCTTCAATGAGGCCCAGGCCTTTCGGCCTGGGAAAACAGCGTCAGCGTGCCGCAGCCCGGCGGCGAAGGATCACAGCTTCAATGAGGCCCAGGCCTTTCGGCCTGGGAAAACGGGCGAACCGGCCCCCGAAGCCGAAACCCCGGAACCGGCTTCAATGAGGCCCAGGCCTTTCGGCCTGGAAAAACAGCCGGTACGCAGGGTGGAGAGGCCCTATCCGGCGACGCTTCAATGAGGCCCAGGCCTTTCGGCCTGGAAAAACACGGCACACTTTCTGAAGGAGCGCGCCGCCCGATCCAAGCTTCAATGAGGCCCAGGCCTTTCGGCCTGGAAAAACATCGCGCGAACTCGAAACCTATATTGAGGCTGTCCGCAGCTTCAATGAGGCCCAGGCCTTTCGGCCTGGAAAAACGCTGAACAAGCAGACCGCCGAAATAAACGAGATGTACGAGCTTCAATGAGGCCCAGGCCTTTCGGCCTGGAAAAACATCGCGCCTGTGGCGCTAGCTAATGCCGCGACGGTTGAGCGGCTTCAATGAGGCCCAGGCCTTTCGGCCTGGAAAAACTCGACATGCGCGCGCGTTCTTGCAAGGTCTCCCGCGCTCGCTTCAATGAGGCCCAGGCCTTTCGGCCTGGAAAAACACGGGTGGGCGGCTCAAATTGGAGGGATGAGGGATGATGCTTCAATGAGGCCCAGGCCTTTCGGCCTGGGAAAACGGTGTTTTCTACCGCCGTCGCGTGTCGGGGTATCTGGGCTTCAATGAGGCCCAGGCCTTTCGGCCTGGGAAAACCTAACATCTCGTAAGGGTCTTGCCCGGACATCCGGCAGCTTCAATGAGGCCCAGGCCTTTCGGCCTGGGAAAACCTTTGAAGTGCCCATCCTGAGCTTGCAGAAATGCGGCTTCAATGAGGCCCAGGCCTTTCGGCCTGGGAAAACCGCCCAATGGCATCAAACTCGATACCGTTGCGGATGTACCCCGCTTCAATGAGGCCCAGGCCTTTCGGCCTGGGAAAACCTGCGCATCTTTGCGGATTTCGACCTCATCGATCAGGTCGGCGCTTCAATGAGGCCCAGGCCTTTCGGCCTGGGAAAACCCTGCCCGGCGCCAACCACCCGCTGCCGCGCAAACTAGCTTCAATGAGGCCCAGGCCTTTCGGCCTGGGAAAACGGGCCGTCGTCGCCATCAACTGCTGCTTTTCGAGTGGCTTCAATGAGGCCCAGGCCTTTCGGCCTGGGAAAACCTGCGGGGCTGTCGGCTTCGGTGAGCGTCCCTAAGCCATGGCTTCAATGAGGCCCAGGCCTTTCGGCCTGGGAAAACGATGCCATCGATATCCCGTATAAAGGTAAAGTGACTGTGCTTCAATGAGGCCCAGGCCTTTCGGCCTGGGAAAACATGGTGAGTATAAACACCCTTCACTGTTAAAACTTACTGCTTCAATGAGGCCCAGGCCTTTCGGCCTGGGAAAACGTGCCCGCACCCCCGGTATCGGCGGACGCGGCGGCACGGCAAGCGCTTCAATGAGGCCCAGGCC
>CAZNVY010000094.1:4311-5221 GCA_964576605.1 uncultured Elstera sp. | reverse complement strand
GGGGCTTCAACGCGGCCCAGGCCTTTCGGCCTGGGAAAACCGTGTGTTACCGTGCTCGTGTGCTGTATGTAGTCGGGGCTTCAATGAGGCCCAGGCCTTTCGGCCTGGGAAAACCGCCCCGCACACTGCGGGCAATTTCCCCGCGCGGCGCGCTTCAATGAGGCCCAGGCCTTTCGGCCTGGGAAAACCAGTATATGAAATGGGACCCTGCCGTTCATGGCCCTTTGTCGCTTCAATGAGGCCCAGGCCTTTCGGCCTGGGAAAACTCGGCCGATCACCGCGACCGCTTACCGCCCGATCTCGTCGCTTCAATGAGGCCCAGGCCTTTCGGCCTGGGAAAACAAGCCCTGTTCCGCCGTAACTTGTCGCGCCGTAAGCGTGCTTCAATGAGGCCCAGGCCTTTCGGCCTGGGAAAACAGTTATATTTTTCACGCGCTGGGGGCTTCCGCACTGGTGGCTTCAATGAGGCCCAGGCCTTTCGGCCTGGGAAAACGGCGTGGCGGGCGTTGCTTGATAGTTCTGCACCGTTGCTTCAATGAGGCCCAGGCCTTTCGGCCTGGGAAAACCCGGCTGGCATCCTGATAAGGAGATTCTAGGGGAAATCGCTTCAATGAGGCCCAGGCCTTTCGGCCTGGGAAAACGTCTGCCGCGCGCGCCTGCACGTTCGGGTCGTCAAGGAGCTTCAATGAGGCCCAGGCCTTTCGGCCTGGGAAAACAAGAGCTTACGTTGATGGGTCTCTTGCGGCTCACGAAGGCTTCAATGAGGCCCAGGCCTTTCGGCCTGGGAAAACCCCTACGGGATCGCGTTGTGGCTATCTCTTACATCGATGCTTCAATGAGGCCCAGGCCTTTCGGCCTGGGAAAACACGGGATACTGAGGAGCCGGTCGCGAAGGGCTGGCTCGCTTCAA
>CAZNVY010000094.1:0-4290 GCA_964576605.1 uncultured Elstera sp. | reverse complement strand
GAGGCCCAGGCCTTTCGGCCTGGGAAAACTCCCCCTATGGGAAGCTCTTAGAAGATAACCGAAAATTGGTCTGAACGCGAGCGGGTCTTTTCGGGGGGCGCAAAAAAGCAGCTTATCTGTCCTTTTATCAACCCTCTCGCAAAAAATTATATTCATTCTCAATGCGTTATTCGTTGCGAGCGGGTCCTGGCTTTTGGCGGGTATCGAGCCGCTCGCGCAGGGGGCGGCAGAAAGGGTGGGGTTAGACCCAGGCGAAGCGATATTCGGTGCGCTGCCGGTAGGTTTCTCCGGGGTTTAGGCGGGCGGAGGGGAAATGGGGTTGATTGGGACTATCGGGGAAAAACTGCGGCTCCAGCGCCAAGCCGGCATAGGCCCCCTGCGGCGCGGGAAGCCCGTGACCGTCGTAGAGTTGCAGCCCCGGCGCATCGGTGGCCAGGGTACAGGTGATACGCCCGTCGGGGCCGCGCAACCGGGCGATTGGGGCGAGCTGCCCCAGAGGTTTGCGTAGCACGAAGTTCACATCGTACGGATGGTCGGGCGTATGCCGGATAGGGCGCAGGGTGCGGAAATCGAACGGCCCGCCAGCCAGCCTGCGGATTTCCCCTGTGGGGATAAGGTCTGCATCAACCGGGGTATAGAAATCCGCCGCGATTTCCAGGTGATGATCGCGGGCATCGGCCCCCGGTTGTAGGGTAAAATAAGAATGGTGTGCCAGGTTCATAACGGTCGGCGCGTCGCAAGTGGCGCGATACTCCACCGCCAGGGTCGCCGGGGCCAGCAACGCATAATAGCAACTTAAGTGGGCGGTGCCGGGAAACCCACTGTCGCCGTCGGGGGAGGTTAGGTCTAACCGCACCGATGCCGTATCCCAGGCGCGCACGATCCAGATCTGCCGGGAGAGGCCGGATGCCCCGCCGTGCAGATGCTGGCGGCCATGCTCGTTCCGATTAACCGCCACCGCCCGCCCGTCGAGGGGAAAGACCCCGCCGGCGATACGGTTGGCGTAGCGCCCCACGGTTGCGCCCAGATAGGCGGGGTTATCGGCGTAAGCGTGCGGGTCGGCGTGTTTCAACACCAGCGGCTGCCCGCCGAGGGATAGATCCCACAGGCTGGCCCCCAGGGTTAGAATCTCTGCCCGTAGGCCGTTGGCCCCGGTCAAGGTAATCGCCTCGACCGGCTGCCCGTTCAGCGTCGCCACAATCCGCCGGGTCATGCCGCCCCCCGGCGCAAGCTGGCGAAGGAGCGGGCGATCAAGCGCTGAAACACGATGAAGGCAAACAGCAGCCCGCCAATGGCAATCTTGGTCCACCAGCTATTCAGGCTACCGTCGAAGGCGATCAGTGTCTGGATGACCCCCTGGATTAGCCCACCGAACAGTGTGCCGACCAGGTAGCCGACCCCGCCGCTCAACAGCGTTCCGCCGATCACCACCGCGGCAATCGCGTCTAGCTCCACCCCAACCGCCGCCAAAGGATAGCCAGAGGCGGTGTAGAGCGTGTAGAGAATCCCGGCCAAGCTGCTGTAAAAGCCGCTCAAGGCATAAATGCCGATCATAGTGCGGCGCACCGGCACCCCTAACAGAAGGGCCGAGGCGCGATCCCCCCCCAAGGCATAGACATTGCTGCCAAAGCGCGTCCAATGGGCCAGGATAATCCCGCCCAGCAGCGCCGCCAGCATGATAAGCGCCGCAACCGTCAACCCACCCCGCCCCGGCAGCGGTACCCGAAACCCGGCTAGCGCATCGATGAACGGATGCTGAATGGCGATCGATTCCAGCGTTAGGGCAAAGGCCAGACCGCGCAGCAAAAACATCCCCGCCAACGTCACGATGAAGGGCTGAATATCGAAAGCATCAATCAGCCACCCCATAGCCGCGCCAAAGCCAACGCCGAAGGCCAGCGCCACAGCGGCGGCGGCCAGCGGGTGCCATCCGGCCTCGGTCACCAGCAGGGCAAAACCAACGCCGATGAACGCGATCATCGAGCCAACCGAGAGATCGATCCCACCCGATAGGATGACAAAGGTCATGCCAATCGCGGCGGTAATCAGAAACGCATTATCCGTCAGCAGGTTGCCCAATACCAGGGTCGAGGCGAAATTGCGGTACTGCACCATCCCCAGCCCATAGAGCAGCAGAAAAACCAGCAGGGTCGCGGCAAGGGGAATCAGGCGTTCATTTTTCAGCATCAAACTCTCCTACCGCCGGGCAAAGCCAAGCAGGCCAAGGCGCGGCGATTGCAGGAATAACACCAGCAAAATCACCGCCGCCTTCACCATCAGCGTATATTGCGGCGGTGACTAAAATCGAGGTGGTGAGACTCTGGATCACCAGCGCCCCAATCAGCGTCAGCCCTAGCGAGAAGCGCCCGCCAATCAGGCTGGCCCCGCCGATAACCACGGCCAAGATTGCATCCAGTTCCAACCATAGGCCGGCGTTATTCGCGTCGGCCCCGCGAATATCGGCGGTCAAAATCAGCCCAGCCAGTGCCGAACAGAGGCCCGATAAGGCATAGGCCGATAGGCGTACCCAGCGCGCTTCGATCCCTGCCAAACGGCTGGCCGCCGCATTCCCGCCCACCGCTTCTAGGAACAGGCCCAAGGCCGTGCGCCGCAGAACGATCCCCAAAAACACGGCAAACCCAACCAGCAGCCAAACCCGCGACGGCATCGCCAGCAGATAGCCGCTGCCCAGCGCATCCATCAGACCGCTGTGGAAGGTAACGATTTGCCCGCCGGTAATCATTTGTGCGATCCCCCGCCCGGCCACCATCAGGATCAGCGTTGCTACGATCGGCTGAATATCGAGAAAGGCCACCAAAAACCCATTCCACAGGCCGCACAGCAGCCCGGCCCCCAGGGCCGCCAGCAGAATAAGCGCCGGCGGCAGATCGGTCGTGCGCAACAAAACCGCCGCCACCGCCCCACAAATGGCGATGATCGCCCCAACGGATAAATCGATACCGCCGGTCGCGATCACGACCGCCATGCCCAGGGCCACGAAGCCCAGCGGCGCGGCGCGGTGCATAATATCAATCGAACTGCCGAAAAAATGCCCCTCCACCATGCGAATGGTAAAGAAGCCTGGCGACAGCACCAGGTTGGCCGCCAGAATCAAGGTCAGGGCGCATACCGGCAGCATCCACCGCCGGTTTTGGGGAAGGGAGAATAGTTTCATTGGGCAATCGCCTCGATAATCCCGGCCTCGGTCACCTCGGCCCCGCTGAGTTCGGCAACGCGTCGCCGATCGCGCAGGACCACCACCCGGTCGGCAACGGCGGTGATTTCTTCCAATTCCGACGACACCAGCAGAAGGGCCATGCCCTCGGCACAAAGCTTCCGAATCAGGGCCATGATTTCCGCATGGGCACCAACATCGATCCCGCGTGTCGGTTCATCCAACAGCAGCAGGGTTGGGTGGGTAATCAGCCATCGGGCCAAAATCACCTTCTGCTGATTGCCGCCACTCAGCAGCCCCACGGGCTTTTCTGCGTCGGGTGTACGGATGCCAAGGGCCGCAATCATGTCGTCGGCGAAGGTTTGCTGGGCCGCGCGCGGCACGCGCTTCAGCCACCCTTGCCGGGCTTGCAGGGCTAGAATGATATTCTCCCGCACCGACAGGTCGGCCACGATCCCATCGTGCTTCCGATCTTCCGGGCAGAAGGCAAAGCCATGGCGGATCGCCTGCCGGGGAGAGCGAATCTCGACCGGCACGCCGTTCAACACCAGCCGCCCGCGATCAAGCCGTTCAGCGCCAAAGATGAGTTGCACGGTTTCCGAGCGGCCCGACCCTAAAAGGCCGGCCAAGCCCACGACCTGCCCCGCCCGTAGGGTGAGATCCACTTGTTCCAGCACATGCCGCTTGCCAATCGCCTCGACCGATAGCAACGGCTGCCCCGTGGTTTCGGGAGCCGCGGCGCTGGAGACGTGACTGGTTACCGCCTCCATATGCTGACCCAGCATCAACCGCACCAACTCGCGCCGGGGAAGGTCTGCCGCCAGGGCACTACCGACCCGCTTGCCATTGCGCAAAACCGTGATCCGGTCGGACAGCGCGTAGACTTGATCCAGAAAATGCGTGACGAAGACAATCGCAATGCCACGCGCCTTTAATCGGCGCAGCAAATCGAACAGCACTTCCACCTCATGGGCGTCGAGGCTGGCGGTCGGCTCGTCCAGGATCAGAATTTTCACATCCCCGGCCAAAGCGCGGGCAATCGCCACCATTTGCTGAATGGCGGCGGCGTGATCGACGTCGGTCACCGCTTGCCGGGTGCAGGCGACCGAGCGGCT
>CAZNVY010000093.1:0-12074 GCA_964576605.1 uncultured Elstera sp. | reverse complement strand
ACGTGCGATGGTTTTTCGAGCTTCAATGAGGCCCCGGCTGGTTAGGCCGGGGAGAGAGTGCATCAGCGCAGGGCTAACAACCCCCTTAATGGGCTTCAATGAGGCCCCGGCTGGTTAGGCCGGGGAGAGGCCTACGGAATAGGCTATTGACTTATAACAAGAATTTGGCCGGTTTGCGAGCGGGTTCGAGGACGGGCCGATTTATCCGGTGGATTGGCGGCAAAAGTGTTTCACTTTTTCAAAGAGTAGTAACAAAATCAAAGTATTACGTGTCTGCGAGCGGGTCCTGGGTTTTTGCGGGTATCGCGCCGCTCGCGCTTTGGGGTGGCAGGGGGCGGTTTGGTCGGCGGATCGGTGGGGATCGATCAGATTATCTTGGCCTCGCGCTCGATAGTTTGAAAGCTTTTACCGAGGCTTTCGATGCGGAGGTCTACTGCATCGGCGGGGCCGATGTCGAGGATCAGAACGTGATCTTCGGAAGGTTTTATGTCTCGATCAAGCCGCATGGCCAGGGCGGCGCGGCGGCGGGCGGTTAGGCGGCATTGAAAGACCGAGAGTTGCAGCCAAGTCCCATAGGCTTGCATGATTTTGAAAATTCGCCGCCCGCGTTTGGGGTCGGCAATATCGTAGGTCACAATATACAGCCGTTCGGTTGCGCGGGTCATGGGGGCGGGTCTCTGGGGAATTCGGGTGCGGCGGTTAGCGGGGGATATAATGGGGGTAGGTCGGCACTTCGCCGCGCAGATAGCGGGCCAAGAGCCGGGCTTGCACATGGATCATCCGGCGCATGGAAATTTGGTAGCCGAAGGTCGGGTGCGTCGCCTCCTGCTCTAAGCGCCGCTCGAAGGCCCGAATTAGGGTACGGCGCCCGTCTGGGGTTAGGGCGCAACCGGGGCCGACCTGTACAAAATCCCCCGGCCCCAATTCCCCCTGGTTGATCGCGGTGAGCACGGCGCTATCGGCCAGAATTGGGCGCAGGGGTTCCATCATATCCAGCGCCAGGGCGGGGCGACCGGGCCGGTCGGTATGGTAGAAGCCCACCCAGGGGTCGAGGCCCGCGACCTCCAAGGCCGTGGCGAGGGTTCGGGTGAGCAAAGCGTAGCAGAGCGATAGGCAGGCATTGACGGGATCCGCCGGGGGGCGGCGGGAGCGCCGCTCGAACCCGAAAGCGGGTAAGGCGGCGGCTTTCTCGTTCAATAATTTTGGCCAAGCGCGGAAGTAAAGGGCCGCCCCCTCCCCCTCGGCCCCCAACAAGGCCCCCAGGTCGCGGGCCTGTGCTAGGGTGGCGGCAAGGTGGCGCAGGCGGGCCAGCAGTGGGTCGCGCTCTGCCTCTGGACCGCGCCAGTTTCGGCGCAGCAGCGTCCGCTGGTTCTTTAATTTGGCATCGACCAGCGTGCGGGCGAAGGCCAAGCGGCGGGCATTGTCGCCATGCAGCCGATATTGCGCCATGCGGGTGCTGGCACTGCGGGGACCGCGCGCCCCGGTGGTGCCAAGATACCAGAAGCCGCTGCTCATCCAGGCAACCGGGATTTCGGCCCGCATCAGGGCGTGCAAGGCAGGGGTGGAGAGGGTGATGGGACCGGCCAGCACCAGTTCCGACACATCCCCCAGGGCGACGCGCACTTCCTGGTCCTTATCGCGGAAGGCTTCGTCGCGTTCCGCGTCGGCGGGGCGGGGCAGCGGGGCCTTAATCACCAGAACCTCGCCCTCCTTGCCGATCCGCGCGCCGGGCTGCTGTACATAAAGCGGCAGGGCGCTATCGGCGGCCGGGGGCGGCGTGCGCGGGACGGCCCCGGTGCGGAACAGATTAACCTCGTCTGGCAGGCAGATCGGCAGCAGCGAACAGCGGATGCATTTCTTCGAGTTTTCCAGAGGCGGTGGAATACGGCGGGTGGCGGCGGCCAACCGCAGAGCGGCAGCGGCGGCTGCGGTTTCCGCCCGCAAATCGGCATCGAAACGTACGGGCACCCGTTCCCGGCTGGCGGCGAACCATAAGAACCCATCGCCAACACGATAGCCGTTATCTTCCAGGATCAAGGCCTGGGCGCAGAGTTGCACCCGTTCGGGCGCATAGGCCCCGGCCTCGATATGCGGGCGTTTGCCCTTTTTGTAATCGACTGGGGTAAGGATGCCATCCTCGCCCTCCAGCAGATCGAGCTTGGCCACTAGGCCCAGGCGTTCCGAGGTTAGCTCGACCGACCGGGTGGTGAAGGGGCGGCTTTCCTCGGTCACCGCCTCCGGCGCGGGCAGGGACGGGGCGGCGGCATCAAGACGGGCGTGAACGCGGCGGCCTTCTTCGGTATCGCCGCTGTCGGCCCATTCCCCCTCCACCCACGCCAGATAAGCAAGACGCGGGCAATAGACCCATTCATTTATCATGCGGGCCGGCACCAGCCCCTCATCCCCCCCGGCGGCGGGGGCTGGTAACGCGAGGGAAAGCTGCAGGGCGTGCGGGGGCGGGACACTAGCTTCATCATCTAGAGGAAGATCATCCGCCATGGGCTTACCTCACCCCCGCTGGTTTTGCGGATTAAGGGTAGCATGAGTTGATAAAAATTCACGCAAGAATGGGGCGGCTGCGCACCAATCAACCCCTCGATTGCTCGCTTCTGAACATTCCTCCGCCACGATGGGCGTCGCGACCGAGTAGGATTGGACCGAGTACCGCTTGGGCGAACTTCAGGGTCAAGCGGGCCGATAGGCCGCCGTGCGGGCCGACGTGTAGGTTAGTAATCTTGATCGCCTGCGGGGCTGGGAGGTTACGGCGGGCTAATTCACCCCGCACGTCGGCCATCAGGAAGGCGGCTGGGTCGCTGTTCCGGTCCGGATGCCGGGTGGGGCGGTAGCGGGTGAGGCTGGTCCAGACCGCGCTCACTTCTGCTGGCAAGGGTTCGGGCGGGGCGAGGGATAGCAGACCGGCGCCCCCGGCGCGCACGAGGGCCAATTGGTTCGTTACTTGCACAAACCTCTGCGTTTCCCTTTGTTCTGTTGCTGCATTCTGCTCCGTCCGGTCCACGCACCATGGGGCGACGACTTGGATTTGGTCCAAGTGCCCGTCACTATCGGTATCGAGTGCGGCAATATAGATGTGGCGGTGATGGCCGGAACGGGCGGGGGCCGGCCCGTCCTCATGTCCCGAAAATAGGGTTGGAACGCTCCCCAGCACGTCACGGGCCAAGCTCATTAAAGCTGCCCGGACAGCCTTAATAACAGCGGGCCGCATCGACACAGGGGGGCGGCATTCAGGGAGAATTGTATAGAATATTGCGTCAGCGGCCTCTTGGCGGGTCAGGGCAGCGGCAGGGGCCATCAACCCCAAACCTAGCCAGCGCCCGTCGCCCAGCAGGAGTGGGCCGTGCATGGGGTCGGCGAAGGTTAGGGCCACATGCCAAAGCCGGTGGCGGGAAAAACGCGGCGGATCGGCAAAATACTCCGCAGGGTCGCCTTTGATAAAAAAAGGTTCGCGCTGCAGGCTAACGGACAAAACCTGATGCGGATCGATCCCAGCGTGCCGGCAGGCGGTTAGCACGGCGGCGCGCGCAACGGCTTCCTCTGCCTGGCGCTCCGTGCCTGGTTTGGCTTCGGCCAAGCGTCGGTGCGGGTCTGAAGTTTGCAGCTGACCGGGATCGAGACGGCGGCGGCGGGCGGGGAGCGCCAAGGGCGTTACGCTGATCCAGCGACGGAAACCCGCCCCAGTCTTGCCTACGAGCGGTACGCCATACTGGCTCAACATCTTTTCGTCTAGGGTTGGGACCAGGGTTACTTCCTCGCCATTCTCAAGGATTTCCCCCGTCTCCGGATCCATGCGCAGGTCAAGCCCGGCGAAGACGGCTAGAACCTCGTCCGGTGGCAGGGGACAATCGGGCGGAACCTCGACCCGCAGGCGGCGGATCGAGGAATCGGTATAGGGCGTACCGATGGAAGGCAGCGGAATGAGCCGCACGCGCCGGAGTTTATCGGCGGGTCCCGCATCAAGACCGATCAGCAGCCGGTCAATCACGTCGGCCTGATCCGGCAGGCGCTGCTTCAGAAGGGCGGCGGCTTGGTCGCGAATGCGTGTCGTCACGGCAACAGCGAAGCGGGCCGGCCTGGCAGCGAAATGACCCGTTTCTCGGCGCAGTTCATAGGTTGCGGCGGTCGAGGGGCGGTCATAGGCGACCGGCCGGAACAGCGGCTTTGGCGGGCGCGTAAAATTCAAAACTTGCGTCCTGCCCTGACGGCTCGGTTGAAGCTGCCGACTGGTGGCGGCGTAGCGGGCTTTAAGACTGGCGAGGGATCCTTGAATTGGACAGCCTGGATCGGTAGCCCCAGCACCGGTTTCGACCGGGCGGGCGATCACACCGCCGTGACGGCGTAACCATTCTTCGGCAGCATCCCAGTCCAGCAGATGCGCGTGGGCAAAGGCGGCGTCGATACCGCACCCCAGCGTGTGCAACCGATTGGCTAAGGCGGCGATGCGCGCCGCCGGTTCATCCCCCCCCTCATACGGCCAAGCGTAAACGAGGGTCGGTTCGTCCAAAAAGCGAGGGCGGACCCGTTTCCCCACGCGAATATCCGCCACGCGGGCAGGATCATTGCCCACCGCATCCAGGCTATTGTTCGGAACATAGTGCTGGACCTGCGATCCCAGATGTGATGGGGGCGTTGCAATATGCGGGGGCGGTAGGGCCTCTAACCATTGAAAGGCGGCATCTTTCTCCGCCGGATCTTCCTTGACCCATTGGCCGCCATAAGCCCCGGCAACCAGCGCCTGAAAAAGGCGCGCGGGCGCGGGCGGCCAATCACCCACTCCATGATAGCGGGCCTCCAGCAGCGTCACTTCGATCAGCAGGGCGCGGGCAGTCATGAGCAAACCTCCAGCATCGGGCCGTTAGCCTTTGGCCTTCCGGCCTTTCTCGTCTGGTTTCACGTCGGCTTTGGCTTTTTCTTTGGCAAAACTCACGCGCTGATCTGGGCCAACGCCGAAGGCTTTCGCTGCTTTGTCGGCATAGGCTAAGGCGCGGGCATCATCCAAGGTGACGGTCTGCCGTTGGCCATGGCGGGCGATCAGGTGCCACAGCGCAGGGCTATCGGGGTCGGGGGTCAGCAAGCAGCCCTGGCGCAGAAAACCATCCTGCGGATCGGTCACAGCGACCAGCGATAATCCCAGAATATAGCGCCGTAACGCTGCTCCATTCTCGCCGCCCAATTGTCGTAGGGCGACCAGATTAACTGTGACCGTGCGCCAGATGCCGCCGCGGGCGATGACGCCGCCGGGGGTATTGACGGCAGGCACATGCACAAAACCGCGCTGCGCCAACGGGCTTTTTGAGTCACGTTCCGCCTTTACCTTCTCGTCATCATCAAAAACGTCCAAGGCCGCGTAATCCAAGGCCGGGACATATTGTGCCGACCGGTGGAGAATATCGATGTCATAGGCACGGACAGCCGATTGTACGATACGCGGCAGCTTGGCCTGGGTGTCGCGGCTGTCCCAGGCCCCGAAGACCAGCGAGGTAGGGGCCAGTTTGGCGATGGGGGCGGCGTCGCCCCGGTCTCGGTAGGCCAGGAACGCGGCTTGCGCTGGCTCCTTCAACGCGGTTGAACGGACCACGGCATCGCCCAACCGGTGTCCTGCATCCAGAATCGACAAGGTCTTTTCATTCCCGTAGGCGATATCCACCTGCGGGACCAGACTGGCCCGTGGATTGGCCGCTTGGTCGGGATTGGCCCGCTTGAACAGCGGCTCCATGCGATTGGCTTGGGCACCGACACTATCGACCTGTACGGTCTTGGTGCCATCGGCCAGCGTATCGACCGCGTAACCTTCCTTGGTATCGGCATAAGTGGGCGGGAAAAACACCGCGCCCTCCCCCTCGACGGGCAGCAATCGTTGCTTCAGGGTTAGCGCGACCGGACCAAAGGGATCGTCGGCCCAGCTATTGATCGTATCGTCGGTCAGCGATAGGAGGTCGGTCATGGTTGCGTGTCCTCTATGGCGTTCTCAATGCACCGGGCCTGACCTTCCTGACCAGGCCAACCAAGCATCATCGTGAAACTGCGAATGGGAAAACCGGGATTGCCCAGGCCCAGGATTGGGCGGGCAAAAAGGGTTGGTAAGTTCACCCCCCACACCCCATAACGGTAGCGTAGTTTTTCCAGGCGGCGGGGGCGGGCGTGCTGTAGTCCAATGGCGGCGAGCAGTTCGACCAGCGGATAGCCGACCATGCGGATATCCGCGTGGTCGTTAGGGGAGTAGCCAACATCAATCGCCTTATATCCCTGCTGCCAATCGAAGCGAAAGCCGCTGCTTTGCGGGCGGGCGATGGCGAAGGGATTGGTTGTTGCGGCGAGTAGCTCCTCCTCCACGAGGGAGCGGATGAGATCCAGGGCATCGCGCGTCAAGGCAGCCCCGGAATACCCCCCTGCGCCGGCCCAGAACTTCAGATTATCCCGCCCGATGGCGGCCCCGTCGGCCCAGGAGGAGAGCGGCACCGTGCCACCCGGGCCGATTAATAGGGCAGGCAGGGCGCTTGGGGTATCGGGGGCTGGGCAGGGGTAAGTGCCGGTCGGCTGGGCCTTATGCGTTTCAACCCCTTCTTCCTTGGCCGCCAAGTCCGACCCCTCCGGTGCCAGGGCCACGGCCTTAGCCTGCGTCAGGAAGCGCAGCACCGTCAGCACCGGATCATCGCTGCCGGGGGTGCTGAGGGTAAAGCGCACCTGGGTTTCCCGATCCTGCCAGTGGAAGCCACCCATTGCAGGGCCGATCAGGATTTCTGCCGCCTCCATCAGGCCCAGGCAGGCAAAGACCTGACCGGGATTCAGAAGATCAACGGGGATCGATGACTGGGCCATCATACGTCCTCCCGTTGATCCAACCGGCGGGAAACGCGCTGATCGGCGGCGCGCAGCAAGGCTTCCCACCAGGCGAGGCCCCAGGGACCCCAGCGGCTTTGCAGGCGGGCGAAGCGTAGGGCCGCCGCTGCCGCGCGTTCCCGATGGCTGGCTAATGATGTCCGGGGGTCGGGATCGACCGGGGCGATCCACGGGCGGGCATAGCCATGGTGCGCCGCTACTAAGTGCAGGGCCAAGTCGTGCAGCGGTTCTGGCAGATCTGTCAGCAGTCCCGGTTCGCGCTCCAAATCTAGCAGGCTACCGAATTCGTGCCGATAGGTTTGGCCGTTGATCTGCAAGAGGGCTAGATTGGCACCCGTACCCTTGGTTTTAGCAAGAATTCCGCCCCCGCGCGGGGCACCCATGGCCCGCTGCCAATGTGGGCGCGCTTTGCCGAGATCATGGGCCTTGGCCGCGGCGACCAGCATCGCGCGGTAGTCATTCGGAAGGTTCAGGGCCGCGGCCAGCACCGCCGCCTCTGCCGCCGTCTCCTGGAGATGCTCCTCCAGTCCCTGCTCCTGCCGACGGATCGCCGGGTCGCCGCCGCTTTCCTGTTGCCCATCGCGCCAAGCCTCGATGCATAGGAACCGTTCCGCATCGGGGTTTTCAGAGGGTGCCAGCACAAAGCGCCCGATGGGTTGCCAGAATTGCGATGGCCGCATCCCGACCGTCGGAGCTTCGATAACCCTTAGCCCCACCGTTTGCAGCATGGCCTCTTCCCATCCCGCATCTAAACAATCGGTTGGTCCGATGGCATCGCGCGCCAGAAGTCCCTGCTTATCCAACCCGCCCAGGCCATGGTGAACGACAAATACTGTGTCGGTTGTTGCGTCACCAAAGAACCGGTCGCGCTTATTTTTATCTTTCAACTCACCAAGCTGCATTGTGCGAACAGGGTTACCGAGGGCGACAATGACGATCGTACTATCGGCCCAATCAACGCGTTTGGCCCGCTCTGACAGGATTTTCAGTGCTAGGGACCGGGGGGCCTGGAGTTTTTCCAGCAGGCGGGGGCGGGCCGTATCGAAAAACGTCGCCAAGCCCTCAGCGTCCAGTAACAATTCGCTCTCGTCCCAGGGCCATCGGCGCCAGACGAGAGTAATTTCGGGGTCCTCCTCCGCCACCCAGCCCCGCAGCCAAGGCGCAATGTCGGGGCGGCCTGGATGATCGCTGAGGCTGGTCATGGCCCAGGCATCCAACGTTGCGCGGTCCAATGCGGGATAAAGCGGCGCAGGGGTGCTCGCACTTGCCAACTGCGGATGATCGCGCAGCCCCCGTAAGCTGCCGGGGCTGGCATCTCGGCCCCCATCCGGCAGCAAGGGCAGGCTTTCCAGCAGATGGCGGCAGGCGATGCGCCGGGCGGCTGAATCCTCAGATTCCGTCTCCGCACTCACATCGATGACGCGAACCCAGGCGATGCGCCCTTCTCCTCCGGTCCGGTTAACGCGGCCCAGACGTTGAACCATGCGCTCCGCCGTGACCAGATCCATCACGGCATGATCGGCATCTAGGTCGATGCCGACCTCTCCCGCCGCCGTTGCGACCAGAAACGTCGGGACGGGCAGGCAGTCTTCATCCGTACCCTTTTTATCTGCGGGTAGGAAACCCGCCCTCGCCAGTTCTTTCCAGCTGGCCTCTCGCTCTTTCACGCGCCGGGCACCCGCCAGCAGGACGATAGCCCCCTCTGGCCGTCGAGCTTTTTTATCGCCGAGCTGCTTTGCCACCTTTTGGGCCACATCCCGGCTGGTGCAAAAGATCGCGATGCGGCCCCCATGTTCATTGGCCAGGGTCAGGGCTTCCTGCACCAATTGCTCATCCAGGTTGCCCGTGGCGGGCACAATTTTTAAGGATTTCGCGGCTGCTAGGCGCGTCCGGACGAAAGCATCCTCCTCGTCCTCTGCCTCCAGGGTAAACATGTTGCCCTGCCTCTTCCCCGTCGCCGACAAGGCGAGTAGGCGAAACGGGGGGACCGGCACTTGGTTCGGTCTTAGGGTTTCATCAGCCGCAATGGTTTCCAGCAGCGCTTGGAATGGGGGGCAGAGATGGGCCTCGTCCAGCACCAGCAGCGTATCGGCCCCCAGCAAGCCTGCTTGGAAGGGACGCATTCCTGCCGAGGCACCATAGCCCCGGAACAATAGTCGGGAGCCGATCATATCGACAGTACCGATGACAATCGCCGGGGCGGCGGGGTTCTCCATCCAACGCCGGTTGTCGACATATTGTCCCCGAAGAGTGGAGATGGGCAGTTCACCGGCTGCCAGTAGGATCTCGGCTCTCTCCCGGAGTTTTTCCGCCTCTGCCGTTGCCTGGTCCACGATTGTGCGCCGGTCGACCACATAGACAAGGCGGTTCGGCACGCTTGCCCCGGCGCATTTCGCGATTAGCCAAACCGCCATAACGGATGTTTTGCCAAGGCCGGTTGGTAAGTCGAGCGCGGTCGGTAGGTCTCCATTCACGAACCGCTGATAGAGGCGACGCTGCCAACGTAACGGTGCATGGCCCGTCAGGGTCAGGAAGTATTTATCAAAATTCATCGCCCTCACCCCGCCATCCAAACCTGGACCCATAGTTTCTCCCATCTGGTTTGGGAGAGGTGCACTATGTCTGCGTGTAAGATTTTGCCCGCATCCATCAACCGGGCGAGCGGTTGATTGTGAAGGCGCGGCACGTACCCAAGCTTACCCTGACCAGGAACAAGGATTTCGATTGCTAGCGCATCATAGGGATTGTCCGGTTGTCGACGCAGGGTCAGCCTCTGTCCTGCCGCAAGCCCGGTTAGCAGCCGCGCCGCATCGTAATAGGCGGTGCCCGCGATTGGTGTTTCCAACAGTAGAATCGGCACCGGGGCGGGGGCAGCGCGCGTGGCAATCAGGCCGCCGACAATGCCGGTCAGACCCGCCAAAAGGCCGCGCCGCTTGATTGGCAAGGATACTTGCGGCAACATGATGTCCATCCTGAAATCAGACGGGTCGAGAGAATTGATGGGCTTAAAAAATAATCCCATCCAAATTTTGATCGCATCCCAAGGTGGATTAAGATTGGGGTTGAGTCAATGGGGATTCCGATGATCGGGCCAGAAGAATCGTCTGGATTGCGCTGGGGGGTCCGGCATCGCTTAGAGTTCATCGAATTCCGGTTGTATTGGGGCGGCACCGTCAACCGATCCGATCTGATGGGGCGGTTTGGCATTTCCATCAATCAAGCCTCCGGCGACTTGACCCGCTATCAGAGTTTGGCCCCCGACAATCTGCAGTACGACAAAAGCGGCAAATGCTATCGCGCCGCCCCTGGCTTTCGGCCCGTAGTGCTGACACCGGATAGCGATAATTATCTTGCTTGGCTGCGTCTGGCCGCCGATGGGATCGTGGCCGATGCCGGTCTATCGCCCGATGATTTGCCCAATTTTGCGACGGTCCCAACCCCCAGGCGGGCGGTCCCACCGGAAATTCTGCGCGCGGTGGTGGTGGCTATTCACCAGCGGCAAGCTTTAGCGGTTCGGTATCAGTCCATGACATCGGCGGTGCCGAGTGATCGATGGATCGAGCCGCACGCCCTGGCTTTTGATGGATTTCGTTGGCACGCCCGCGCCTGGTGTCGCCGCGATGGGGTGTTTAAGGATTTCGTTCTTGGTCGTCTGCTGACCGTAACGGACCAAGCGCCTGCGGAGGCCGACCCGGCGCAGGATCGGCTGTGGCATCAACTGGTTCTGCTGGAAATCGTGCCGCACCGGCGGTTGACCGCGCCGCAGCGGGCGGCTATCGAGCGTGACTATGGCATGGTCGAGGGGTGTCTGCGCCTGACGGTTCGGGAAGCCCTTTTATCATATGCCGAGCGCCGCTTGGGGTTGGATATCGATCCCGACCACCGGCCCCCCGAAAAACAGCATATTGAGGCGCGCCAGCGCCTTCGGCTCCCAGGGTAGGGCGACAGGTTAGCTCGAAACCGAAAGCGTGCGCCGCACGCAATCCTGCCAGCCGGAATATTTCCGGGCGCGCACGGCCTCTGGCATGGCGGGGGTGAAGCGCCGGTCACGCGCCCAGGCCTGGGCAAACCCGTCGAGATCGGGGTAAATCCCCGCCTGTCGCCCGGCCAAATAGGCTGCCCCCAGGGCGGTCGTTTCCAGGATCACCGGCCGGTCCACCGGAGCGGCCAGCAGATCGGCCAGGAATTGCAGCGTCCAGTCGCTGGCAACCATGCCGCCGTCGACGCGCAGCACGGTATCGCCGGACTGGGCGCTCGGCCAATCGGCTTGCATCGCTTCGAGTAAGTCGCGGGTCTGATACGCGACGGCTTCAAGCGCCGCGCGGGCCAGTTCGGCCCGGCCCGTCTTGCGCGTTAGACCGTAGATCGCGCCACGGGCCGTACTATCCCAATAGGGGGCACCAAGGCCGGTGAAGGCGGGCACCAGATAGACCTCTTCTTCCTCAGCGGCGGCGGCGGCCAAAGCGCCCGTCTCGCTGGCGGCGGTGATGATCTGTAGCCCGTCGCGCAGCCATTGCACCGCGGCCCCGGCAATGAAGATGGACCCTTCCAACGCATAGGTTCGCTGGCCGTCCAGTTGATACGCGATGGTGGTCAGTAATCGATTGCGCGAGATCACCGCCTGTCCGCCGGTATTAAGCAGGGCAAAACAGCCAGTGCCATAGGTGGATTTCAGCATTCCAGGGGTAAAACAAGCCTGGCCGACCAGGGCGGCTTGCTGGTCCCCGGCGATGCCTAGAACGGGGACCGCCGCGCCCAGCAGCCGGGGGTCGGTCACGCCGAAATGGGCGGCAGAATCCAACACTGTCGGCAAGCCCGCACGCGGTACCTGGAACAGGTCTAACAGCGCCTCAGACCAAGTGCCGGAATGAATATCGAGCAGATTGGTGCGGGCGGCATTGGTGGCATCGGTGGCGTGCACCGCGCCGCCGGTCAAACGCCAAAGAAGAAAGCTATCGACCGTCCCGAACGCTAGTTTCCCCGCCTCGGCCTCGGCCCGTGCGCCGGGGACGTGATCGAGAATCCAGGCAATCTTGGTCGCGGAAAAATAAGAATCGATCCGCAACCCGGTGCGGGCTTGCACTTCCACCGTGTGCCCGTCGCGCGTTAGGGCGGCGCAAAGGTCGGCGGTGCGGCGATCTTGCCACACAATGGCGTTGTGTGCGGCTTCGCCGGTTGTGCGATCCCACGCCACGACGGTTTCGCGTTGGTTGGTGATG
>CAZNVY010000092.1:0-12326 GCA_964576605.1 uncultured Elstera sp. | reverse complement strand
CGCGTCGGGCCGCCGCCAGCGCCGGCGCGCGCGCCAGGCTTGCTTCTGCAATCTCGGTTTGGAGCAGGGCGTAGGCGATGGGGGCACCCGGATCGCGCAGCGCTTCCGCCTCGAAGACACTCACCTGCGGCGGTGCCCAAGACGGTAGCGCGTGCAGAAACTCCCGCTCTGGAAAATCCCGGCGCAGGGCTAACCAAGCGCGCTGGTCGGCAGCAATCGCGCCCGGTGCGGTCAGATAGGGTTTCAGCCGCGGCCCCAGGGCGGCCCCATCGCGCCCCTCCGCCTGGCGAAGACCGACCAGGGCCATCAGCCCCAGCATCGCCGCGCCGCCCAGCGCGCCGAGACCCAGCCCCAGTCGGGCAAGTGGCCGCATCCCCCCCGTCTGGCTGGCCCATAGGGCCGCAAGGCACAGGAACAGTGCGACCGACAGGCCCAAGAGCCGGGGGTTGAAGGGGTAAAGCAGCGCCGGCAGGGCCATCAGGGCAATCGCCCCGGCCCACGCCCGCCGCCCCGGCAGCAGGGCAGCCAAGCTTCCCCCCAGGATCAAGGCCAAGATTTCCGGCAGGGTCTCCCGTTGGCCTTGCCAGAAGCTCGGATCGGCAAAGCGGCGCAGCAGTTCGGCGGTACCGTAATTCTGTGCCCCATTCGCCAGAATTTGCGCGGTAAATTCCGTTGGATAGCGCGCGACATAAGCAAGGAACGGCCCCAGCGCCAGGCAAAACCCCAGGGCGGTCCAGCCCAGGGTGCGTCGGGAGGGATGGGAGGCAAAGAGCCGCAGCGCCCCGGTTTCGATCAGCAGCGCTGTAAGCCCGACGACAGGGGCCGTCGGGTAATAGGCCAACCCGGCGATCCCGACCAAGCCGCCCCGCGCTAGCGCTGCCCCGCGCCCGGTCACCGGTACGAGCGCCAGAAAGCCCAGGAAGGCGACCAAAACCGCCCCCTCATAGCGGACATAGAGCGCCCCGCGCAGGATCGTCTGCGCCCCGAAAACCGCGAGCGCGGCCAGCCCCGCCATTTCTGGCGTGGCCCCAGCCCGGCGGGCAACGGTATAAACCAACAGCGAGGCAAGCAGCATCAGTAACACGCTCGGTAGCCCAACGGCAAAGGCGCTGATCCCAAAAACCGCCAGGGTGGCCGCTTGCAGCAGCATCACCACCGGCGGCAGAAAATCGGCGGTGGCGCTGCCGACCGCATCGGCATGGATCAACCGCTTTGGGGTTCCGCTGGCCAGGAATTGATAGGCGCTTTCGGTGAACCAAATCTCATCGCCGGTCATCGCCGCCGGATAAAGTCCGGCCCGCGCGGTTAGCACCAGGGCCGCGATTGCCCAGGCAAGCAGCAGCCATCGCGGCGGACGGGCAAGAGCGGTGGTCATGGCAAAGCCCCCGGATAGAATTATTTCGGCGGTGGTGCCAGCCAAGCTGGGACCAGCCGCTTCAGCAGTTTATAGGAGGGTGGTACCAATAAAACGACCAGCGTGATGCGCACAATGTGATGGGCCGCGACATAGGCAGTATCCCCGCCAAGATAGAGCGCGATCAAGCTCATCTCCGCCAACCCCCCTGGGGCGAAGGCCAATACGGCTGAGATGAAGGGCAGGCCGGTTAACGCGTGGACGGCCCAGGCGACAATCAGGCAGATCGCCAACATCAGCAGGGTCAAGCCCAAGGCGGTGACGAAGGTGCGCGCGAAAAACTGCGTCGGCGTATTGCGGAACCGCGCCCCTAGACTGGCTCCAATCACTGTTTGCGCCAAGGCGATCAGCAGCACGGGCGGGCCGGATTGGGTCAGGCCAGCAAGATGCACCGCCGCCGATAGTAGCATCGCGCCGGTCAATTGGGGGGCGGGTAGGCGGCAGAGGCGGGCGACCGGATAGCCAAGCAGCGCACAGAGCGCCAATAGCCCAAGATCGACCAGCGGCGGCCAAGCCGATAGCGATAGGCTAATGCTGGGGCTAACATAGCCGGTGGTGAAGCGAAACCAGAACGGCAGGATGAGCACGACGATGACGATGCGCAGCGCGTGCAGCAGCGACAGGCGCTTTTCGTCGCCCCCCTCGGCCCCGCCGATCATGGTCATTTCCATCAATCCACCGGGGACCGAGGCGAAATAGGCCGTGATCGGATCCAACCCCGCCCAGCGCTGCAGGGCAAGTTTTCCAGCCCAAACGGTCAGCGCGATCAGCGGCACCAGCCACAGCAGCGAAACCGCCCAGGCGGCCATTTGATCGATCATATCGGGGCGGAAGGCGCTGCCCAGCATCACCCCCAGGACCGAGACCATGGCGACGCGCAGGCGTGGGGCTGCTTGGACGGGGGCACCGGCCACGGCAGCGATGGTCACGACCACCAAGGCCCCGATCATAAAAGCCAGTGGCAAATGCAGCAGATAAAACAGAATGCCGCCGACCGCCCCCAATCCTAGGGTCACTGTCAGGCGTTTGGCGGTCTCCGTCCGGCTGGGGCGGGTGCGTGGCGCGGTCATTGGGGAAAATACGGTCCGGGGAATGCCGGATTGGGAACGGGTGCGGGCATTCCCTATCCTGGCACGGGGGCACCAGGGCGACCATTTCCAAAGCTGCACGGCGGCTATGGTAGAAACTGTTCCTTCAGGATCCGTTCCTCCAGCGTATGATCCGGGTCGAACAATAGGGTAAGCCCTAGGGAACGATCTTCCCGCACGTCCACCCGCACGACATCGCGTACTTCGGTATAATCGGCAACCGCGCTGACCGGGCGTTTATCGGCTTCCAGAATCTCGAAAGTAACCGAAACCGTGTGCGGCAAGAGCGCCCCGCGCCAGCGGCGGGGGCGGAAGGGGCTGATCGGGGTCAAGGCTAACACCCCCGCGCCCAAGGGGACGATCGGTCCATGCGCCGACAGATTATAAGCGGTGCTACCGGCGGGGGTGGCGATCAGCAGCCCGTCGCAAATCAACTCCGGCAGCCGCTCGACCCCATCGATAATGATGCGGAGTTTGGCCGCCTGCCGGGTTTGGCGCAGTAAGGAGACCTCGTTGATCGCCAGCGCATCGCGCGTGCTACCGTCGCGCCGCGTGGTCCGCATTCGCAAGGGATGCAGCGTAACGCGTTGGGCGGCGGCGATGCGCTGGTGCAGCTTGCTCGCGTTATACTCATTCAGCAGAAAGCCGACCGATCCCCGGTTCATCCCATAGATTGGAATATTGCGGTCGAGATGGCTGTGTAGGGTTTCCAGCATCAGCCCATCGCCGCCGAGGGCAACGACGACATCGGCGTCCCACGGGTCGGCCTGGCCGTATTTTTCGGTCAGACGGGCAAGCGCTTCTTGGGCCGGCTCGGCATCGGAGGCGACGAAGGCCAGCCGAGGCGTGCCGGAAGACGGGGGCGGGCGGGTCATGGAAACTCTCAACCGCCGGTCACGCTCATATGCCGGGGAACGGCGGGGGCGGTATGGCTGCGGTCGATGATAAAATCATGGCCCTTCGGCTTGCGAGCAATCGCCGCGCGGATTGCCGCTTCTAACCCGGCATCATCGCGCCCGTCGCGCAGGGGGGCGCGAAGATCGGCGGCATCCTCCTGGCCCAGGCACATATACAGCGTGCCGGTGCAGGTTAGGCGCACCCGGTTGCAGCTTTCGCAGAAATTATGCGTCAGCGGGGTGATGAACCCCAACCGCTGACCGGTTTCGCCAACCTGCCAATAGCTGGCCGGGCCGCCGGTGCGATAATCGGTTTCGGTCAGCGTCCAGCGGTCCATCAGATCGGCGCGAACCTGGCGCAGGGGCAGATATTGATCGAGGCGCATCTCGCCGCCGATGTCGCCCATCGGCATTACCTCGATAAACACCAGATCGAACCCTTCGTCGCCGCACCAGGCGATCATCCGGTCGAACTCATCCTCATTCACCCCCTTGAGGGCGACGGCATTGATTTTGACGGCGATGCCTGCGGCTTTGGCGGCCGCAATCCCATCCAGCACCGGGCCGAGCTTGCCCCAGCGGGTGAGAGCCGTAAATTTATCAGGATCGAGCGTATCGAGCGAGACGTTGATGCGCTTCACCCCCGCCTGGGCCAGGGCATTGGCATATTTGCCAAGCTGTGATCCATTGGTGGTGAGGGTCAATTCTTCAAGCCCGTCACCAATCCGCGCACCCAGGCGCTCGATCAGCTGCATCACGTTCCGCCGCACCAGCGGCTCGCCGCCGGTTAGGCGGATTTTACGGGTGCCAAGGCCGATAAACCCGCCCGCCAGCCGCTCCAGCTCCTCCAAGGTCAGCAGATCGGCCTTCGGCAGAAAGCTCATATCTTCGGCCATGCAATAGACGCAGCGAAAATCGCAGCGATCTGTTACGGAGATGCGCAGATAGGTAATCGCCCGCCCGAACGGGTCGATCAAAGGGGCCGGGGCGCGATGAACAGCGTCAAGCATAGCCCTAATATAGGCCGCCGGGCGCGAAGTTATAGGGGGAATCGTCAGGCCGATGCGGATTGCAACCGTGATTTTGGCCGGGGGTGCCGGGCGGCGGATTGGCGGCGACAAACCCTTGCAACCGCTGAAGGGGCGACCCTTGATCGCCCATGTGGCCGCGCGCTGCCGTTCCCCAATCTGGATCAATGCCGCCGATCCGCGCTTGGCCGAGTATGGGCCACTGGTGCCCGATCTGCCCTCGCCGGGGCAGGGGCCGCTGGTGGGGGTTTGGTCAGCTCTCTGCCGGGCGCAGGCCATGGGGGTAGCGGCCGTGCTTACCGTGCCGGTTGATACGCCCTTTCTGCCGATCAATCTTTTTGATCGTCTATCCGCCGCGCTTGGTCCCTATCGCGCGGCGGTAGCGGCCACCCCCGACGGGTGGCAGCCGACCTGTGCGCTGTGGCGGGTTGAGTTAGCGCCGATGGTGGCGGCCCGTCTTGCGGCAGGAGATTGGTCGTTGCGGGCGGCGCTGGTGGCGGCCGCGGCAAAACCAGTTGACTTTGAAGGAGAATTAACACCGTTATTTTTCAACATTAATACGCCCGCTGATCTGGCGGCGGCAGAACGGAACGAGGGGCACGAGCATGGTAAAGACTGAAGCCGCACCAATACGGGTGATCGTCGCGGGGGCCAGCGGGTGGGTGGGGCGGGCGTTGGTGCAGGCGATTGCCGCCGCACCAGACCTGCATTTGACCGGGGCTGTGGCACGCGGAATCTGCGGGCAAGACGCCGGGATCGTTGCCGGACTGTCCGATCCATTGGGCGTGACGATCCGCGCGACGGTTGCCGAGGCCCTGGAGGCCGGGGCCGATGTTCTGGTCGATTACACCAAGCCGCAAGCCGTGCGCGCCCATGTTTCGTCGGCCCTCAGCGCGGGGGTTTCGGCGGTGATCGGCACCTCCGGCCTAACGGCGCAGGATTATTTCGAGATCGATGCGATGGCACGCGCTCGGTCCCTAGGCGTTGCCGCCGCCGGGAATTTTTCGGTCACCGCCATGCTGCTAAAGCGTTTTGCCCTGATGGCCGCGCCTTATGTGGGCGATGTCGAGATCATCGATTATGCCGGGCCGCAAAAGCCGGATGTGCCGAGCGGTACCGCGCGCGAACTGGCCGAAGCCCTCGATAATGCCCGGCAATTGCCCGCGACCGCCAAACCGATTGCCGAGATTTTGGGGCCGCAAGAGGCGCGCGGGGCCGTCATCGGCTCGGTCCCCGTGCATTCTGTACGCCTGCCCTCGTATGTTCTGGCGTGCGAGGCGCAGTTCGGCTTGGCCGACGAGCGGCTCACGATTCGGCATGAGGCCGGCAGCTCCCCCACCCCCTATGTAGCCGGAACGCTGCTGGCGGTGCGCAAAGTGCGCAGTTTCTATGGGCTGCGCCGGGGCCTCGACGGGATTCTGGACGCCTAGCGCCGGAACCCCTATACACCGCAGACCATGCGGATTCTGTTTATCACCGGCACCCGTCTCGGCGACGCGGTTCTGTCCACCGGCGTGCTGGGCGCGCTGCTGGCAGCCCATCCCGGCGCGCGGGTAACGGTGGCGGGCGGTCCTTTGGTCGAAAGCCTGTTTGCCGATGTACCGGGGTTGGCGGAATTTATTCCGATGCCGAAACAAAAGCGAGGCGGGCACTGGTTTTCCCTTTGGCGACGGGTGGTTGGGCGTCGTTGGGACCGGGTGATCGACCTGCGGGGGTCGCTCTTAGGCTATGCTCTGCGCGCCGGGCGGGTTCAGCGCTGGCGTAGTCCACCGGGGGGCGGGCATCGTGTGGAGCAGTTAGCTGCTTGTTTCGGGTTCGATCTAATTCCAGCCCCGCGCCTCTGGCTGTCCGAACCCCTCCGACAGGCGGTGCAGGCGCGGTTGGCATTGACGGACCGCCCGCTCCTGATTCTTGGCCCGACGGCAAATTTTATCGGCAAACAATGGCCGCTGCACCGGTTTGCCGAATTGGCGCAGGCTTTGACCGGGGCTGGGGGGGGCTTGGCCGGGGCGCGGATCCTGTTGATCGGGGCACCGGCGGAACGTTCTGCCGCCGCGCCGCTTTTCGCCGCCCTTCCCCAGGCCGAGGACGGGTTCGCCCTTGGGGATTTACGTGCCGTCGGGGCCGCGCTAACGCTGGCCCGGCTTTATATTGGCAATGATAGCGGCCTGATGCATCTAGCGGCCGCCGCTGGGGTGCCGACTCTCGGACTCTTTGGTCCCAGCCCCCCTGATCTTTATGGGCCGTGGCCGGGGCGGGGACCGACGGCTTTCGTCACCACCGATCGCCCCTACCCGGCCCATTGGGCACGACTGAAGCAGGATCCCGGTTTCGTTCATCAGATGATGGACGATCTGCCGGTGGCGCGCGCGCTCGCTGCGGCCGAAGATTTGCTGGCACGGGGGCGCTGATGGCGCGGATTCTATTGACCGATGACGGCGTGCCCTTCGATGGCACTAGTCCTGATACTGGCCCGCTGGGCGGGGCGGAGGGGGCGGTGGTCGGGTTGATCGAGGCGCTGGCCGCGCGTGGTCATGCCGTTACGGCGCTAACTCGTTGTTCTGATCCCGTAACAGTGCGTGGAGTGAGCTGGAAGCCGATTGCCGACGGTATTCCTGCGACCGCCGATCTCTATATCGCCAACCGTTCCCATCACCTGATCGCCGCCTGTCCTGAGGCCCGCCGCCGTGTTTTCTGGGTGCACAATCCGGCTTCTTACCTGTTGAAGGCCCGGTACCTCTGGCCGCTGTGGCGGACGCGACCGACAATCCTTTTTTCCGGGGCGTATCACGCCAGCACCTACCCGGGGTGGGCACCGGACGGGGGACGAAAAATTTTGGCCTATGGGGTTGCGGAAGGGTTTCGGCAGGATAAAACGCCGCGCGCGCCGCCACCGCCCGTGGCGATCTTCACCTCCAACCCTCTGCGTGGCTTGGATCGGTTGCTCGATCTATGGGCGACGCAGGTGCATCCGCACGTACCCCAGGCGCGGTTTTTAATCTATTCCGGTTCAGCAACGTATCAAGGTGCGGCGGATCGTCACCAGCAAGCGATGGCGGCAGTCCTGGCGAAGGCGCGCGGCATGGCCGACCAGGGCGTGATCTGCCGCGACCCCGTGTCGCGGGCCGATCTCATCCCAGTTTTGCGGGCGGCGCGCCTTATGTTGTATGGGGGGGATCGTAACGAAACCTTCTGCTTTGCCGTTGCCGAAGCACAAGCCCTGGGGCTTCCTGCCGTGGTTGGGGCGATCGGATCGTTACCGGAACGTGTTCGCGATGGGCAAACCGGGTTCGTGGCGACGGATGATACCACGATGGCCCGGCGGGTTCTTGATCTGCTGCGCGACGATAGGCTGTGGTTGGCCCAGCATCGGGCGGCGCTGGCCTGCCAGGGCACTTGGGGATGGGATGATATGGCCGCCGACATCGAAACCTTGCTGGAGCCGCGCTAATGCGCCTACTGCAAGCGATGGCCGGGGCCAAGCATGGTGGGGCGGAGGCGTTTTTCGAGCGGCTCGCCATCGCCTTTACTGGCGCTGGGGTGGATCAGCGCGTGGTGATTCGGCCCGATGCGGCGCGGGAAGCGCGCTTACGCCAGGGCGGCGTTGCGGTGGAAACGCTGCCCTTTGGCGGCTTCTTCGACCTTTCCACCCGGCGCGGCCTTACCCGATTGGCGCGCGAGGCCGATATTCTGCTGACCTGGATGAACCGCGCGACGCGCTTCGCCCGTCCCACGGCGCGGACCCGCTTGGTGGCGCGCTTGGGCGGCTATTACGATCCGAAATACTATCGCCGCTGCGATTATCTGGTCGGCAATACTGAGGATATTTGCCGCTGGCTGCGCGACCAAGGGTTCCCGGCGGATCGGGTGGTCTATCTGCCGAATTTCGTCGAACCGCAGAATGCTGCACCGCTGCCGCGCGCAACGCTGACCGACCGCGACGGCCCCCTGCTGCTGCTGCTGGGGCGGCTGCACCCGAATAAGGCTTTCGACGTGGCCTTGGCGGCCCTGCCAGAAATCCCCGGGGCAACCCTGTTGATCGCCGGGGAAGGGCCGGACGACGGGGCGCTAAGGGCGCAGGCTGACCGCCTGGGCGTGGCCGACCGTGTGCGCTTTCTCGGCTGGCGGGCGGATGGTCCGGCGCTGCTGGCTTCGGTCGATGCGCTGCTGGTGCCGTCGCGGCACGAACCGCTTGGCAATGTGGTGCTGGAAGGCTGGGCGCAGCGCTGCCCGGTGATCGCGGCGGCCTCCGCAGGGCCAGCGTCGTTGATCGCGGATAAAGTCTCTGGCCGCCTCGTGCCGATAGAGGATGCCAGGGCGCTGGCGGCGGCGGTGCGCGAGACGCTTGCGGCCCCTGACGCGGGCCGCGATTTAGCGGCGGCGGGGTTCGCACAGTTACAGCAGAACTTCTCGAAAGCCGCCATCGTTGGGCGCTATCGTGAGTTTTTCGACCGGATATTAGCGGGGGGGCGGGGCTGATGTGCGGCATTGCGGGGATCATGCGGCGGGGTGGTGCCCCCGCGGACCGGGCGGTCGTGCAACGGATGATCGACGCGCTGGCCCATCGCGGCCCCGATGGCGAAGGCATTCACCTACAAGGCGCGATTGCCCTGGCGCACCGGCGCCTGTCGATCATTGACCTGCAAACCGGCGACCAGCCTTTCCATGATCCAGCGGGCAACACGCTGATCGGTAATGGCGAGGTTTATAATTATATCGAACTGCGCGCCGATCTGGCTGGGCAGGTCACCTTCACCACGACCAGCGACTGCGAACCGCCGCTGCATCTCTTCCGTCGCCAGGGCCTCGCCTATGCCGATCCGTTGCGCGGCATGTACGCGCTGGCCATTGCCGCCGCCGATGGGCGGCTGGTGCTGACGCGCGACCCGTTCGGCATTAAGCCGCTGTATTATGCCGAGGTGGCGGAGGGGCTGATCTTCGCCTCCGAACCGCAGGCGCTGTTCGCCAGCGGTTGGATCGCCCCGCGCCTCAACCCCCGCGCCCGCGATGAACTGCTGCAAATGCAGTTCACCACGGGCACCGAAACGATGTTCGAGGGCGTGTTCCGCCTGCTGCCCGGCGAAACCCTCGTCGCCGTCGATGGCCGCATTACCGAGCGCAACCGCCGCGCCGCGCTGCCCGATGGCGGGCCGGAGACGATCGACGAGGCAACCGCGCTCGACCGGTTGGATCAGGCCTTGGCCGATAGCGTGCGCGTCCATTGCCGGTCCGACGTTCCCTACGGCCTGTTCCTGTCGGGCGGCATCGATTCGGCGCTGGTGCTGAGCTATATGCGCGACGTGCATCCCGGCCCGGTCCAATGCTTCACCGTGGGATTTGACGGGGCCGCCGCCGACGAACGCGCCGCCGCCCGCGCGGTCGCTGCTGCCTGCGGGGCGGAGTTCAACGAGGTTGGGTTCGGCGCGCGCGACTTTTGGGCGCTGTTGCCGCGCGTGGCGGTGGCGATGGACGATCCCGCCGCCGATTATGCGACGCTGCCGACCTTCCTGCTGGCGCAAACCGCCCGGCAGTCGCTGAAAGTCGTGCTGACCGGCGAGGGCGGCGACGAGATTTTCGGCGGCTACGGGCGCTATCGGTCGGTGATGCGGCCCTGGTGGCTGGGCGGGAAAGTGCTGCGCGGCAAGGGAACGTTCGCCCGGCTGGGGGTGCTGCGCAACGAGGGCGGCGCGTGGCGCGACGGTATCGCCACGGCGGAAATCCATGCGGCAACCCCAGGGCGCACCCGCCTGCAAACCGCCCAGGCGGTGGATTGCACCGATTGGCTGCCCCATGATCTGCTGACCAAGCTCGACCGCTGCCTGATGCGCAACGGGATGGAGGGGCGCACGCCCTTCCTTGATCCCGCCGTTGTCGCCGCCGGGTTCCGCCTGCCCGATACGCTGAAAGTCCGCGACGGCAAGGGCAAATGGATCCTGCGCCGCCTGCTGGAAAAGCGCTTACCGCAGGCCGACGCTTTGGGCCGCAAGAAGGGCTTCACCGTACCGGTCGGGACGTGGCTAACCGCCGAAGGCGCGCGCCTTGGCCCGCTGCTCGCCCGCCAACCGTGCCTTGCCGAGATCGCCCGACCGGAGCGCGTCGCCGCCCTGGCGCATTCGACGGAAAAGCACGCGGGCTTCGCCCTCTGGTCGTTGCTGTTTTACGCCCTCTGGCACCGCGCCCAAATCGACCGCGCGCCAATGGACGGCAGCGTGTGGGAGCTTCTGGCGGAGTGAGGTTTGAGCAGAGGCGCTGCCGCTGCACTCCGCTTAAGGGGCGGCCGCCCCTTAAGAAACCGGGTTTCTGATGAGAAGCCTGAAACTCTTTCAAGTAGAAACGGGATTGCCAAGGGACGGGTCCCTTGGCTGGGGCTCAGGGGCAAAGCCCCTGACGGTCGTCCTTCACAGCTTCGGCCACGCCCGGTCAATATCCGCCTTGCGCAGCGTCGCCCGCAGGCTATCGACGATGTCGCTGCGCGGCGGCAGTGGCGCGAAGCGGGGGGCGAGGTCGGGGGGCAGGGTGAGGTTCGGCAGGATCGGGCGCACGAAGCCTTCGGCGAACAGGCGCTGGGCCGTCTCGGTCAGCGCAAAATTCATCCATAGTTTGCCGCCCGGCGCATTGCGGGCGTTTTTGACCAGGGAGAGCGTATAGGCGGCGCTGGCGGTGCCGTCGGCGGGCAGAATGATCTCGGCTTCGTCCATCCCGTCGAGATGTTTCACGCGCAGCCCATCGGCCTCAAAGGTAATCCACACCGGGATTTCGCCGCGCAGGAAGCGGGTTTGGGCGGAGCCGGGGTCGATGCGCTGGACGTTGCCGGTCTTATGCAACGCGGTGAAATACTCAAGCCCCGGCCGCACCGAATCGAGGCTGCCGCCCGCCGCGATATTGGCGGCAAAGGCCAGAGTCAGGCCGACGGTGGTCGTCTGCGGGTCGGGGTAGGTGATCGCGCCCTTAAATTCCGGCTTGCGCAGATCGGCCCAGGTGCGCGGCAGGCTCTTCACCAGTTTGCGATTGACGACGAAGGCAATCGGCAGGGTATGCACGCCGACCCAAAGGCCTTCGGCATCCTTAGCCGCCCCCGGCAACCGGTCGAGGTTGACCGGGCGGTGCGGCGCCAGCAGCCCCCGGCTGGCGGCATCGAGCGCGACCAGGGAGTAGAAATAGGCCGTATCGGCGGGCGGGCGCTCCCGCAGCCGGTCAAGCTGGGTGACGGTCGCGGTCGAGCCAAGGTCGGAATAGACCAGCGGCACATCGGGGTAACGCTGCCCGAACGCCCGCACCACCGCGCCCCAATTGGCCCAGCCGAGGGCGGTATTGGCGGAGATGACGACGCCCTCCTTAGCGGCAGCCTCCGCCAGCGCCCGTTCGCCCGGGTAGAGTTCCGGCCCGTCGGTCAGCGGCGCGGCGTCGGTTTGGGCTGTGGCCCCGCGCGGTAGAAAAGCCAGTGTCCCGGCGGCAAGACCGGCAGTCAGCAAGGATCGGCGCGTCAAACGGGGCAGCATGGGCAATCCGCAGCAAAAGAAAAACCCTGCCGATCAGTATCGGCAGGGTCCAACCTTAGCACGCCCTGAAAGACTATTCAGTCCTACAGCGCGTGATACAGACGGAGTTTAGTAAGCGTCGCCGCTGGGAGCCGGGGCTTCGCCATCCAGTTCCAGGGTGCGGGCTTCCGGGCCCTTGTCGCGTTCAATCGAGGAGAAGCGGACGCGCTGACCCGGCTGCACATCGACCAAACCGGCGCGGCGCAGCACGGAGGCGTGTAGGAAAACATCCTTCCCGCCCGAATCCGGCGTGATGAAGCCGAAGCCTTTGGTGGCATTGAACCATTTCACGGTGCCTTCGCCGGGATCCCCTGCCGGGCCACCCCGGTCAAAACCGCCGCCGCCGAAGCCGCCACGATCCC
>CAZNVY010000091.1:7541-12477 GCA_964576605.1 uncultured Elstera sp. | reverse complement strand
TGGCTGCCGACCATGGGACGGCGCTGGTGGTCGGCACCACCGGGCTGGATGAGGCCGCCGAGGAAGCCCTGGCCGTTGCCGCGCTGTCCGTTCCCATTCTGCAAGCCCCGAACATGAGCCTGGGGGTCGTGCTGCTCTCGGCCCTGGTGGAACGGGTGGCGCGCAGCCTTGATATCGATTGGGATATCGAAATCGTTGAAATGCATCATCGGCATAAGGTGGATGCGCCGTCGGGGACCGCGCTCGCCTTGGGGCAGGCCGCCGCGCGCGGGCGCGGGATTGATCTGGCCGATCAATCGGTGCGCAGCCGCGACGGGTTTACCGGGCCGCGCCCGCCGGGCAGCATTGGCTTTGCCACCTTGCGCGGCGGCGATGTGATCGGCGATCATACTGCTATCTTCGCAGGCCAGGGGGAGCGGATCGAATTGACCCATAAGGCCCAGAGCCGCGATATTTTCGCTGCTGGGGCGGTGCGGGCCGCGCTCTGGTGTTCGGGCCGCGCGCCGGGGCGCTATTCGATGATCGACGTTTTAGGATTGGATCAATAATGCGGGAAAGCAGCGGCCGGGTCCTGATCGTCACCGATGTGCAGCGCGATTTCTGCGAAGGGGGGGCGCTGGCCGTCCCGAAAGGCGACGAGGTCGTCGGTCCGATTAACCGACTGGCCCAGAATTACGATCTGGTCGTGCTGACCCAAGATTGGCACCCGGCGAACCATCAGTCCTTTGCCAGTCAACATCCGGGCCGCCAGCCGTTCGAGGAAGTGGATTTTCCCTATGGGCTGCAAACCCTTTGGCCGGATCATTGCGTGCAAGGGTCGCCAGGGGCGGAGTTTCATCCCGCCCTGTCGATCCCGCACGCGGCCCTAATTATCCGCAAGGGCTTTCGCGCGGGGGTGGATAGTTATTCGGCCTTTGCTGAGGCGGATGGGACGGTGACCGGGCTGGGGGCGTATCTGCGGGACCGCGACGTGCGGCACGTTGATTGCGTTGGCCTTGCGACCGATTTCTGTGTGGCCTGGAGCGCCGAAGATGCCGCCCGACAGGGCTTTCGCGTGCGGGTTTTCCAAGATGCCTGCCGGGCGATCGACCTGAACGGCTCGCTCGAAGCCGCTTGGGCGCGACTATCGGCGCGCGGGGTTGCTTTGATGAAGCTGGGTTAATTGGTAAGCCTGCGCATTTTATCTATGACAGTCAGTTGACACCGGGGCGGGGGTTCTTTAGAAACCCCTTCACCAAGACGTTGCCCAGATGGCGGAATTGGTAGACGCGCAGGTTTCAGGTACCTGTGCCGCAAGGCGTGGAAGTTCGAGTCTTCTTCTGGGCACCAAATTTCAGAAAACCCCGCAGCGATGCGGGGTTTTCTGCGTTTCGGGCCATGCGGGTAGCGGCCCTGCATCATGGGGCGATAGGCCGATACCCTCTTCCGCCGTCCGACGCTGCGCGCTAGGGTCGGGCGGACGAATTTTATGCGAGCGAGCCTAGGATGACTGACGCCGGTGATAGCCCCTCTTTTCCTCCGACCGATGCGGCCCCGCAGCGGCTGGCGGCCTTGCGGGAAGAAATCGACCGGCTGGATACCCAGATCCATGATCTGCTGATGCGCCGGGCAGAAATTGTCGCGGAAGTGGGCAGTGCCAAGCGCGGGGCCAATCCCACCTTCCTGCGTCCGGCGCGTGAGGCGGATATTCTACGGCGGCTGGCGGCGCGGCATCAGGGCAGCCTGCCTTTCGGCACCGTGGCCCGCATTTGGCGCGAGATCATCGGGGGGATGACGATGATCCAGGGCAAGTTTGGAATTGCCGTCTATCTGCCCGACGGGGACGGCACCTATTGGGATTTGGCGCGCGATCAATTCGGCGTGCTGCCGACGGTGACGGTGCATCTGTCGGCGGGGTCGGTCTTGCGCGCGGTCAGCGACGATCCGGCGATGCTGGGGGTGCTGCCCTGGCCGCAGGAAGGCGATTCGGACCCTTGGTGGCAATATGTGCAGCAGGCCGATGATCATACGCCGCGCATTGTTGCCCGCCTGCCTGCCTATGGTGCCGCGAATGGCCCCTCGGCCTTGGTGATTGCGCGGGCACCGCTGGAAGCGTCGGGCGAGGACCGCAGTTTTCTGGTCATGGAAACCTTGAAGGAAATCAGCCGAACCCGTTTGCTATCGCGCGTTGGGGCGGCGGGATTCACGGTGGATTGGATTACCGATCAGCTGGATAAGCCCGGCCTGCCGGGCCTGCATCTGATCGAGGTGGAAGGGTTTGTGACCGACGATGACCCGCGCCTCTTAGCGCTCCACCGCGATAATCCCGAAGAAATCGGCCAACCACGGGTCATCGGCGGCTATCCGATGCCGTTGCGGCGCAAGTAATTTTTAGTCATCGACATAGAAAGCAGAGATCATGAGCAAGGCCCCCGTTCCGCGCCCCGGTATTTTGGATATTGCCGCCTATGTCAGCGGTGCCAATCAGATTGGGGCAACGGTGACCCTAAAGCAGCTTTCTTCCAACGAAGGCGCGCTTGGCCCCAGCCCGGCGGCGATGGCCGCGCTGACGGCGATGGCGGGCGAGTTGCACCGCTACCCGGACGGCGGCAGCACGGCGCTGCGGCAGGCGTTGGCGAAGAAGCACGGCCTGGATGCCGCCCGCATCGTTTGCGGTGCCGGGTCGGACGAACTCATCGCCCTGCTGCTGAAATCCTATGCGGGTCCGGGGGACGAGGTTCTTTATAGCCAGCACGGCTTCCTGATGTATCCCATCGGCGCCAAGGCCGTCGGGGCAACGCCGGTGGCCGCGCCGGAAACCGCGCTGCGCACCGATGTCGATGCTATGCTGGCGGCGGTCACGCCGCGCACGCGCGTCGTCTTCCTCGCCAACCCGAACAATCCGACCGGTTCCTATATCTCGGCGGCGGAGGTGGCGCGCCTGCACGCCGGGCTGCCGTCTGATGTGCTGCTGATCATCGACGCCGCCTATGCCGAATATGCGGAAGGGCGCAACGATTACACGGCGGGCATCGACCTCGTCGAAAAGTTCGCGAATGTCGTGATGCTGCGCACGTTCTCGAAGATTTTCGCTCTGGCCGCCCTGCGTCTCGGTTGGGCCTATTGTTCGGCCCCGGTGGCCGACGTGCTGAACCGCGTGCGTGGGCCGTTCAATGTCAGCCTGGCGGCCCAGGTTGCCGGGGTGGCTGCCGTCGAAGATAGCGATTTCCTCGCCCGCTCCCGCGCCCATAACGAAGCCTGGCTGCCCTGGATGACGGAAAAGCTGACCGCCTTGGGGCTAAATGTCGCCCCCAGCGCCGGGAACTTCATTCTGGTGCGCTTCCCGGATACCCCCGGCAAGACGGCGGCGGACGCTTGGGCCTATCTGTCGGAGCGGGGGGTGTTGATCCGCAAGATGCACTCTTACGGTTTGGCGCATTCCCTGCGCATCTCCATCGGCCCGGAAGAGGAGTTGCAGGAGTGCCTGCGCCTGATTACGGAGTTTCTAGCGGCATGAGTGCTGGGGTTGCCCCCTTCGAGCGGGTGTTGATTGCAGGGATTGGGCTGATCGGCAGTTCCTTCGCGCTCGCCCTGCGCCGGGCCGGGGTAGCGAAGCAGATCGTTGCCTTCGATCATACGCCGGATCATATCGACGAAGCCTTGCGCTTGGGGATTGTGGATGAGGCGGGGAATGACCCGGCGCTCGCCGCCGGGGCCGATTTGGTCGTGCTCTGCGTGCCGGTCGGCGCGTGCGGGAAGGTCGCGGCCAAGCTGGCACCCTATCTGACTGACGGGGCCATCGTTACCGACGTCGGCTCGGTCAAGCAGGCGGTGATCCGCGATGTGGCGCCGGTACTGCCGCTGCACGTCCATTTTATCGCCGGGCATCCGATTGCCGGGACCGAACATTCCGGCCCTGCTGCGGGCTTTGCCGAACTGTTTGACGGGCGCCACTGTATTCTGACCCCCGCCGAGGGGGCGAACCCGGCGGCGGTGGCCCGACTGCAAACCGCCTGGGAAGCCGTTGGCAGCCGCGTGACGATCATGAGCGCCGAGCATCACGACCGGGTGCTCGCCATCACCTCCCACCTGCCGCACCTTATCGCCTATACCATCGTCGGCACCGCCACCGACCTTGAAGAGCATATGCAGCAGGAAGTGATCAAATATTCGGCGGGTGGTTTTCGCGATTTTACCCGCATCGCCGCCTCCGACCCGGTGATGTGGCGCGATGTGTTCCTGAATAACCGCGAGGCGGTGCTGGAAATGCTGGGCCGTTTGCACGAAGACCTCGGCCTGCTCGCCCGCGCCATCCGCATCGGCGACGGTGCGACGCTGGAGGAGAAATTCACCACCACCCGCGCCATCCCGGGGCATCATCGCGGCGAAACAGGCGTAGGATTGCTTGCGAACGAAGGGGAAACGCGCTAGGGTGGCGAAAGTTTCCTTTTTGTTCGGAGGTTCCCGTGGGCATTACCGTTTATCTGACGTTCGGCGGCACCTGCCAGGAGGCCATGACCTTCTATGGCGAAGCCCTGGGCGTGACGCCGAGGTTCTACCCGTTCGCGGGCACCCCCGCCGAGGCTGAGGTTGCACCAGAGTGGCGGCACAAGATGATGCACGCTGGTCTGACCTATCAGGATACGCTGTTCATGGCCTCGGATTGGATGGGGCCGGGCGAGATTTCTTATAGCGGCTTTACCGTTTCCTTGAATACGGCGAGCATCGAGGAGGCGGAACGCCTGTTCGCCGCCCTGTCGGCGGGCGGTACGGTGACGATGCCGATTGCCGAAACCTTCTGGGCTTTGCGCTTTGGCATGTTCACCGATAAATTCGGTGTGCCGTGGATGATTAACTGCGACCGCCCGGAAGCTGCTTAGAGCATCGCGCGTCCAATAGGATGCCCGATGCTCTAAGTTATTTTTTGGCCCTTGCCGGGCGGGCGCATCCGCGCCCT
>CAZNVY010000091.1:0-7518 GCA_964576605.1 uncultured Elstera sp. | reverse complement strand
CCGCCGCAATGGCGGCTTATAGAGCCGCGCCAGAATTAAGGTGCGCGGCTCTAAGCGGCACCATTGGCGGGTCCGGCGTCCCGCGCGCGATCCAGCCAGCGGCGCAGCTCGGCGAGCCTCGGCAGAAGGTCGGTGAAAAAGGCGTCCCCAAAGGCTTCGGTGAGGCGCGTCATATCGGGGCCTAGCGCGGTAATCGCCGCCGCGCGGGCCTCCCGTCCCGCGTCGGTCAAGTAAACCTTCTTACCGCGCCGATCCTCTGGGTCGGGGGTGATTGTCACGAGCGCTTTTTCGGCGAGTTTGCGCACGACCTCCCCCATGCTGGCTTTGGTCACCTGAAGCGCGCTGGCCATGCGGACCAAACTGCGCCCGTCGCCCATCCGCACCAGATGGTTGAGGGCGGTGAACTGGGCAAGGCTCATGCCCAGCGGCATGACCTGTTCAAACCGCCGCCCCGCCAATTGGGCAATAATCCCGATTTCATTGAGGGTTTGAAAGACGAGTGGGGGCGGGGTCTCGGTCATCAGAAAGCCATCGATAGTTTCGGCCCAGCGACGATCAGCGATGCCGGGTCGCGCCGAGGGGCGGGGGGGGTGGTGGGACCATAGCCGATCCGGGCCAGCATCTGAACCTGTTCCGGGGCGCGGTGGCCAAGCGCAACCAGCAGACGCTGCTGGGCCTCGGCCATTTCTGGGTATTCCTGCAGAAGTTGGCTCATCGGGTGCAGCGCAAGGCCCGCCTGCGTTACACTGAGGGCAAGGCGCTGATAGGCCCGCCCGGCGGCGATCTGGTCTTCCCGGCGATTGGTCGGGGTCGTCAGCCAAATGAGTGCTGGGGTGGCATCGGTTAGGGTTTTGTAACGCTCTAGACCGGCTTGAAAGCTGCTACTCGATGGGTCGGCCATCGCCTCGCGGCTGATAAGTCCGGTGCGCCCCAGTACTTCCAACAGTCCGCCGCCAAGATCGATCCCGTCGCGGTGCTGGATGATTTCCTGGCTGCCGATCCGCATTAGCCGCACGCTTTCCAGAAACGTCCGGGATAGGTGGGTTTCGATCGCCATGCCCTCGTACAAAAGGGCGCGCAACTGCCCGACCCTAGCGGGATCGGCGGTAGCCTCGATCCGCACGTCGGTGGTGCTGAGGGCGGTCAGGGCGCGCAACTGCCCATCGCTGGGAATCTTGGTAACGTCGAACGGTTCCTTCACACTGCGGCGCTGGGTAATCGCGTGGGCCAGCGGGTCGGTCTGGCCCCCGGCGATCAAGCGTACCTCGGCGACGGGGCGATGATCGACGCCGTTTGCGGCAAAAACCCCCTCCGGAAACAGGGTGACCTCGGCCCGATAGCCTTCCAGCCCTGCTGCCAGCGCCAAGGTTTCGATGAGACAGCCCTGACCGATCACGATCTGGCGGTTGACCGGATCGGTTTCTGGCAGCAGGCGGCGGCTGTCCACATACAGGCGCATCCGGTCATCGCCGATAAGCTCGATCAGCCAGGATTGCAAATTATGCGGATTGGGGGCGAGGACGGCGTAGCTCAACGCCCGCTCCCGCGGATCGCGGCCTTGGCCTGCCGTGCGCCACGGGGCATTCGCGGCAGCGGGAACATCGGGGATCAAGCTTATACCGACCCCTCCGGCGATCGCCGCCGTGCTTAGGGCGGCAAAGCCCCCCAGGGTCCATTTCAGGAAACGGCGGCGGTTGGCGACGGGCATAGCTTGCTCCAATGGTAAGGGTCCATACAAATAGTATGGCTCCTTACTATATGATCCTGTCAAGCCCTTTATCTGGGGGCGCGGGTTTCGCAAGATTTATCAAAGCCGCCTGTGCTTCTGTAGGCGGAGAGCGAAGGGGGAAGCATGTTGGACAATTCCTACGAAGCGCGCCTGTTGCGGGTGATCGACTATCTTTGGGCGAACCTCGATGCGCCGCTCGATCTCGATCATTTGGCGGGGGTTGTCGCCTTTTCCCCCTATCACTTCCACCGGATCTATCGGGGTGCGACGGGGGAGACGCTGGCGGAAACCGTGCGCCGACTGAGGCTGCACCGGGCGGCGGGGGCGCTGGTGCAGTCCGACCAACCCATTTCCGAGATCGCCAACCGGGCGGGGTACGGCAGCCAAGCCGCGTTCACGCGCAGCTTTTCCGCCGATTACGGCCTGCCGCCCGCGCTCTATCGCCGCCGTTCTGTCGATACTGCCCTAAAGGAGAGCCAGATGTTACCCATCGATTACGTGACGCTGCCCGATCTACCGTGCGCCGCTGTCCCGCACCGTGGATCGTATCTTGAAATCGGGAAAGCGTTTGAAACGCTGACGGTTTATGCCGCCGGGCGCGGGCTGATCGGGCCTGAAACCCGCATGTTCGGCGTGTATCACGACGATCCCTCCGCCGTTCCGGTGGGCGATCTTCGCTCCGAAGCCTGTGTGACCGTCCCGCCTGGAACGGCCCTCGATAGCCCTGCCCAACCGCTCACCATCGCGGGGGGGCGCTACGCCGCCGCCTTGCATGTTGGCCCCTATGCCGAACTCGAAAAAGCCTATCAGTGGCTGTTCGGCACGTGGCTGCCGGAAAGCGGGCAGGAGCCGGATGATCGCCCCGCGCTGGAGGAATATCTCAACGATCCCCGGACCCTGCCGCCCACCGAGTGGAAGACGCTGATCTATGTGCCGCTCAAAGGGTAGGCGACCGCCGGAATCGCCTCGCCCGGAACCGCAACGCGAAGGCTGAACAGCGATCCCGCCAGGGGTTCGGCAGCCAGTTGGTCGGCCGTCAACCCTTCGGCGGCGCTGGTGATATAGAGGGTTTGCCGGTCTGGCCCGCCAAAGGCGACCATCGTCGGGCGGCTGACCGGCACCTGAATCGCGTCGGTAATCGTGCCATCGGGGGCAAAGCGCAGCACGCGGCCCCCGGCGAATTGCGCGCTCCAATAGCCGCCCTCGCAATCCATCGCCGCCCCATCCGGGCGACCGCCTTCGGGCGGCAGAGTGGCGAAGATCGACCGTGCGCCGATAGCGCCCGTCGCCGGGTCCATCGGGTAGGTATAGATGGCGTGGGCGCGCGTGTCGGAATGATACAGCCGCGTCCCATCGGGCGACCAGGCAAGACCGTTGGAGACCATCACGTCGCCCGCCCGCGCTTCCAGCCCTTCGGCGGTTAGGCAGTAAAGCTGCGCGCTGCGTTCGGTGCGCGGCTCGTGCATCGTGCCGACCCAGAAGCGGCCCTGCGGATCGACCTTGCCATCGTTAAAGCGGTAGCGGCTTGGGTCATAGGGGGCGGGGGTGAGGGCGGTCTGAGCGCCCGTGTCGGGATCAAAGCGCACAAGCCCAGAGCGCAGGGCGAGCAGCAGGGTGCCATCGGAGAAGCGGGCAACGCAGCCAATCGCCTCGCCAAAATGCCATTCACGGACCGCGCCCGTTGCCGGGGCTAGGCGAAACAGCGTCGGCCCGTTGATATCAACCCACCACAGGCAGGCGCGCGGCGCATCCCAGACCGGCGATTCCCCGGTTTTGCACTGTTGCCGAACCGCCAGTTCGACCGGACCCAAGAGTCTCGACATTCTTCACTCCTTCAAGGCCCCCTCTCCCGCGCCCCTTGTAGCGGGTTTTAGCGGGCTTGTCTCTTGACCCTTGGCCGGGGGCGTGGCACACCGCGCCGCACTGCCCCCTTCAGAATTGGACGCCGATCCGTATGCTGCGCCGCCTTTACGACTGGGTGATCGCCCTTGCAGGCACCCGGCAGGCGACCTGGGCCATGGCCTTGGTTTCCTTCGTTGAAAGTTCCGTCTTTCCCATTCCGCCCGATGTGATGCTGGTGCCGATGTGCCTCGCCAATCGGCGCAAGGCGTTGTTCTATGCCACGGTCTGCACGTTGGCGTCGGTCGCGGGCGGGTTTCTTGGCTATGCCATCGGCTATTACTTGTGGGAAGCGATTGGCACTTGGGTGATCCAAACCTATGGGTTGGCGACCAAGTTTGACGAGTTTCAGCAGGCGTTTGCCGAATATGGCTGGTGGATCATCATCATCAAGGGCATGACGCCGATCCCCTATAAGCTGATTACCATTGCCTCCGGCGTGGCGCATTTTCCGCTATTGGCGTTCACCATCGCCTCAATTCTGTCGCGGGCGATGCGCTTCTTTCTGATCGCCGGGCTGCTATATTATTTTGGCGAGCCAATTCGCGCCTTCATCGAAAAATATCTAACCTTGCTGACCACGGTTTTTGCCGTGCTGCTGGTTGGCGGGTTCGTTCTGCTGCGCTATCTCTAAGGCATGACCGACCGCCCCGATAATTCCGCTCAAAAAGCGTCTGCCGCCTATCGCCAACCTGCACTCGATCCAGAGTTTCTGCTCGGCGATTCGATGCGCGGTGTGCGCTTCCTCATGGAATACGCCAAGGCGGAGGAGCATCTGCGCCGCCACACCATCGCCTCCACCATCGTGGTTTTCGGCAGCGCGCGGGTAAAGCCCGGCAGCCCTTGGTACGAGGCGGCGCGGGCCTTCGGTGCCTTGGCATCCCAGCGCGGGGGGGCCTTGATCGACCGGCCAGAGGGGCGGGAGCATGTGATCGCCACCGGCGGCGGGCCGGGGATTATGGAAGCCGCCAATCGTGGCGCGGCGGAGGTTGGGGCACCGACCATCGGCTTCAACATCACCCTGCCGCACGAGCAGGAACCGAACGCTTTTTCAACGCCGGACCTAACCTTCCGCTTCCATTATTTCGCTATGCGCAAGATGCATCTGGCGATGCGGGCGGCGGCCCTTGTGGTTTTTCCCGGCGGCTTCGGTACGCTCGATGAACTCTTTGAGCTGCTAACCCTGCGCCAGACCGGCAAGATCGACCATGATCTGCCGGTGATTCTGTTCGACCGGGGGTTTTGGACGAAGCTGCTCGATCTTCAGGTCATGCTCGACGCCGGAATGATCGCGGAGAAAGACCTGGCGCTCTTCACCTACGCCGATAGCGCCGAAGAAGCCTGGGCAATTCTAGCGGCGCGGGGGTTAGGCGGCGGCTCGCCCCCGTAACCCGCGGCACGCGTCAAACGGTAAAATCGGCTCCCGCCGCCGGCGGGCCGGAGGGGCGCGACGGTGGCCCAAAATCTTTGGGTAATTTTTGGGTAAATTGGGCGGGACAAGAGGAAAAACCGCACGAAAAAGGGGAAGAGCATTTATCGCTCTCAACCCTTAAAGCCCTTATTTTCTCTGGAAAACTGGTGCCGACTCGCGGAATTGAACCGCGGACCTACTGATTACGAATCAGTTGCTCTACCCCTGAGCTAAGTCGGCAACCGGACGGCCTGGGAAACCCCATCAGCCGATGCGGGCCGCACACTAGCCTTGAGGCAATCGCTTGGCAAGCCCGAAATCGCGGCGACTCCCGCAGAAATGAGCGTGGAAATCAGACGGGGCGGTTGACGGTGCCGATCCGCCAACTGGGGCCGATCGCGTCGATCTGGGTTAGGCTTAGGGGGGCGACGGCGAAATGCAGGCTGGCGGCCAGGGGCGGTGGGTTGAGGGGCACGGTAAGGGCCAGGGCCAGGGCCGCGCGGATGGTTCCAGCATGGGCTACGAGAATCAGGTCGAGACCGCGATGGGTTGCGGCCAACTCTTGAATGGCGGCGCTAACGCGCGCGACCTGGGCGGCATAGCTTTCCCCCTCTGGCGGGGCGCGATGGACTGGATCGTCCCAATAGGCGCGATACGTGGGGTCGCCGCTGTCCCAAAGCGCGGTATGTCGCTGGCCGGTCCAGGTGCCGAAATGTTGCTCGGTCAGGCCGGGCAGGGTCAAGGGCCGAGCATGGGTGAGGGCACGCACGGTCTGCACCGCCCGGCGGGTGGGGGAGGCGATCCACAGAGCGCGTGCCGGCAAAAGGCGGCGCAGTGCTGCAAGGCGGGCGGCATCGGAGACATCGGCCTCGGCCTCGACATCGGGAATGCGCCCGTCGTCGCTGGCGGGTGTGGGGGCATGGCGCAGCCACCAAAAGCGGGTAATGTCCGTCATCACAGGCTTAAAAGACAGAGAAGCGTGATTTCGGCGATCTGCTGGCTTGCGCCGAGCGTATCGCCCGTGAACCCCTGGATCTGGCGGCGACACAGGCGATGCATCGCCCCCCAGACTAGGCCGAGACCAAGTGCGACTGTTAGCATCGCTCCCCATCCGGCGAGCAGCAGGGGCAGAAGCAGCGTCGGCACAGCAGCGCGCAGGCTGACTGGGCGCGGGTCGGTCGCCGCGACGGCAGCCGTCAACCCCCCGCCGTCTTCCGCGCGGCGCGCGGCGGGCAAACCTAGGCGGAGGGCGGAGAGCAGAAAGCGCGAACTGCCCTGCGCAATCGCCAAAAGCGCCGGGGCGGCGGCGGGCGGCAGGGCGGCTATCAGCCCGGCGCGGATCAGCAGCGCGAGCACCAACGCGGCCCCGCCATAGGTGCCAAGGCGGCTGTCGCGCATAATGTCGAGCTTGCGGTCGCGGGTTAGGCCGCCGCCAAACCCATCGGCCATATCGGCCAACCCGTCCTCGTGTAGCGCGCCGGTCAGGGCCAATTGCGCCGTCAAGGCCAGCCCCGCCGCGGCGAGCGGCGGCAGGCCCAAAACCGTTAACCCCCAGAAGAGGCCGCCAACGCCGGCCCCGATCACGGCCCCAACCAGCGGAAAACAATCCCCGGCGGCAGCGAGATCGGCGGCCTGCGGCGGCGGATCGAGACGAACCGGAATCCGGGTCAAAAACAGCACGGCCAGGCCAAAGCGGCGCGACAGGGGTAAGGGCAGCATGATGACAGAATAAGTGACGGACATTCACGCGGCTGGCAACCGCCTCCCCACCCTGTCGCGGTCTGGGGCGACAAATGCTGCACGGCGCTTGTGGTTGTGCCCGCGCCCGGCTATAGGGGGCAAGCTCGGTTGAGAGAATAGGGAAAGGTGCCTGCGCATGAGTGCCCCGTCGTCCGGTCGTCCCGCCAATGATACGCCCGCGCCTGAAGCGCCGGTAACTTTGGCAGAACTGCGCGATCTTTTCGCTAAACTGCCGGGGCCTGATCTGGCGGCGGCCAGCGCGGTTGCAACGCGCGAGGCGCAGTTGACCAAACCGGCGGGGGCGCTGGGGCGGCTTGAAGACCTAAGCCAATGGATGGCCGCCTGGCAGGGCCGCGCCACCCCCAAGCTGACCCGGCCGCGCGTGGCGGTCTTTGTCGCCAACCATGGTATTGCGGCGCGCGGGGTTTCCGCCTATCCGTCCAGCGTAACGACGCAGATGGTGGAAAATTTCGTCCAGGGTGGGGCGGCGATCAATCAATTATGCACGCTGATCGATGCCGATCTGCGGGTTTATGAATTGGATCTCGACGCGCCGACCCATGATTTCGTCGAAACGGCCGCGATGGACGAGGCGGAATGCGCCCGTGCCATGGCCTATGGCATGATGGCGGTCGAGCAGGGCATCGATGTGCTTTGCCTGGGGGAAATGGGCATCGGCAATACCACGGTCGCGGCGGCGCTGTGCCATGGGTTGTACGGTGGGTCAGCGGTTGATTGG
>CAZNVY010000090.1:1906-12792 GCA_964576605.1 uncultured Elstera sp. | reverse complement strand
GTACCCGTTGGCGGGGTTGCCGTTTCCAAAGCTGCCGACGCTTTAATCGAAAAGGGCAAACGTCTTGCCGCGCATCTTCTGGAGGCTGCTGCAGCGGATGTGGAATTTGCCGAAGGCCGCTTCACCATCGTCGGCACGGATCGATCCGTCGGGCTAAAAGAGGTTGCGGCTCAAGCCAGCGCCGGGCAGGTCCCTGACGGGGAAACCCCGGCACTCGACGGCGAGGGGCGTTTCAAGCCCCCCGCCGCCACCTTTCCGAACGGCACCCATATCGTCGAGCTGGAGGTCGATCCCGACACCGGCGGCGTGACCTTAGAGCGCTATATCGTCGTCGATGATTTCGGCGCTGTGGTGAACCCGCTGATGCTGGCCGGTCAGGTGCACGGCGGCATCGCCCAAGGCGCAGGCCAGGCCCTGATCGAAGAGGCCGCCTATGATCTAGAATCGGGGCAACTGCTGACCGGCTCCTTCATGGATTATGGGATGCCGCGCGCCGATCTTTTGCCAGAGATCGAGTTTCATCTGAAGAATGTGCCCTGCACTACCAACCCGCTGGGCATCAAAGGCGCGGGGGAAGCGGGGGCGATCGGTGCCCCCCCGGCTGTGATTAACGGGTTAATCGATGCGCTGCGCCCTTACGGCATCACCCATCTCGAAATGCCCGCAACCCCCCATCGGATCTGGCAGGCGCTTCAGGCGGCAAAGGCAAAGGCGGCGGCAGAATGAGGGATTTCGCTGCACTCCTTCCGGGGCTGGAGCAGATTGTGACCGCTGCCGGCGCTGCGATCCTGCCGCTGTATGAAAATGGCTGCCGGATGGCCCACAAGACCGACGGTTCCCCCGTTACCGACGCCGACCATGCGGCGGAGGCCGTGCTGCTGGCGGGCCTTGCCGCTCTAACGCCAGATATTCCCATCGTGTCCGAAGAACAGGTCGCCGCTGGGCGTCGGCCCGATTATTCCGGCGGCCTGTGGTGGTGTGTCGATCCGCTGGACGGCACCAAGGAATTTATCAACCATACCGGGGAGTTCGCCGTTTCGGTCGGGTTGATTGCCGGGGCCTATCCGGTGTTGGGAGCGTTGCATGTCCCGGTTCAGGGGCTAGCCTATCTGGGCGGGCAGGAAATTGGGGCCTGGCGGATTGCGGGGGATAGACGGCAGAACATCCATATGCGCCCCCCTCCTGCCGATGGGTTGACCGCGATGATCTCCCGCTCGCACCGCGACGGGGCGGAAGCCGATGCCGCGCTCGCCGCACGGGGAGTCACGAAGACGGTGAGCTGCGGCAGCGCCTGGAAGTTTGGGTTGATCGCCGAAGGGGCCGCCGACCTGATGATCCGCTATGGCCGCACCTGTGAATGGGACACCGCCGGCGGCCAGGCCCTCATCGAAGGGGCCGGCGGCACGGTCCAAACCATGGACGGTGCCCGCCTGACCTACGGCAAACCCGATTTCGGCAATAGCGCCTTTGAGGTCCGTGCCCTCTAGCGCACGGGATTAGAGGGCGGGATTAGAGGGCTTTTACCGCCTTCAGCACCTCCGCCCCATGGCCGGGGACTTTCACTTTGCGCCAAATTTTGGCGATCTTACCGTCCCGGTCGATTAAATAGGTGGCGCGTTCGATGCCCATGTACTTCTTGCCGTACATGCTTTTTTCCACCCAAACGCCGTAGGCATCGCAGACCGTGCCCTCGGTATCGGCGGCGAGTGGGAAGGTCAGCTCGTATTTCTTTTTGAACTTATCGTGGCTAGCAACGCTATCCTTGGACACGCCGATCACCACCGCCTCGGCCCCGGTGAAATCCGGGTGCATATCGCGGAACTGACAGGCTTCTGCGGTGCAGCCCGATGTATCGTCCTTCGGGTAGAAATACAGAACGACCGGCTTACCTTTCAGGGCGCTAAGGCTGATGGTGCCGCCGCCATCGGTCGGCAGGGTAAAATCCGGGGCGGGGGTGCCAAGATCAAGGCTCATTGCGACGCATCTCCTGTTGCGGGAAGGCCGGGCGGGGCGATTTTTGCGGAAAACAATGCCCGAACCGCCTCGGCAGCTTTAGTCATCTCTTGCTCCAGCACGGAAAAGTCAAGCACCCCCACCGCGCGCACCAAGGCACGGCGCACCCCTTCCGGGGCAGTCGCCGGGTCAAACTTCCCCGCCCCGGCCAGGCGCAGCATCACTTGCAGGCGCTGCCACAGGCGGGCGGCTTGCGTAAGGCAAGCCCCCTCCGCCTCGGTCAATACCCCCTGCGTCACCAACCAGGCGAGGGCGGTCAGCGTATGGCCAAGGCCGGGCGGAAGCTGCGGTGCCCCCGGAGCCGCGACCGCCAGGATAAGCCCCTGGGCGATGAATTCCACATCCACCAACCCGCCGGGCCGGTCCTTCACATCGAAAGCCCCCTGCCCTGGCCGTTCCTTTGCGATGCGCGCCCGCATATCGGCAACATCGGCCAGGACCGCTCCGGCATCGCGCGGACGGGTTAGAACGCGCGTCCGCACCGCATCCAACGCGGCGCGCAAGGCGGCATCGCCCGCCACGGTCCTAGCGCGAATGAGGGCCATATGCTCCCAAGTCCAGGCTTCATCGGCCTGATAGGCGGCATAGCTTTCCAAGCTACAGGCAACCGGCCCTTTATTGCCGGTGGGACGTAGGCGCATATCGACCTGATACAATTCCCCTTCCGCTGTCAGCACCGTTAACGCCGCGATCAACCGCTGCCCCAAGCGTTGGAAGTAAAGCGATGGCGGCAGCGGTTTGCTACCGTCCGACTGATCGACCCCCACAGGCATTCGATAGACGAACACGAGATCAAGGTCGGAGGTTGGGGTTAGCTCCTGCGCCCCTAGCTTGCCCAAGGCCAGCACGGCAAATTCCCCGCCGGGAACCCGCCCATGGGTTTGGGCGAAAACCCGTTCTACCTGCGGTAACAGGGCGGCGATTACCGTATCAGCGACCGCGGATAGGGCGCGCGCGGCTGCCTCTGGGGTAATTTCGCCCCGCAAAAGGGCAACGCCAATCTGGAAGCGTCGGTCGCCGGTCCACCGGCGCACACTATCCAAAACCTCCTCGAAACTCTGATGCTGGGCAAATTCCCGTGCCAGATCCGCCGCCAAGTCGGTTGCGGCGGCGACGGGCAGGTCGGCGGAAATCCGCTGGGCGTCGTGGATCAACCCATCCAACAGGCGCGGGTGACGGGCCAGATGTTCGGCCAGACCGGGGGCCGACCCCATGATTTCCGCCACGAGATCCAACACGCCGGGGTTCTGTTGAAACAGCGATAGAATTTGCACCCCGGCCGGCAAATTAGTCAGAAACCGATCAAACCGACGAAACGCCGCCATTGGGTCTGGCGTCTGCGCCAGCGCGGTCAGTAGCGCCGGCATGAGTTCGGTCAGCAGTTCCCGCGCCCGTGCGGACCGCGTGGCTCGGATGCGACCATGGTGCCAACCGCGCACGGTTTCGGAAATCGCGGGCGCGTCGACGAACCCCATGCCGGTTAGCGTCGTCAAGGTATCGGGATCATCCTCGGCCCCAGTAAACACGAGATTACCGGGGCCAGAGAGCGGCGGCGCTTCCTCGAACAGATCGCCATAATGGTTGCGTACCTGCGCCAGAGTGTCGGCCACGGCCTGCTGAAAGGCGTCGGCGGTGTCATAGCCCGCAAAAGCCGCCATCGCGGCAAAGGCATCGGGATCGGCGGGCAGTTTGTGGGTCTGCTGATCCTCCACCATCTGCACCCGATGTTCCCAGGTGCGCAGGCGAATATAGGCAGCGGCCAGCGTATCGGCGATAACCCGCTGAACCCGCCCGGCGGCCACCAGCGCCTCCAGCACCTCCAGCGTCGGGCGCAACCGCAGCGACGGATCGCGCCCACCCCAGATAAGTTGCTGGGTTTGTACGAAAAATTCGATCTCGCGAATGCCGCCGCGCCCCAGTTTCAGATCATGGCCGGGGATCGCCTCGGTACCGCCCTTATGGGCATTGATTTGGCGCTTGATGCTGTGAATATCGGCAATCGCCGCAAAATCCAAATGCCGCCGCCACACGAAAGGCCGCAGATTGCGCTGGAAGACAGCCGCCGCCTCGGCATCCCCGGCCACGAGCCGCGCCTTTATCATGGCGGCGCGTTCCCAATTCTGCCCGACGGTTTCGTAATAGGTCTCCGCCGCGAGAACCGACAAGGCCGCCGGGGTAGAAGCCGGATCGGGCCGCAGGCGCAAATCCAAGCGGAACACATAGCCATCGCCGGTCCGTTCTTGGATCAAGCGCGCCAGATCTTGGGCAAAGCGCACATAGGTTTCCCGCAAAGTATCGCGCAAGGCCGCAACGCCAGCGGAAACCCGGTCGGGATCGTATAAAAGAATGAGATCGACATCGGAAGAATAGTTCAACTCGCGCGCGCCGAGCTTTCCCATACCCAAGATAATCAGGCCCCGGCGACTATCGGCCACCAGATCGGCGCTCATCGCTTCGCCTTTCAGCGCCCGGCGTGCTGCCAGCGCGTGCCCCGCAGCGACCGATAGGCAGCGGTCGGCAAACTCCGACAGCGCCCCGGTCACCCGCATCAAGGGCCAAGCCCCGCACAGGTCGGCCACGGCAATGGTCAGCGCCGCCCGCCGTTTGGCGATGCGTAGGCTGCGCATCAGTTCGGGGGATTGCTGCGTAGCGGCCAGATCATCATTGATGGGACGCATGACTTCGGCGAAGGTGGCATCGGGACCCTCGGTCACCAATTCCACCCAGAAGGCCGGTTCGGCGAGAATCGCCTCTGTTAGAAAAGGGCTGTTGCCAAAAATGGCCGCAATCAAGGCGGACCCTTGCGGATGCGCCAAAGATGCCCTGATCGCCGTCAAGCAGGCTTCGCTTTGGGTTTCTGCCCGGTCCAGCAGCCGTTCGACGGCCACCGCCACGCGCTCTGGTCGGCCAGGGCGCGGTAGAGCCGTACATGTTGCCAGAAATGGAAACTGAAACCCCATCGAACGCCCCTTCTTCATCCAGCCCGGAACCGTCCCGGCGCGGCAGTCCCGCCCCTCGTTCGGTACTGCCCCGGTCGAAGCGGGTCAAGCGCCGCCGTGTGTTCGATGGGTTTACCCGGCACGGGGTTCGGCTGCTGCTGGCCGTCCTGATTCTCGCCCTAGGCGGTATTGGGTATGGGGCGTTTCGCCTATCGAAAGGCCCGGTACCGCTCGATTTCGTGCTGGAACCCTTAACCCGTACGCTGTCCAGCCTAGCGGGGCACACCATCCGGGCGCGCAGCGCGGCGGTAACTTGGGACCGGGAGAGCGGGGATATCGGCCTTGATCTCAACTGGGTCAGCGTCAGCACGGCGGAAGGGGTACGGCTTATCACCATGCCCACCGCCTGGTTGCAACTCAGCGGTCCAGAATTGTTACGAGGTCGCATCAGACCAACAGAATTAAGACTAACCGGCCTTACCATGCGCGGGCATCGCGCCGAAGATGGCCGCTTCGCCCTAGGGGTGGAAAGCAGCGCAACCAGCTCCGAAACCACCCCAGACCCAGAGCCGCCCACCCCCGCCGGAACCGCTTCGCCCGCGCAATGGTTGATCGATCTGCTAGGGTTGGGCGAAGTGGACGGCCTGCGCCAGGTTCGGCTGCGCGACGCCCGCTTCTTCATTACCGATGCCCGGACCGGGGTAGAATGGCCTCTGACCGACCTATCGGTTACCTTACAAACTGCCACCCCCGGCACGATTACCGGCACGATGGTCGGCACGCTCACCGTGCAGGGCCGCGCAACCCATCTAGCCCTGAATGGACAGTATGATTTTCACGACCCGGCCGATACCGACGACGACCGGCTGACCCTGGGAGTGGAAATCGACGAACTACTTCCCGCCGCGATTGCCGCCCGCCTGCCCGGCCTGCCCGAAATTAGCGGGGTCGAACTCCCCAGCCAAGTGAGCGCCCGCGCCGTGCTGGATGCTGCTGGGCGACCGGAACACCTTAGCGCCGCCCTTAAAGTCGGCAAGGGCCGGCTGGTACACGCCGCCTTACCGACCGGCGCGGTCGCAATCGACGGCGGCGAAGCGCGGATGGTGCTGGAGAAGGGCCGTTTGACCCTAGAGGTGCCGCAATTGCGGCTCGCGACCGGAACCGTCCTGACCGGCACGCTAGCGCTCGACCGGTTGCGGTCCCCGATGCTCGCCAGCGGTTCGCTGGGGCTGAAAGCGGTTGCCCTCGCCGATTTACCCGGCCTCTGGCCAGAAAGCGTCGCCCCCAACCCGCGCCAGTGGATTTTCGCTAATCTCGCCCGCGGCAGCGTCCAAGAGGCTGCCGCCAGTTTCAAGCTCCGCTTGCCCGGCGATGGTGCCGAGCCGGAGGTGCAGGACCTGACCGGGACGCTGCGCGCCAGCGGTATCTCGGTTCAATATCTCGGTAAACTGCCACCCGTCGATGGGGTGAATGGGACGCTGACCTATCGCCATAGCGACGGTGCCCTCGCCATGGCCCTGCAGGATGGCAAGGTTCGTGGCACTAGCCTGACCGTTCCCACGGGAACCCTCGCGATCACCGGCCTGAAAGCCACCGATCAGCACATGGCCCTGAAGCTCGATATTCAAGGCCCGCTTCCCGATGCACTCGCCCTGCTCGATCAGCCGCCCCTGGGCTTCATGAAACGTTTTGGAATCGATCCAAAGCAGAGCCAGGGCCAAGCCCAGATCAATCTAGCCCTAGGATTCCCCCTTATCAACGCCCTGAAGGTCGAGCAGCTGGATGTGACAGCCGACGCAGTCCTCACCCAAGCCGCCCTGGGGAATGTCGTGCCTGATGTGGCGCTGACCGAGGCCGCGCTAACCCTGCGGGTTACCCCAACGGGGCTAACGGGAACCGGGGTCGGCAAGCTGAATGGGGCGCGGTTTAAGATTGACTGGTCCGAACCTTTCACCGGGGTAGGCGGGCGCAGCCTAAGCCTAAACGGCACTGTTACAGATTCAGATCGAATGGCCCTGCGCCTGCCGGGGAACGAATATATCCGGGGTCCGGTCGATCTCGCCCTAACCTATACCGAACCGCAGCCGCGCCGGGCGCGGGTGCAGGTTAAAGCCGATCTTACCCGTGCCGCCGTTGGTATCCCCCCGCTGCTCTACCGTAAACCGATTGGGGAGATCGCCCAAGGCACCGCCGACCTGATGATGGAGAGCAATAAGCTAACCCAGATCAGCCGCTTCGATTACCGCACCCAGACGGGGGTAGCGGCCGAGGGTAGCGTAAACTTCGATAGTAAACTCGATATTACCCAAGCCGTTCTGCGCCGGGTTCAACTGCCAGGCACCGACCTTGCCGCCAGTTTTACCCGCGGGCGGGAGGGGTGGAGCATCGCGCTGGACGGTAAATCGCTGGATCTAACGGCGATTATGGCTGATCGGCGCAAGCAGGCCCCCGACCCAACCCCGGATCCCCTAACGATCACCCTGACCGCCAAACTGGAAAAACTTGTTCTGGGTCCAAAACGAGAGGCGCAAGATACGAGCCTTCGACTGAAAGTGACCCAGGACGACTGGCAAGACCTAGGGTTCAATGCCAAGATTGGCGCGGGCAATGCTTCCGCCGTGCTTAGGGGAACAGGCCAGGACCGCCGCCTCCATGTGGAGGCCAGGGATGCCGGCGCGGCGCTGGCCTTCGCCGGGGTGATCGATACGGTGCGCGGCGGTGTTCTGACCCTCGACGCGCAGCCGGAGCCAGAGGGCTGGCGCGGCCAAGCAAAAATGAGCGCCTACCGCCTGGTAGACGAGCCAGTTTTGGGCAAAATCCTGACCATCGCCTCGATTACCGGCATTCCGCAGATGCTATCGGGCGAAGGGATTGCGTTTGACAATGCCTCGGTGGATTTTCGGGTCAATCCGCAGCGGATCCTGCTGGCCAATGGCCGAACCACCGGCCTGTCCATCGGCTTCAAGCTGGACGGCACCATCGACCGCACGACCGAAAAACTGGATATGAACGGCACGTTGGTACCGATGGCCGGGATTAACCGCGTGCTGAACGCCATTCCGCTCATCGGCAATATCCTAACCGGCGGCGAGGGCGGCGGGATTTTTGCCTGGACCTTCCGGGTCACCGGCTCGATGCTCGATCCGCAGGTCAGCGTCAACCCGCTATCGGGTTTCGCGCCGGGGATCTTGCGCTGGATCTTCGAGGGCGGCCCCACAAACAGCGGTGCGGAAAATGGCCCGCCCCCCAGCTTTCCGCCCGGCAATCCAGGGGATCGCTGACGGCAGGGACGGCGCGGGCGGGCCTTTCCCTTAACGCAGCGCCGCGCGCCCCGATCCTCCCGCCACCGCCACCGGCAGTGCCGCCATCGTATCGCGAACGTAACGATCAACGGCTCCGGTCACCTGTGTCAGCTGATCGGCAAAGAAATGCCCGGCACCAGGAATGACCTGATAGTCGATCGAAATATCGCGCTGGTTCGACAGTTTATGCACCAACTTGGCGACCGAGGCTTCCGGCACCACCTCGTCGGCATCGCCTTGGATCACCTGACCGGAGACTGGGCACGGGGCGAGGAAGGTGAAGTCGAACATATTGGCGGGCGGCGCGACGGAAATGAAGCTGACCAGTTCCGGGCGGCGCATCAGCAACTGCATCCCAATCCAAGCGCCGAAGGAGAAGCCTGCAACCCAGCTTGCCGAAGCATTCGGGTTATAGGTCTGCAGCCAATCCAGCGCCGATGCGGCATCGGACAATTCCCCCTCGCCCCGGTCGAAGCTGCCCTGGCTGCGCCCAACGCCGCGGAAATTAAAGCGCAAGACCGAAAACCCCCGCTGCACGAAGGTCTGATACAGCGCATAGGTGATCTTATTGTTCATCGTCCCGCCGCCGCGCGGGTCGGGGTGCAGGACCACGGCAATTGGCGCGTTTGGCGTCTTGGCGTGGTGATAGCGGCCTTCTAGGCGGCCTTCCGGCCCATTGATGATGACTTCGGGCATCGACTTCGGCACCTTCCTTCAACACATGGCCCGCCCCCAGCAAAAGCGCTGGAGACTGGGCGCGCGCCGCCCCATACTTGACCGCAGCAGTCGGGCTTTCTATACCCTAAAGCGCGATACCATGGGCAGCCGCGCCCTGGGCGGCCTTAGTGATAATGATGGGCATGATGCCATTCAAGCAGTTCCGCGCAGAGATCGACAGTATTCTCGCTCGCGACCCCGCCGCCAAGTCGCGGCTGGAGGTACTGCTGTGTTATCCGGGGCTGCACGCGGTGCTGTTTTACCGGGTGGCGCATTGGGCGTGGCAGCGGCGCTGGCGCACGCTGGCGCGCACGATTTCGCACCTTGGACGTATGCTGACGGGTATCGAAATTCACCCCGGCGCGCTGATCGGCCAACGGTTTTTCATCGATCATGGCATGGGCGTCGTCATCGGCGAAACTGCGGTCATCGGCGATGATGTCACGCTGTATCAGGGCGTCACCCTCGGCGGTACCTCGCTACACGACGGTAAACGCCATCCGACGCTGGAGGATCACGTCATCGTCGGGGCCGGGGCGCAGGTTTTAGGGGGCTTTACCGTCGGGCGCGGCGCGCGCGTTGGGGCCAATGCGGTGGTGGTGAAGGCGGTTCCGGCGGGGGCGACCGTTACCGGCATTCCGGCGAAGGTGGTCGGCGAGGCCAAGGTCGATTTCTGCGCCTATGGCCTGTCCAGCGAAGACCTGCCCGACCCGCTGGCCCGCGCTATCGGCGGCTTGTTGGAGGAGGTGACGGCGCTGAAAGCCCGTGTTGCCGAGCTTGAGGATACCTCCCCCCTGCGCCCGGCGGGCACGCCCTTGCGCGACCCGATGCCGCATCTTCCGGCCGAATAATCATGCGCCTCAGCACCAAAGGCCGCTATGCCGTTATGGCGATGGTCGATCTGGCCCACCATAGCCGGGGGGCACCGGTCGCTTTGGCCGAAATCGCCGAACGGCAGGATATTTCGCTATCCTATCTCGAACAATTATTCGCCAAACTGCGGCGGGGGGCTTTGGTGCGCAGCGTGCGCGGGCCGGGCGGCGGCTATCTGCTGGCCAAACCGGCTGCCGATACTTGGATCTCGGAAATCATCGACGCGGTGGATGAACCGCTGCGCGCCACCCGCTGCACGCCTGGGTCGCCGCAGGGCTGTTCGATCAAAGGGGCGCGCTGCATGACGCATTCGCTATGGGAAGCCCTCAGCGATCAGATCGGCCTGTTCCTGCGTTCGGTCTCGCTGGAGGATGTTTGCGAGCAACGGGTACAGATGCGTCCGCTTATGCTTGCGGCGGAATGATCTACCTCGATTATAACGCCACTGCCCCAACCCGGCCGGAAGCCCTGGCGGCGATGGTGGCGGCCATTGAGGCGGGCGGCAACCCCTCCTCCGTCCATTCCCCCGGGCGCGCGGCGCGGCGGCGGGTGGAAGACGCCCGGCGCGCGGTCGCCGATCTGGTTGGGGTCGATGCCAATCAGGTGATCTTCACCGCAACCGGGACCGAGGCCAATAATATGGCCTTGCTCGGCTATCCCGATCACGCGCGGTTCGTTTCGGCCATCGAGCATGACGCGGTAAAACAGGCTGCGCCCGACGCAATCGTCCTGCCGGTCTTGGCGGACGGTACGCTCGATCTCGCGGCGCTTGAGGCAGCGCTCGAAACAGCAGCGGCCCCGCCGCTGGTCTCCGTCATGCTCGCCAACAGCGAAACCGGCATTTTGCAACCGGTTGCCGAGATTGCCGCGCGGGTTCACGCTAAGGGCGGGCTATTACACTGCGATGCGGTACAGGCCGCCGGGCGGGTGCCGTTTACGCTCGACAGCCTGGGCGCCGACCTCCTCACCCTCTCCGGGCACAAGCTCGGCGGTGTGCCGGGAGCGGCAGCGCTGATCCTAGGCACCACTCTCGCCGGAACCC
>CAZNVY010000090.1:1116-1877 GCA_964576605.1 uncultured Elstera sp. | reverse complement strand
GGCGGCGGGCAGGAACGCGGGCGGCGGGCGGGGACCGAGAATGTCGGTGCCCTCGCCGCCTTCGGGGTTGCGGCCCGTGCAGCGAAGGCAGAGATTCCCGCCATGCAAGCCCTCGCCCCCCTGCGCGATGCTGCGGAGGCAGACTTGCAGGCCGCTGGCGCCCTGCTGCCCGCCGCCACCGGCGCCCCGCGCTTGCCAAACTGTTTTTCCGTCGCCCTGCCCGGCAAGCCCGCCGAAACCCAGGTAATCGCCCTCGACCTCGCCGGGTTCGCCGTCAGCGCCGGGTCGGCCTGTTCCTCGGGTAAAGTGAAGCGCAGTGCGGTTCTGTCAGCAATGGGTTACCCGGACGCAATCGCCGGATCGACCCTGCGCGTCAGTTTCGGCCCCGGCACGACGGCAGAGCAGTTAACGCAGTTCTGCGCTGCATGGCGGCGGCTTGCAGGAACGCCCGCAAACGCCCATATTTCTTCTGTAGCTTAGACTAAGACTAAGGAGCTGCCCTATGGCAACCGCGACCGCCCCTGCGAAAAAAACCGTCATCACCCTGACGGATGCCGCTGCCGCGCGCGTGAAGACGCTCCTTGAAAAACGCGATCCCCCCGCCGTCGCCCTGCGGGTTGGCATCAAGACGCGCGGCTGTTCCGGCCTATCGTACAATGTCGAATATGCCGATCAAAAGATGCAGTTCGACGAAGTGGTCGAAGACAAGGGCGTGACCGTGCTGGTCGATCCGGCTGCCGTGATGTTCTTGATCGGGTCGG
>CAZNVY010000090.1:0-1084 GCA_964576605.1 uncultured Elstera sp. | reverse complement strand
TCACCTTCAGCAACCCCAACGAAAAAGCCCGCTGCGGCTGCGGCGAAAGCTTTAGCGTTTAAGTCTTCGGCATCGGGGGCGCGCGCCGTATCACACACGGCACTAGACCGGCCCCCGACAAGACGGTAAACAGGGGCGTTTTAACCCTGACGAGGAAAATCGATGCCGAAAATGACCTTCATCGACCGGGACGGCAACCGTCACGATGTGGACGCGCCGGTAGGCCTGTCGGTTCTGGAGATCGCGCATCGCAATCAGCTTGATCTGGAAGGGGCCTGCGAAGGCTCGCTCGCCTGCTCTACCTGCCATGTCGTCGTTGATCCCGAAGATTACGAGCGCCTCGCAGATGCCAGCGAAGACGAAGAAGATATGCTGGATCTCGCCTTCGGCCTGACCGCGACCTCGCGCCTCGGCTGCCAGATTATCATGACCGAAGAGCTGGACGGTCTGACCGTCTCTCTGCCCACCGGCAGCCGCAATATGATGGCGGGCTGACGGGTCGCCCTCCCCGCAAAGGTTTCCTATGCTCAACTCCCTCGGATTTGCCAAACCGCCTGCGGAAACCCGCGTGGTCGTTGCCATGTCCGGGGGGGTCGATAGCTCGGTCACGGCGGCGCTGCTGAAGGACGAAGGCTATGATGTCGTCGGCATCACCCTTCAGCTTTACGATTATGGCGCGGCCTTGCGCAAAGGTGCCTGCTGTGCCGGGCAGGATATCTACGATGCGGCAACCGTCGCGGAACGCATCGGCATTCCTCACTACGTTCTCGATTACGAATCCCGCTTCAAGGATCAGGTGATTGAGGAGTTCGCCGATAGTTACGCGCGCGGCGAAACCCCAATCCCCTGCGTGCGATGCAATCAGACGGTCAAATTCCGCGACCTGCTGGCGACGGCGCGCGACCTGGGGGCGGAAGCACTGGCGACCGGCCATTACGTCCAGCGCCGCCTAGGCCCGCACGGGCCGGAGTTGGTGCGCGGGGCCGATGCCGGGCGCGACCAATCCTATTTCCTCTTTGCCACCACGTCCGACCAGTTGGATTTCCTGCGTTTTCCGCTGGGGCATCTCAGCAAGCCGGAAACC
>CAZNVY010000089.1:12924-13231 GCA_964576605.1 uncultured Elstera sp. | reverse complement strand
ACTGCGCTCCGGCTCGCTCATCTCGCTACCGCGCGAACTGAGCTTCGATGCTTGGGCCTTTGCCTGGAATAAGGCGAATGTCGGCGTTAATGCCACCGGCCTTGCGCCCTACTTCTGGAATTCGGTGGTGATGGTCGTGCCGGGACTCCTCCTGAAAGGGATCCCGGACCGGGGGACCATCCGCGCCGGCATGATCCTCGGTGCCGCACTCTTCGCATCATACGCGTTCCAGACGGCCGCGCTTTTGTACACCAGCGCCGCGAATACCGCCTTTCTGACGGAGCGATGATCAAGCGTGCGAGCGGCA
>CAZNVY010000089.1:12200-12914 GCA_964576605.1 uncultured Elstera sp. | reverse complement strand
CTCGCGGGAACAACGGCGGGGCTGGTGCTGGTGCATGTGGTCTATGGCTTGGCCTTCACCACCTTGTTCTTCCGCAATTACTACACCTCGATCCCCGACGATCTGGTAAAGGCCGCGACCATCGACGGCGCCGGGTTCTTCCAGATCTTCTTTAAGATCATGCTGCCGATTTCGACGCCGATCATGGTCGTTTCGATCATTTGGCAGTTTACCCAGATTTGGAACGACTTCCTGTTCGGTGCCTCCTTCTCCTCCGGTGCGTCGGCCCCGGTCACGGTGGCGCTGAATAATCTCGTCAACACAACCACTGGCGTGAAGCAATACAATGTGGATATGGCCGCCGCGATTATCGCCGCCCTGCCCACCCTCGTTGTGTATGTGCTGGCCGGTAAGTATTTCGTCCGGGGTCTCACCGCCGGATCGGTGAAAGGGTAAGGTCATGGCGACGCTCACCATTAAAAACGTGCAAAAGCGCTACGGCAACGTGTCGGTCCTGAAGGGGATTGACCTTGAGTTGACCGATGGGGAATTCCTCGTGCTGCTCGGCCCGTCCGGCTGCGGGAAATCGACCCTGCTGAACATGATCGCGGGCCTTGACACGATCACCGACGGCTCGATCCAGATCGACGGGCGCATCATCAACGATGTTCACCCGAAGGACCGCGACATCGCCATGGTGTTCCAGTCCTACGCGCTGTACCCGAACATGAATGT
>CAZNVY010000089.1:10580-12165 GCA_964576605.1 uncultured Elstera sp. | reverse complement strand
GTCGATAAGCCGGGGCGCGAGGTGGCGGTGAAGAAGGTTGCGGCCCTCTTGCAGATGGAACATCTGCTGGACCGCAAGCCCGCCCAGCTTTCCGGCGGGCAGCGGCAGCGCGTGGCGATGGGCCGCGCCCTGGTGCGCGACCCGAAGGTCTTTTTGTTCGACGAGCCTTTGTCGAACCTCGACGCCAAGCTGCGCGTTGATATGCGCACGGAAATTAAAAAGCTGCACCAGCGCCTCGGCACCACCATCGTCTATGTGACGCACGATCAGATCGAAGCGATGACGCTGGCGACCCGCATTGCGATTATGAAGGAGGGCGTGGTCCAGCAGTTCGCCCCGCCGCAGGAAGTGTACGAACAGCCCGCGAATATGTATGTGGCGGGCTTCATCGGCTCCCCCGCGATGAACTTCATCCCGGCGCAGATCGTGAGCGAGGCCGACCGGGTGGGCGTGCGCATTACCGGCGCGCAGGGCAGCTCCGTCCTGCCGCTGCCCGCCCCCTCCGCCGCGGTGCTGAATAAGGTGGGGCAAGAGGTGATCCTGGGCGTCCGCCCGGAAACCATCGCCCGCTACCAGCATGGCACCAACCTGCCGCCCAACTTCGCCCGCTTCTCGGCCCAGGTGAGCGTGACGGAGCCGACCGGCGCCGATACCCTGACCTATCTGGCCCTCGGCGGCCGCGACGCCATCGCCCGCGTCCCGCCCAAAGAAGCGCCGACGGCAGGCGAGGTCGCCGAGTTTACGGTCGATATGGCGCGGGCGTGCTTGTTTGATCCGAAGACGGAACAGCGGGTGGGATAAATCTTCGAGCCGCTCTCCAGCCCCCCTGACCCAGTCAGGGGGTTTTGCTTTTCGCCCCGGCGATCAGAGTTTCGATCATCCAATGCTTCACCCGGCGCGCGGCCCGATCATCAAGGCGCAAAACGTCCTTAGACAAGAATACCCCCTCGATCCCGACGATTAACGAGAGGGCAGGCACCAGCAGTGCCAGCGCCTGGGGATCGAAACTTTCCCATTCCGGGGCAAGAGCGGCCTCGATCATCGGCGTGCGGCGGTTCTGCCGACGGGGAACATCCTCCTCGTCGCGCCCGGACAGCGCGCTGATCCCTTGGGTCAAAGTGTGGATCGCGAGCATTCGCAACGCGGCCTCATTGGCAAGGGTCACGTCGTGCAAAACCGTATCGACTTTCTGGGTCCGCCGGACGGCATCGGTTTCAGGATCGGCGGCGAAGACCGCTTCCGTATCGGGAATGGCAAGATCGAGCGGCGCCTCCAGCAGCAAGGTCTCAACGCTCGGAAAATAACGGTAGGCGGTGGCACGGGAGACCATGGCTTCCTCCGCCACCTCTTCCAGCGTCGGTCGATGCCCTTGCTTCAAAAGTCGCAAGGCGGCCTGAAGCAAATCCTTTCGGGTCCGCTGCTTTTGATTAAGACGGCCCAGCTGCTTTGTATCTTGCATCGCGTTGCATCATCCTTCGCACAAAGCGGCTCGACATCGGAACGCCAAGCGGTATCAACTCTTACAGCAATAAGGGGATCGCGGGCCGCGACTGTAACCCGCCCCCTTCGGCGAGAGCAACCCGCC
>CAZNVY010000089.1:0-10570 GCA_964576605.1 uncultured Elstera sp. | reverse complement strand
GCGGCTAAAACCCTTACACGCGACCTAGGCGGCACGGACGGTGCCGACGAACCGCTGTACCTGCTCCTCCAAAGACATAAATTCCTGCGACAAGCGCCCGCTCGCCGATACAACGTCCTGAGAGGAGCGGTTGGCGTGACGAACGTTTTCCGCCACGCCAGCGATCGTGCTGGCAACCGCCTGGGCCGCAACCGCGGCCTGACCAACGCTTTGCGAAATCTCCCGCGTCGCCTGTGACTGCTCTTCGACGGCAGCGGCAATATGGGAGGCAATCATCCGCGCCTGGTTGGCGATGGCGGCGATCTGCCGAATCTCGTCCACGGCCCGCTCGGTGACGGTCTGAATGCGCCCGATGGTTTGACCGATCTCGTCGGTCGCGCGCCGAGTTTGCGTCGCAAGGCTTTTCACTTCCGCCGCAACCACAGCAAAACCTTTGCCCGCCTCCCCGGCACGGGCCGCTTCGATGGTGGCATTCAAGGCCAACAGATTGGTCTGCCCGGCAATGTCTGAGATCAATTGCACAACGTCGCCAATGCGCACCGCCTGCGCGGCAAGATCTTCCACTGTTCGGCTCGATTGATCGGCAACATCGGCCGTATCGGCGGCGACCTGGGCGCTCTCGTGCACGCGGGTAGCAATTTCGTTGATGGAGGTCGAAAGCTGGGCTGACGCTGTTGCGACCGTCTGGACGCTGGCCGTCGTTTCCTCGGTCGCCTGGCTGACCAGCAAAGCCCCCTCCTCGGCTTGATGAACTTTCCCAGCCATGTCTTCGGCATGGTCGGAGACAACTCCGGCCGCTTTCTTGACCGTCAAGAGGACATTCGCCACGGTCGCCTCGAAATCATCCGCCATTGTTCCCAGCAACTGCGCCCGACTGCGCAGATTTTCCGCCTTCAAGCGTTCCTGCTCGTCGGCTAGGCGCTGCACTTCGGCGGCATTGATCTTAAAGACCTCGACGGCTTTCGCCATGGCCCCGACCTCGTCGGTTCGATCCAAGGCCGGGATGACGACGGCGAGATCGCCAGCACTCAACCGGGTCATCGCCTGCGTCATTTGAATGATCGGGCCGATGCTATGCCGTAGAACTAGCGCCACGGCCCCACACACCGCCAGCAGCAGCACCAGGCCGGTTATGGTGATCGCCAGGGTTTCCACCCGGATATCCGACCGCGACCGGGCATTGGAAAAGCGCACTTCCAAAGCGCCGATCGGTGTTGCCGCTCCGTTATTCTCGCGCACAACCGGGCGGCGGTCGGAGATGACGTTGCCCTCCGCCTCCTGCGCTGGACCGCGCAGTTCTAGAAAGGGTTTATTGTGGTCATCGTAGATGACCCCGGTAATGTAATCCGGATCGTTCGACAGACCGGACAACAACTCGCGGGCCTGCTGTTGATCGACATTCCACAGGGCATCGGCCGCCCCGCGTACCAAAAGCTGGCCGGTCAAAGTGGCCTTATTGGCAATGGCCGCATCCGCCACAGCCATACTACGCCATCCAAGCGTAATCACTGCCCCGACGATCATTACCCCAAGAAGCAGCGCAATTGGTAGCAAAGATCGGAAAATAAGACTTGATTTCATGATACGTTACTCCAGAAGCATATAATGAACCTGGAAGCCCCTAACGCATCATGGCATCGATGTATTTCTTATAGATCCGATCATAGCGACCGTCGGCCTTCAATGCTGCTAGACCTTTATTGAAATCATCGCAATATTGTTGCTTATGCATCTGCAGCGCGATCAGGGACGGCGGTAAAATTGGATGCTGTTCCGCGTCGGCGATCCCGTAAGGGGTGCCCTGAGCGTCGGCCTTGGCCGTCCATAGGAAGATACGCCAATCGAACAGTCCGACGTCGAGACGATCCGACAGCAGCAGTTTAGTAATGCGCGTAATATCGGCTTCCTCGCGATATTCGGCCGCAGCTTTGATCGCCCCCGCATAATCGGGATAAATCGGTGCGAATAACTCGGTCGCGCCGAAGAAAGCGCTGACCTTGCGGCCCGATAAATCGGCAAAACTGCTGATCTTAATGTTATTTTTTTTCAGCGTAATCAGTGTCGTTTGATAATTTCCATAGTTTTCAGTCTTGCACGACCCTTGCCCTTTGTCGCCGACGTAATAGAAAACACCGTCGACCTTCTTATCTTCAAAGTCTACGAAGGCGCGCCGGTTCGGCAGAAACTGGGTTTTGACGGTATGACCGGCAGCCGAAAACGTATCCTTGATAAGATCGATGAAGATCCCCGTGCCATCCGCTTCAATCATATAGGGCGGTTGATTGGTCACGGTAATCGTCAGATCAGCAGCCGACGCCGCCACCGGTGCCAGAAGGATGAATGGTACAAATGCTAAACGCATAGCGGCCTCCCTTTAGAAAGATGATGGAAACGGATCAATGCGGCCAAGCCGGGAGCATCGACCGGATGCGCCATACGGCCGGGCTAGCGACGGTTTCGGATAGACAGGGGATCGCGTTCAGGCGAGTTGCTGGGCGATGGCGCTGAAGTCCACCCAAACGTTTTCACGCCCGATCATCCCGTCCGGGGCGAATTCGACGATATGAAGGATTCGGAAAGACAAGGGGCGTCCCCGCCCGTCGAAACCGAAAGGTTTGCCAACGGCTGTACCGCTCCAAACCGACTCATCAACAAGAAAGGCGGCTCCATAAAGCCGCTTGACCCGCTGCACGCTTCAGTCTGCCAAGTCGGCAAACAGCGTTTCATAAAAAGATCGGGCCGCCTCGCGCCCCTGCGTAGGGCCACCCGGCCAACCAACGATATCATGCTCGGCAGCTTCCGACAGCGTCGCGAGCACGCCCTCCACATTATCGCTCGCCTCGAAGCTGAAGTGCTCGTCCATGATCCGATCCATATCGGCGGGGGTCAAAGCCATCAATGCCTCCTTCTCTTCATACGATGGATATAGCTTAATGAGATTAAAATCTCATTTCAACATTGATTTCGTACAACCTTCGTAAAATCGTTCGCCTTCTTAGGAAAACGGCAGGACTTATCGTTAATCCATAAATGCCAAGCTGAAGGGTGGCACACTCCCTACCATTTCTGATCGTAAAGCCCCACCCTATTGGCGATCACAATCAAGCCCAAAAGCGTAATTAACTCTCAGTATTCTGCAACCCAAGAGGGTTTGGAATGCCATCGCATTCATTTAATCATGATAATGATGGCACTTCCTTTAACAGATTACCCGCCGCGTCAGATCAACATCAGGGTTTTGAATTCCCTAATAGCGCATCGTTATATTTCTTCCGGATAGCCTCATACCGGCCGTTCGCTTTGATCGCCGCAAGGCCGCGGTCGAAATCTTGACAATGCTCCGACTTCCAGAATTGCGCGCCGACCCAAGCGGTCTGGAAAACCGGGTATTGCTCGAAATCCGGCAGGGTAAATTGATTGCCCTGGCTGTCAGCCTTCGCCGTCCACAGAAAGATGCGCCAGTCCATCACGCCGATGTCCATGCGGCCGTTCAGCATCAGTTTAGTGATGCGAACAATATCATCCTCGCGATAGTCGGCGGTCTTGGCCAGCGCGCGGACATAGTCGGGATAGAAAGGCGCGAAATATTCCTTGGCCCCCAGGAAGGCTCCGACGCGGCGACCCGTCATATCCTCGAAGCTTTTGATCGCATAGCCGCTCCTCTTGAGGGCGATCAGGCTGGGCTGATAGTCGCCGTAACTCTCCGTCCGGCAACTGCCTTGGCCCTTGTCACCGACGTAGAACAGCAGCCCGTCGATCTCCTTATCCTCGAAGGTTGCCACCCCCCGGCGCGCAGGCAGGAAGACCGGCTTCGCGGTATGGCCCGCCGTCTGTAACGCTTCGGTGATTATGTCGATAAACATGCCGCTGCGGGTTTCTTCGTCCATATAAGGCGGCTGATGCATGACGGCGATCGATATATTTGCGGCAGTAGCCGTAAGCGGAAATAGAAAGCCGGCGGCAAGCAACGGAAGGCGCATAGGATATTCTCTCACTAGGGGGACAACCCACTGAAGAATCAAAAACTCTTCAATGAGTGACAGTATGCGAGAGAGGGCGCTAACAACTTAGCTAAATATCCGCTAATATTTTCAGAGAAACAAAATAACAGCACCTCAGAACTTCACCTCGTCGTCACTAGTGCTTTGTGAATATTTGCGCTGAATGGCCTCGTAGCGCCCATTCGCCTTCAGAATAGACAGCCCTCGATTAAAGGCCTCGCAATGGGCTGGGTTCCAAAGCTGTGCCGCCACCCAGGCCACCGGAAAAATCGCGTGTTTCTCAATGTCTTTAACGTCGTAGAGACTACCCTCGGCCTCGGTCTTGGCTGTCCAGAGGAAGATACGCCAGTCAAAGATGCCAATGTCCAGCCGATCATTCAGCAGCAGCTTGGTCAGGCGGGCAAGGTCGGGTTCCTCCCGATACTCGCCGGCCGCAGTCATGGCCTCGACATAGCTCGGCTCACTGTCAGCGAAATATTTCTTGGCCCCCAGAAACGCCCCGACCCGCCGCCCCTTGAGGTCGGTCAAATTATTGATGATGAAGGCATTTTTTTTGAGAGCGATCAGCATCGGCTGATAATTGCCGTAGGTTTCCGTCCGGCAACTTTCCTTAGCCTTCTCGCCGAAATAGTAAAGCACGCCATCGACCTTGCGGGCCTCAAAATAAGCAAAAGCGCGGCGGTTGGGCAGAAATACCAGCTGCACCCCTTGGCCCGCCGCCTTGAAGGTTTCGGTTATCAGTTCAGAGAATAGGCCGCCGCCGGTCTCCTCGATCACATAGGGGGGCTGATGGGTCAGAGCAAAGGATAGATCGGCCGCCGAAGCGCCGGCCGACAGAAGCGCACAAAAAGAGAATAGCGCAAACCGCACCTGATGCCCTCGACCGTCATAATTTTCCTGTATTCATCCGCAGACGAATCCAGCCGACGGGATGATTATATTAAATTTCTAAAATCTTGATTAGCTAAATTATCCTTAAGGCGCTCTCTCGACGCTAAACGGTGCGGCGGACCAGATAGCGATTGTACCGTTTTTCAAGTAGCCCAAAGAACCGCGCCACCGCCCAGATCAACAGCAGATAGAAGGGCACCAGCACAATATAGACCTTCGAGTCATAGGTCTGTACAAACGCTCGCCCGGCGGCCCCCATCAGGTCGAGCATCGTTACGAGACTGACCAAAGAGGTGGCCTTCATCGTCAGAATTGTCTCGTTCGACAAAGCCGGAATGGCAATCCGCAGGCCGCGCGGCAGCAGAATGCGGCGGATCAATAAGCCACGCGACATGCCGCAGGCCAAAGCCGCCTCTCGCTCGCCGTTCGGCACGGCCAAAATACCGCCGCGGATCGGTTCGGCCATATAGGCTCCGGTATTCAACGTGAAGGCGATCAACGCCAGGGCAAAGGGAGAGTCGAGCAAGGGCCAGAAAATCGAGGCGCGCATTGCCGGAACATCGCCGCCGTAAAGCTGCAATAACACCGACGGGATACCGTAATAGATCAGGAACAGTTGCACCAACAGTGGCGAGCCGCGGAAGCAGATCGAATAAATCGACGCCGCCCCCGCAATCAGCCAATTACGCGACAAGCGCGCCAGAGCCAGCGGCAGGGCAAGCAGAAAGCCTAAGAGCGAGGATAGGATAGTCAATTGCACCGTCAGCCACAGGCCGCGCAAAAACTGCGGCCAATAGGTTTCAGCCAAGGTCAGCAGCGAGGTGAGCGTTTCCATAATCTTACCCCATCCGCACGCCACGCCGGGACTTTTGCTCCATCCAGCGCAGCACCAAAGTCGAAACCAGCGTCAGGGCGATGAAAATCGCCGCAGCAACGGAATAGAAGGTGAAAGGCGATTTGGTGACGGAGGTGGCGATCTGCGTCTTGCGCATCAGCTCCTGCAAGCCGACCACCGAAACCAGCGACGTATCCTTAATCAGCACCAGCCACAGGTTCCCCAAGCCCGGTAGCGCATAGCGCCAAACCTGCGGCAGTTGGATGCGGCGGAAAATCAGCCAGGGCGACATGCCGAAACTTTTGGCGGCTTCGATCTGCCCCGCCGGGATCGCCAGAAACGCCCCGCGAAAGGTTTCCGAGGCGTAGGAACCGAACACCAGCGACAGGGCCGCCACCCCGGCGGTAAACCCGTCGACCTCGACATACTCCTCAAAGATAGAATTAAACAGCGTTTGAACGCCGTAATAGAGAATGAGGATCGTTAAAAGTTCCGGTAAACCGCGCAGCAGATTGGTGGCTACATCCACCCCGCGCGCCAGCCAGCGGATCGACGATAGTTTGGCCAGCGCCGCCGCCAGCCCAATTACAATGCCGAAAATTAGGGAAACCGCCGCCAGCTGCAGCGTCATCATCACGCCTTGCAGCAACTGCGGGCCGAACCCGTGCAGATTAATCATTCCATCCTCCGCCCCGGCATACCGCCCGAACCACGGCTGCTTCAGACGAGAGGGGCGGCCACCGCCGCCCCAATCGCCCGCCCCGGAAAGGCCGGGTTAGCGAATGTCGAACTCGAAATATTTGGCGTTGATTTTGGCGTAGGTACCGTTGGCCTTAATTGCGGCCAGCGCCTTATTGAAGGCAGCAACCAGATCTTTTTCGCCCTTACGCACGGCAATACCGGCCCCATTGCCGAGGATCGGATCACGGATGAAATCACCGACGCGCTCGAACTTATCGTAGCCGCCGTTGCCCTTCACCCATTCTTCCAGCACGGCGCTATCGGCCATCACCACATCGAGCCGGCCATTGGCCAGGTCCAGATTGGCTTCTTCCTGGGTCTTATACTGCTTCAGGGTTACATCCTTGTAGCGCGCTTCCATGAACTGCGCGTGGATGGTTTCCACCTGCACACCAACGGCCTTGCCGGTCAGCGCATTCTGTTTGAAGCCCGACCCTTTACGGGCAATCATCAGACCCGGCGTAAAGTAATAGCGATCAGTGAAATCAACTTCTTGCTTGCGCTTTTCGTTGATCGACATCGAGGCAATGATGGCATCGAACTTCTTTGCCTTCAGCGCCGGAATGATGCCGTCCCAATCCTGGGTCACCCATTCGCACTTGCGCTTCATTTCGGCGCAGAGAGCATCGCCGATTTCGATATCGAAGCCTTTCACTTTGCCGTCTTTATCGATGAAGTTGAAGGGTGCATAGGCCCCTTCCGTCCCCAGGCGCAGGGGTTTTGCGCTTTGCGCATAGGCGCTGGAGGTCAGGGCCATGCCCAAGGTGGCCAGAGCCAGTACGATCTTCTTCACGGTCACTCTCCCAGAGTTCAACGAAAAACTAATCCCCGTCGGGATTCCCTATCCCTTAAGCGACGACGACAGAAACTGTCGGCACCGCTCGGATTTGGGGTTACCCAGCACATCCGCCGGGGTCCCCGCCTCTTCCACGCGCCCTTGATGCAGGAAGACCACCTTATTGGAGACTTCCCGGGCGAACCCGATTTCATGGGTCACCACCAACATGGTCCGGCCTTCGGCGGCCAGATCGCGCATAACCTTCAAAACTTCGCCGACCAGTTCGGGATCGAGCGCCGAGGTCGGCTCGTCGAACAACAGCGCATCCGGGTCCATCGCCAGGGCGCGGGCAATCGCCACGCGCTGCTGCTGGCCGCCGGACAATTCCATCGGGTAGCTGTCGCGTTTGGCCGCCACCCCCACTTTTTCCAGCATGGCCTCGGCCTTTGCAATGGCCGCCTTTCGGTCGAGGCCCAGCACGTGGATCGGCGCTTCGATCACATTTTCCAGCACCGTCATATGCTGCCACAAATTGAACTGCTGAAAGACCATGGCCAGTTTCTGACGCAGCCGTTCTACCTGGCGTGGATTGACCGGAACCCGCAGCCCGCGCTTGACGGTCATGTCAATCGCCTCGCCCTTCAAGGCGACAATGCCCTCGTCTGGCGTTTCCAGCAGATTGATACAGCGCAAAAAAGTGCTTTTGCCCGATCCGGAGGAGCCGAGAATGGCGATTACATCGTGATCGTAAGCCTCAAGCGAAATCCCCTTCAGCACTTCCAGCGACCCAAAACGTTTGCGCAGGTCGCGAATGCTGATCGCGGCGGCGGTACGCCCCGCCCCGGACGGCGCGATGGTTGCAGAGCCTGTTTCCGTCATCGTCACCCCAATCACGCCTCCGTCCATCCCCTTACCCTCTATCACAGCGCTTCCCGGTGCCGAGTCAAGCCGGGAAACACGCGCTCCCCCACGCGGGCGCGGGGGCTGTTGCGCCAGTAACCTCGGACATAAAGCAAGAAAAGCGCCAGCCTTCATCAGGGCCTAGCTGCGATCCGCTTTTTGGAGCCACAAAAACCGCGAAGCCTTGTTTGTCAACCGATGGGGCACAGGTGGTTTTTTCTTTCCAAAACACCGCCGCCGCCCCAGGTATCGGATGTTATTTTTGTGAAACTCTGCCCATATCCGCCCTAAAGCGCCAGATACTTTCTTTCGGAAGCCCCAGAAAGCCAGAATATTCCACCAACAGCCAGGCAACACGGGTAGAATTGCGTTTGAGGCCCCTGATTTGCCACATTTTATGCGGCATCCCGATATAAATTTCACCCGAAACAAAACACCCCCGACCAAGGCCGGGGGTGCGATGCACGCCGATTGCAAAATCGGGTTAGATGAACAATTGGGCAATCTGCACCGCGTTGAGCGCCGCGCCCTTCAGCAACTGGTCGCCCGCCACGAAGAAGTCGATGCCGTGATCGCCGAAAATCAGGCTCTGCCGGATGCGACCGACGTTGCAGTCGTGCTGCAGCGTCGCGTTGATCGGCATCGGGTAGATCTTATTATCGGGATCGTCGAACAGCTTCACGCCCGGCGCGGCAGCAATCGCAGCGCGCGCTGCTGCGACCGTGATCGGCTTTTCGGTTTCAATCGTCACCGCTTCCGAATGCACGCGCAGGGTCGGCACACGGACGGCGGTGCAAGAGATCGGCATATCGGGCGCGCCGAAGATCTTCCGGGTTTCCCAGGTGACCTTCATTTCTTCGCGCGTATAGCCGTTCGGCTGGAACGTATCGATATGCGGAATAAGGTTGAAAGCGATGGGATGGGCGAAGACCTTATGATCGGCGGGCTGTCCATCGAGCACCTTGCGCGATTCGGTCAGCAGCTCGTTCATCCCCTCGATCCCCGCGCCAGACGTGGCTTGGTAGGAGGAGACGATGACCTTCTTTACCCCAAAAGCCTTATGCAGCGGCCAGAGCGCGACAGCCAGAATGGCCGTGGTGCAATTGGGGTTGGCGATCAGCTTTTTGCCCTTGGCGGTTTCCGGGTTGATTTCCGGGATAACCAGCGGCACGGCATCATCCAGACGGAAGGCCGAAGAATTATCGATGACCAGCGCCTTTTCCGCGATCTTCGGGCCGTATTCCTTGGCGAACTCGCCGGAAACGGCCAGGAAGACGACATCGCATTTCTGCGCGGCTTCGACGGAGAAAACTTCGATGGTCTTTTCCCCGAACGGGGTAGTGGTGGTTTTACCGGCCGACCGTTCAGAGGCGAACAGATGGAGCGAGCCGACCGGATACTTCAGATCGGCCAGCACACTCATAAGTTCGGCCCCGACGGCGCCCGTAGCGCCAACGATACCGACTGCGTGATTGGCCATGATATGTCCCTTTGTGACAAATCGTCCCCGGCCCAACTGCCGGGGCGGTAAGCCTTGCCCGGTTTCCGCCGCGCTGACAAATCGAAAATGCGAATGCGGGGCGCGCGAATGTGATGCATCCGGACGCAAACCGGACATAAAATATCCTAAAGCCGCCGCGGCAGCACGATCCTGGCGCGCAAGCCCGCGCGCGCCCGGTTCGACAGTTCCAGCGTGCCGCCGTGGGCGTCGATTACACTTTTGACGATGGCAAGCCCCAACCCCGTGCCGCCGGTACCGCGATTGCGCGATTGTTCCAACCGGTAGAAGGGCCGCAGCACATTGGCGAATTCTTCTTCCGGAATGCCCGGCCCCTCGTCCAGAACATCGACGATCACCTCTTCCGACGTAGCCTGCACCATCACCTCGGCCATGCCGCCATATTTCAAGGCATTATCGATCAGATTGGTCAGCGCGCGGCGTAGCGCCTCTGGACGGCAGCGCAGGCGCAGCACACGGGCCTGATCGAAGGTCAGCGGCACCCTGGGGGCGGCATGGCCGCTAGGGCCGAAGATCGTGCCGATCGTATCGAATTGCAGGGGCGGCGCTTCGGTAAGCCGCACGGGGCGGCCCAGGTCGTGGTAATCGTCGCACACCGCTTGCAGCAGGCTGGTAAAGGCGACGAGATGCTCGTCCTCCTGCTGCGAGCTTTGCTTGAGATAATCGAGCGCGGCGGCAATCATCACCGTCATCTCATCCAGGTCGGCGAGGATCTTATCGCGCACCGCCTCGTCCTCAATCCACTCGGCGCGTAGCTTCAGCCGGGTCGCCGGGGTGCGCAGGTCATGGCTGATGGCGGCCAGCATTCGGGTCCGATCCTCCAACAGTTCTGCCAAGGCGCTGCGGCCCCGGTCGATGGCCGCGGCAATTTCCGCCACCTCTGCCGAGGCCCCCGGCGGCACGGT
>CAZNVY010000088.1:3740-13479 GCA_964576605.1 uncultured Elstera sp. | reverse complement strand
TCGCATTATAGATCGGCTTACCGCTGGCCCGGTCCCAGACGATGGTGGTTTCGCGCTGATTGGTGATGCCAATCCCGGCCAGAGCCGCAGCCTCGACCCCGGCTTTGGCAAGGCAGGCGCGCATCGTTGCCAGGGTGCTAGACCAAATGGCTTCCGGATCATGCTCCACCCAGCCAGAGGCCGGGAAAATCTGCGGAAATTCCTGCTGGGCACTGGCAAGGCTGCGGCCCGCCGCATCGAATAGGATCGCCCGGCTAGAGGTGGTGCCCTGATCGATCGCCAGAATATAGCCTACTGCCGTCATGCGTCTTCTCCCGCGCCGGTGCCCCTTGATCGGAGCCTCTTTCGGGCGGTTTCGTTAGCGCCCGTCGCAACAGACATATTTCATTTCGCTAGCCGCTGCCATCCTGATTTTTCCTGCCCCTACCGGGCTGGAACGGGCGAAATACTTGGCGATTGGGTAAAAATTAGCAAGATTGATCCGGGGTGCCGTCAGGAGCGCTTGCTTCGTTTTCACGTAAAAACCGAAAATTCTAAGGCTTGGGTCATAGCAGCAGCACCGCCCGGAAATCATTGACATTGGTGCGGGTCGGGCCGGTGAGGAGCAGATCGCCCAAGGGCTGGAAAAACCCATAGCTGTCATTCCTCGCCAGCAAAGCGGCCGCGTCTAGCCCCTGGGCTTGGGCGCGGGTTAGGCTATCGGGGGTGAGGAAGGCCCCAGCACTTTCCTCGGTCCCATCGATCCCATCGGTATCGGCGGCCAGGGCGTAAACATCGGGCAGACCCCTCAGGGCCAAGGTCAACCCCAGGGCAAATTCGGTATTGCGCCCGCCGCGCCCCCCTTTGGCCCGCACCGTGACGGTTGTTTCGCCACCCGATAGGATAACGCAGGGGGCCGCGCAGGGGGCGGCCTGCTGGCGGATTGAGCGGGCGATCCCCGCGTGGACCTTCGCCACTTCCCGCGCTTCCCCCTCGATCGCATCGCCGAGCAGCAAGACCGGAACGCCCAACCGTTCGGCCTCCGCCGCTGCGGCGCGCAGGCTGCGGGCCGGGCTGGCGATCACCTCGACCCGTTTATTCGCGAAAGCCGGGCTATCGGGCGCGGGCGTATCGGCGACAGGGGACGCCAGCCACGCGGCGAGCGCCGGGCCGGGATCGATGCCATAGGCGGCCAAAATGGCCTGGGCCTCGGCCCGGTCCGACCGATCCGGTACCGTTGGACCAGAGGCGATGATCCCCGGATCATCGCCCGGCACGTCGGAAATCACCAAGCTCACCATCGGCGTCTGCGGCGCGGCGGCGGCCAGCCGTCCCCCCAGAATGCGCGAGACATGTTTGCGCACCCGGTTCATTTGGGCAATATCCGCGCCCGATTCCAGCAGCGCACGGTATAGCGCCTGCACTTCCGCGAGGCTCACCCCATCCGGCGGTAAGGCGAGCAGTGCCGATCCACCGCCAGACACCAAGGCGAGAATAAGATCGTCTGGTCCCGCCGCCGCGGCGAGCGCGAGCAACCGTTCCGCCGCCGCCTGCCCGGCAGCGTCGGGGACCGGGTGCGCGGCTTCGACCACATCGATCTTTTGGGTAGGTGCCCCATGGCCATAGCGGGTGACCACCAATCCGGTCAGCGGGCCAGGCCAGATTTCTTCGAGCGCCGCCGCCATTTCCGCCGCCGCCTTCCCGGCCCCCAGCACGAAGGTCCGGCCTTTCGGCGGCGGCGGGAGAGCGGCCGCCAGCGCTGTTGCCGGTTGGGCCGCCGCCACGGCGGTATCGAACAAATGGCGTAGCAGGTCGCGCGGGGGAAGGGACGTCATGGGGTTTCCTCAAACCTCGTCGGGGCGGTGATCGATCAGGCCCTGGCCTTTGCGGATTTCGATCCGTCTTGTAAATTTGTCGGACACGCTACGGCGATGCGAGATCAGAAGCAAGGTCCGGCCCTGCCAAAGATCGCGCAGCGCATCGGTTACGGCCTGTTCAGAGGCTTCGTCCAGCGAATTTAAGGCTTCGTCCAGCAGCAGGATCGGCGCATCGGTCAGCAGGGCGCGGGCCAGGGCTAATCGCTGCCCTTCCCCTTGACTGAAGGGGTCCCCGCGCGCGCCCATGCGGGTGGCAAGCCCCTGCGGGGCGGTCGCGATACGACCCGCCAGCCCGCAGGCCGTGAGCAAAGTTTCCCATTCGGCGGCAGAAAGTTGGCGGCCCAGGGCGATATTCTCGGCGACGGTACCGGGAAAAAAAGTGCCGGCGGAGCGGTGCAGCAAGAAGAGCCGCTTGCGGTCGGCCAACGACAGCGTCTCGAACGGTCGCCCGTCCAACAGAATCCGCCCTTCGGTTGGGGTGAGTATCCCCAGTAGCAGCCCAAACAATGTCGATTTCCCCGCGCCGCTCTCACCGAAAATCGCCACGTGCTCCCCCGCGTGCAGCGTGAGGGAGACGTTGCGCATCAGCCAGGTGCCGTCCCGATCCTGGAGACCGAGCTTGTCGAGCGTTAGGGTGTGAAACCGGTTCGGCACCGGCGGGTCCGCGGTCGGCACCGGCTCGCTGCCCAAGGTCAAGGAGAGCCGATCATAGGCGTTGCGCCCATCGATCAACAGCGGGGCGGCCTCGCCGATTTTCGCCAAGCAGGGAAAGACCAACGCCGCGTAGTAAAGAAAGATCAACACGGTTGCCAAAGCCTGTGATGGGCTTTCCGCCTCCAAAAACAACAGCACTAGGCAGCCGGCCGAGGCCAGCGCGACGAAAAAATCAATCGTGGCGAAATACAGAGTCTGCCGATGCCAGAGCAGCAAGCCGCGCCGGTTCATTGCCCGGATCAACCCCAGGGTTCGGCGGAAGAACCAGCCGCGCGCCACGCCAAAGCGTAAATCCAGGCTGCGCTGTTGCACGCTGGTAAGCCAGGTCAGGAAATTTTCCTGATTCCGCATCTGCGCCAGAAAGGCAATTTTGCGCCAGCGGGCATAGACCGCGATCAAGCCAGAGAGCAGGGCGATTTCCAGCAGCAGGATTAGCCCCAGCGATGGATGCAGCCACATCAGCACGCCGATCATCAGTACCAATTGCACCAGCGCTAGCGTCGCCCCGATCACGACGTCCTTGATAAGCCGCTGCACGGTTTCCACATCCCCGGTGGCGGCGGCAACGATCCGACCGACGCCGATTTCCGCAATCGCCGGGGCGGGACCGCGCAGTAAATGCCGGGCGATCCGGTCGCGTAGGCTGCGGATTAACCGCTCGGAAAGACGGGTGGAGGCGGTTTCTTCCGCTACACGCAGGCTAAAAACCGCAAACTCCAGCCCCGCGACAAACACAAGAAAAAGCGCCAGCGCACTCATTCCCGGCAGCCAGAGGTGCAGCGCATCGAGCCAAGCGGGCGGTGGGGCGGGTGGCACTAGGATTTGCAGCGGCAAAGGGCGTAAAACGATCAGCAGCGTCTGGCTGGCAGCCAGTAGCAGGCAAAACGCCAGTCGCCGCCGATAGGCGCGGTCGGTTCGGTGCAGCAGGCGGTCGATGGCGACAAGGCTCATAGCGGGTCCGTCAGAAATCCTGAAAGGCCCGTCTTTATGCGGTTGCCGATCGGCCCCCGGCAAGCCAGTCTAGCAACCATGGATGCGATGCTAGCCCCGCTGTGGACCGAAAATCTTGCGTGCCGACGCGGTGGGCGGCGGGTTTTCAGCGATCTGACCCTGCATGTGCAGGCGGGGGAGGCGCTGCTGATTACCGGACCCAATGGGGCGGGCAAGTCCAGCCTATTGCGGATGCTGGCAGGCTTGGTGCGCCCCGCCGCTGGGGTCATCCGGTGGGGCGAGACCGATATTGCGGACGATCCCATTGGGCACCGCGCCCGGATAGCCTATCTGGGGCATCTCGACGCGATTAAACCGCGCGCGACGGTGCGCGATCACTTGGATTTGGCGGCGATCCTGGCGGCGGGTGATCGATCGCGCGTCGCGGCGGTGGCGGCACAGGTCGGCCTCGGCGGTCTGTTAGAGCGGCCAGGGCGATTGCTGTCGGCGGGACAGCGGCGGCGCGTGGCACTGGGACGGCTACTGCTGTCGGGCGCGGCCCTTTGGCTACTCGACGAGCCAACCAATGCCCTGGATACGGCGGGGCAAGCGCTGCTGGCTGATCTTTTGCGCCGTCATCAAGCGGCAGGCGGGCGTATCGTCACGGCTACCCATCAGCCCATCGATCTTGCGGCCCGAACGTTAAGCCTGCCGGGATCATCCGCGCTGTCATAGGTCCGTACGGTCATAAAAATGTCATTTTGGCTTTCTTCTGGGGGCGGGCTGGTGTAACCAGCCGTTAGCCAGGAGCGCTGCGGGAGGGCGGTGCCCCGACGGCAAAGCCTCCAAACTTCCGCCCCCCCGACGACGATAAGGTTTCCCCCATGACATTCTGGCGGCACGCAAGCCTGAAGGCGAAGATCATTTTCAGCACCTCCCTAATGGTTGCCGCCGGGGCGGGGGCAATCGCGGTGACGTTGATTTTACTGGCGCGTCCTGCTGCCGAAACGGTTGCAATTAAGCTGGTGGAGGAAATTGCCGCCGGGCAGGAAATCCGGATCCGCGAGGAAGTGGGGGCCGCGATCCGGGATGCTGCGTCTATCGCCCGCGCCGTGCAAACCGAATTGGGTCAGGAGACCCCGCGTCGGGTAACGGTCAACCGGACTTTGCAGCAAGTGATGCAGGCCAATCCCAGCTATGCTGGGGCTTGGGTGGAAATGGCGGATAATGCCTTCGATGGTCGGGATGCCGATTTCAAAACCAAGCAGAAGGGCGAAACCCTTGGGTTACCGACCAGCGGTCGTCTCAGCTTGTTATGGCTGCCGGGCGAGAACGGTATCCCCAAGGCCGATGAGTCGGACGGGCTGAGTTTCGCCGACGTTCAGACCAAAGAATATTACGCCGCTGCCAACAAAGCCCGCCGGGCCGCCGTGACCGAACCTTATCTCGATGATTTCACAAAACAGCTCATGACCAGCGCCGTGGTGCCGGTGCTGGCGCAGGGGGCGCTGAAAGGCGTCAGCGGGATCGATATTTCACTGGCCAATATCTCGGCAACGCTCAATGCCCAGCGGCCCTATGGCGATGGGTATGTGGCGCTCCTTTCCGAAAAAGGCATCTATATTGCCCACCCGCAGGAAGCCTTGCGCTCGCAGCCCAGTACCGATCTTCCGGCCGCAGCCCGTAGCGCCCTTGCGGCGGGGGCGGTCTTTGCCGGGCGGGCAGATCTGGCTGGAACGGAATATTTCCTGCGTGTCCAGCCGGTTGGTTTTGGCGAGACCGAGGGGCGCTGGGCGCTGGCGGTCGCGGTGCCGATGGCGAATATTCTGGCCGACGCCAATGCCCTGACCATGCTGTGTATTTTGGTGGGACTGGTCTGTTCGGTGGTGGGGGGGCTGATCGCTTGGCAGGTGGGCCGCAGCATCGCCCGTCCGGTCGTGGCTATGACCGAGGCGATGGCGGAATTGGCGGCGGGCCGTTTGGATATTTCGCTCCCGGCAACCGGCCAGCGCGACGAACTTGGGGCGATGGCGCGCGCGGTGGAAATCTTCCGACGGTCGATGATCGCGGCGCGGGATCTGACCGACGCGCAACAGCGCGACTGGCAAGAAAAGGCCGCCCGCGCAGCCCGCCTGGAGGCGCTGCAAAGTGATTTTCAACGGAAGGCCGGTGGGCTGGTGACCATACTCACCGGCTCCTCCCAGCAGTTGAAGGATACGGCGCGGGCCTTGACCGGGATCGCCGATCTTACCAACCGCCAAGCGGTGGCGGTGTCGGCCAATGCCGAACAATCAACCGGCAATGTGCAAATGGTCGCGGTGGCGACCGAGCAACTCTCCGCCTCGGTCAATGAAATCCGTCGCCAAGTGGAACATTCGGCAGAAATTGCCGCCAAAGCCGTGGGGGATACCAAACAGACCGATACAACGGTCGAGGCCCTGTCTCAAAGCGCTGGGCGTATTGGCGAAGTCATTGGCCTTATCTCGGAAATTGCCTCGCAGACCAATCTTCTGGCGCTCAATGCCACCATCGAAGCGGCGCGGGCGGGGGAAGCGGGCAAGGGCTTTGCCGTGGTCGCGTCGGAGGTGAAGAACCTTGCCGGGCAGACCTCCCGCGCGTCGGAAGAAATCGTTGCCCAGATCGGCAGCATCCAGACAGCAACAGGCGATGTGGTTGCCGCGATCCGCGGGATTGCCGAAACCATCACCGAGCTGCATCAAATCGCCCGCGATATCGCGATTGCCGTCGAAGGCCAGGAAGCGGCCACGCGGGAAATTGCCGGGAACGTCCAGCAGGCGGCGGCGGGCACGCGCGATGTTGCGGCCTCGACCGCCCGAATTCAACAGGCATCGGGCGAAACCGGCGCTGCGGCGGAACAGGTCTTGGGGACCGCCGAAGCGGTGGCGGTGCAATCCGCCGATCTCGCGGGGGAAATCCGAGGCTTCATCGCGGCGGTGCAGGCGGCGTGACCACGAAGCCCTTGGCCTTTCCGGCGCGGTCGGTGTAGGGTCAGGCCCGATTGACGTTTTTCGGACGATAGCCTCCATGCGCCGCCTGTTTCTGCCTGCTCTGTTGCTGCTGCCGCTCGCCGTCGCCGGCTGTTCTTCGACCAGCGACGAGGACCCCAACGTCTATGTCGAAGCGCCGGTGGAGCAGCTGTACAATCAAGCGATGGATGCCATGCTGGCCGAACGCTACGAGGCGGCAGGCCGGCAGTTCGACGAAGTGGAGCGTCAGCATCCCTACTCCGTCTGGGCGACCAAGGCGCAACTGATGTCGGGCTATACGCTGTATTTGCGCGATCAGTTCGATGATGCCATTATCGCGATGGATCGCTTTATCCAGCTGCATCCTAGCAATCGCGATACCCCCTATGCCTATTACATTAAGGCCATCAGCTATTACGCCCAGATCGCCGATGTGTCGCGCGATCAAAGCCTGACCGAAAGGGCGATGGAAGCCCTGAATGAGGTGGTGCGCCGCTATCCCGATACCGGCTATGCCCGCGATGCTCGCGTGAAGATCGATCTGACCCGCGATCATATGGCGGGCAAGGAAATGGAAATCGGGCGCTTCTACTTGCGCACCGAACAATATACGGCGGCGATCAACCGCTTCCGCCGGGTGGTCGATCAATATCAGACCACCACCCATGTACCGGAAGCCCTGCTGCGCCTGACCGAAATCTATCTGGCGCTGGGCTTGCGCGACGAAGCCCAGGCAGCGGCGGCGGTGCTGGGGCATAATTACCCCGGTTCTACCTGGTACGCCGAATCTTATGCCCTGATGACCGGCGGCAAGCGCCCGATGCAGCAGGGCGGCAGCGGGCGTGGTTGGTTCGGGCGGCAGCTCGACTCCGTCACCGGTATTTTCTAACCGCCGATGCTCACCCGCCTCGGCATCCGCGATGTGGTGCTGATCGACCGGCTCGATCTAGAGGTTGCGCCGGGCTTATCGGTTTTGACTGGGGAAACCGGGGCGGGCAAGTCGATTTTGCTCGATGCCCTGGGCCTTGCCTTGGGGGCGCGGGCGGATAGTAGCCTCATCCGGCATGGGGCAGGGCCGGCGGTGGTCTCCGCCGAGTTCGAGCTACCAGAGGGGCATCCGGCTTGGGCGCTCTTGCGCGAGCAGGGGATCGAGGCGGAGGATGGGCAGCTTATTCTGCGCCGCACCTTGGGCCTGGATGGGCGCGGGCGCGCTTCGGTTAACGATCAGTCGGTCAGCGTTGGGTTTCTGCGCAACCTGGGGGCGGCCCTGGTGGAGATCCAAGGGCAGTTCGATCAGCACGCGCTGATGGACCCGGCGAACCATCGCGCGATTCTGGATCAGTTCGGCGGGCTGCTCGACAGTCTCGGCGGGGTGCGCGCGGCCTATCGGCTGTGGCAGGCGGCGCGCGATGCGCGGCAGGCGGCGGAAGCGGCGCTCGACCGCGCCCGCAGCCAGGAAGAATACCTGCGCCATGTGGTCGCCGAACTCAAACAACTCGCCCCAGAGCCGGGGGAGGAAAGCGAGCTGGCCGACCGGCGCGCCCGCCTGCAAAACCGCGCCAAACTTCTCTCCACCCTGCAATCGGCCTTGGGCGATCTTGCGGGGGAAAGCGGGGCGGAGGCGCGGCTGCTCGCGGCCTCTCGCACCCTATCCCGCGCGCCGGGGGCCGATCCCGCCATCGATACCGTGCTGGCGGCGCTGGAGCGGGCGAGCACCGAACTGGCCGAGGCGACCGATGGTCTCGAAGCCCTGCTGCGCGCCGATGGTTGGTCGGAAGGCGAGTTGGAGCGGATCGAAGACCGGCTGTTCGCCCTGCGCGCCGCCGCCCGCAAGCATCAGGTGACGGCGGAAGCCTTGCCGGGTTTGGCGGAGAAGCTGGCGAGCGATCTGGCCGCGCTTGACGCCGGGGAAGACCGGCTGAAGCATCTCATCGCCGAAGAACGCCAGACCCGCGCCGCCTATCTGGAAGCCGCCACGGCCCTCAGCGCCTTCCGCCAGGAAGCCGCGGGGCGGTTGGCGGCGGCCGTAACGGCGGAACTCGTGCCGTTGAAGCTTGATAAAGCGCGGATCATGGTGCAGGTCGAACCCCAGGCCGAAGGCTTCTGGGGGCCGGAGGGGCGCGATAAGGTCGCTTTCCTGATCGCGACCAATCCGGGGGCTGCGCCGGGACCGCTGGCGAAAGTGGCGTCGGGCGGCGAACTCTCGCGCTTTTTGTTAGCCCTCAAAGTCGTTCTCGCCGGAACCTCGCCCGTGCCAACCCTGGTCTTCGACGAGGTGGATAGCGGCATCGGCGGCGCCGTTGCGGCGGCGGTTGGCGACCGGCTGAAGCGCTTGGGCGATCATCTGCAAGTGCTGGTGATTACCCATAGCCCGCAAGTCGCCGCGATCGGCGGTCAGCATTGGCGCGTGCAGAAGCGCGCGGGCGGGGCCGAAGGGCGGGTCACGACGACGATTGACACCCTCAGCCGCGACGAGCGGCAGGAGGAAATCGCCCGGATGCTCTCCGGTGCCGATATTACCGATGAAGCCCGCGCGGCGGCGGCTCGGCTGCTGGGCTAGCGCGCTTCCCGCAGACACGAGGACCGCCACCATGACCGACTCCCGCCGCCTTGCCGTCGAGGCCCTGACCGAAGCCGATGCGGCAGCGGAACTGGCGCGCCTCGCGTCGGAAATCGCCCGGCACGACCGGCTTTATCACGGTCAGGACGCGCCGGAGGTCGATGACGCGACCTATGACGCGCTGCGCCAGCGCAATCAGGCCATCGAGGCGCGCTTTCCGGCGTTGATGCGGCCCGATTCGCCCAGCCTGAAGGTGGGGGCGGCGGCGAGCAGCGGTTTTGCCAAAGTACGGCACGCCCGGCCCATGCTGTCGCTGGATAATGCGTTTACCGACGGCGATGTTGGTGATTTTTTCGATGGGATTCGGCGGTTTCTCGACCGGGATTTTGCCGCCGATCCGGCGCTGACCCTGGCCGTGGTGGCGGAACCGAAGATCGACGGTCTCTCCCTCTCCCTCCGCTACGAAAACCGCCAGTTGGTGCAGGCGGCAACGCGCGGCGACGGGACCGAGGGCGAGGATGTGACCGCCAATGTGCGCACGATCGCCGAGGTGCCGCAGCGGCTGTCCGACGCGGCGCCCACGGGCGGTATGGAAATTCGCGGCGAAGTTTACATGCGCCGGGCGGATTTTCAGCGGCTCAACGAAACCCAGGCGGCGGCGGGGGAGAAGATTTTCGCCAATCCGCGCAATG
>CAZNVY010000088.1:3136-3730 GCA_964576605.1 uncultured Elstera sp. | reverse complement strand
CGGCGGCGGGGTCTTTGCGGCAGCTCGACCCGCGCATTACCGCCAGCCGTCCGCTGGCCTTTTTCGCCTATGCCTCCGGCGAAAGCGACGCGCCCTTGGCCGATAGCCATTGGCATTTTTTAGAAAACCTCAAAGCTTGGGGGTTCCAAGTCAACCCGCTCTCGAAACGCTGCGAGGGGCTGGACGCGGTGCTGGCGTTCTACAGCGACATTGGCAATCATCGCGCCGACCTGCCCTATGACATCGATGGTGTGGTCTACAAGGTGGACCGCTACGATTGGCAAGCGCGATTGGGGTTCGTCGCCCGCGCGCCGCGCTGGGCCATCGCCCATCAATTCCCGGCGGAGCAGGCGCGCACGCGCCTCAATGCTATCTCCATCCAAGTGGGGCGAACGGGGGTGCTGACGCCGGTGGCGGAGCTGGAGCCGATTACGGTCGGCGGCGTCACCGTCTCCCGCGCGACCCTGCATAATGAGGATGAAATCGCCCGCAAGGATGTGCGCGTCGGCGATCTCGTCATCATCCAGCGCGCGGGCGATGTGATCCCGCAGGTGCTAGGGCCGGTCGACAGCGAACGTCCCGAAGGTGCCGTGA
>CAZNVY010000088.1:0-3096 GCA_964576605.1 uncultured Elstera sp. | reverse complement strand
ATCGGCCGCCGTGCGGCGGGAGGGGGAGGTGGCGCGCCGCTGCACCGGCGGTTTGATCTGCCCGGCGCAGGCGGTGGAACGCTTACGCCACTTCGTCTCCCGCGATGGGTTCGATATCGAAGGTTTGGGCGAAAAGCATATTCAGGCGTTTTACGACGACGGCTTGGTGCGCACCCCGGCTGATCTGTTCCGCCTCGAAGAAAAACATACCGACCTGCGGGAGCGGGAGGGCTGGGGCGCGCAATCCCTGCGCAACCTCTATACGGCGCTGACGGCGCGGCGGCAGATTGCCTTTGAACGGTTCCTCTTCGCCCTCGGCATCCCGCAGATTGGGCAGGCGACGGCGAAACTGCTGGCCCATCATTACGGCGATTTCGCCAGCCTGCGCGCGGCCCTGCTGGCGGCGCGCGCGCCGGAGGCCCCAGCCTTGCAAGAGCTGCTGGCAATCAACGGCATCGGTGCCAGCATGGCCGCCGACCTGATCGCCTTCTTCGCCGAACCCCATAACGAGGCGGTGCTGGACGATCTTCTGTCGCTGATCGCCATTCTGCCCGCCGAGCGGGTGGAGGTAGCCGAGAGCAGCGCGATTGCCGGGAAGACCGTCGTATTTACCGGCGAACTCACCCGCATTACCCGGCGCGAGGCGAAGGCCCAAGCCGAACGGCTGGGGGCGAAAGTGGCGGGGTCGGTCTCCGCCAAGACCGATTACGTCATCGTCGGGGCCGACGCGGGATCAAAAGCGAAAAAAGCCGCCGAACTCGGTATCCGAATGTTGACCGAGGACGAATGGTTAACCCTAATTGGCTAGGGTCTGTGGGTCGCACGGCGGGGGATTCGATGGCGCTTCAAGGCGGGCAGGTATCGCTGACCGATCTCGATCTGGGGGTGTATCTGGTCACCCCCGACGGTCGTTTCGAGTTGGTGTTCCCCTACGATGAGGGCGATTTTCATCTCGCCGATATCTTCGACTATTTTGAACTCGGCGAAGTGCTGGAAGAAGACGGTGCGCCGGGGGTCGAGTTGGATGCCCGCGAGATCCGGCAGTTAAAGCGTATGGCCAAAGAATATGCCGAGGATCACCCGCCAGAGTTTATCGCCATGTGTCGTGCCATGGTGCAGGCGGTGGCCGACCTAGCCCCGGACGAGGATATTCTCTGCTTTTACGAGAATTTTTAGACGATCCAGAGACGCTGTGCGGGTCTAGTCGGGGAGGGTACCCGTTTGGGATTTGCCCCCGCGGCCGCTTAATCCCCGCCGGGCGCGCGCAAAACGGCGTGCTATTTTCCCGCTTCTCGTTGCGGTGGCATAACCGGTGCTGGGGGTTGTTTTCAAATATGATACCAAATTTGCTATCGAAACGTTCAAATTTGCTATTGGACGCCTGCCTTTGTCCTTCGTATGGTTTAAGCGGAAATTAAGAAATCGGCCATCTGCCCTTAAAAATTGATGGCCCGACGGAGGAAACCCTGAATGACGGCGAAAGCGCACTGAGTTCACCGGAACTCGTCTCTGATCTTTGCAAAACTTCGTAAGGCGGGCCGATGCACTGCTTCTGGCCGCAGGCGGGGTTTTATTGAGAAAATTTCCAATCGATTGTGCGGTGATCTCGGCTGGGTCGCCGTCGGTGGGCGTATGCCTAGTATAATAACACGAGCCTGGAGGAAGAACGTCATGATGCGGACTAAAATTTCGGCGCTGCTCATTGGGGCATCGATGGTGGTACTGTCGAGCGGGGCCAGCGCCTTAACGATCGGCTTCTCGCAGATCGGGTCGGAAAGTGGCTGGCGTACGTCGGAAACCGAATCGATCAAAGCCGAAGCCAAGAAGCGCGGCATTGATCTGAAATTCTCAGACGCGCAGCAAAAGCAGGAAAATCAGATCAAGGCGCTGCGCAGCTTCATTGCGCAGGGCGTTGATGGGATTCTGCTGGCCCCGGTGGTGGAAACCGGCTGGGACCAGGTTTTGAAAGAAGCCAAAGACGCGAAAATCCCGGTCGTCCTGGTGGATCGCGGCGTGAAGGTGGCCGATGAATCGCTGTATCTGACCAAGGTTGCGTCGGATTTCGTGGAAGAAGGCCGCCTGGCCGCCGCCTGGCTTGCCGCGCGCACCAGCGCCAACTGCCGCTATGTCGAACTGCAGGGCACGGTCGGCTCCAGCGCGGCGATTGACCGCAAAAAAGGGTTCGAGGATGTGGCGAAACTCTTCCCCCGCCTTGAACTCGCCCGCTCGCAAAGCGGCGATTTCACCCGGTCCGGCGGGAAGGAAGTGATGGAAAGCTTCCTGAAGGCGGAAGGCGGCGGCAAGTCGCTATGCGCCGTTTATGCCCATAACGACGATATGGCCCTGGGGGCAATCCAGGCGATCAAGGAAGCCGGGCTAAAGCCGGGCAAGGACCTGTCGATCATCTCGATCGATGCCGTGCCGGATATCTTTAAGGCGATGGCCGATGGTGATGCCAATGCCACGATCGAATTGAACCCGCACCTCGGCGGCCCCGCCTTCGATGCGATCGACGCGGCTAAGGCCGGAAAGCCGGTGCCGAAATGGATCAAGGCACAAGGCCCGCTGTTCCTGCCGGATACCGCGGCGGAAGAATATAAGCGTCGTAGCGCGAAATAACCTCTCTCCCCCCTCGGTGCCGGACGGGCTTCTTCCCCTTTTGGGGGCGTCCGGCACCTGTTTTTTGTTTCTAAGACCGGGGTGGCCATGAACTCCCAGCCTGCCGTGCTGACGCTGACGGGCATCACCAAACGCTTTCCGGGGGTTTTGGCTCTGGATAGTGTGGATTTTGAACTCTTCCCAGGCGAAGTGCACGCGCTGCTGGGCGAAAATGGCGCGGGGAAATCGACGCTGATTAAGGTGCTCACCGGCCTATACCGGCGGAACGGTGGCACAATGCACTTGGCTGGGCAGGAAATTAATCCGCGCAGCCCGCAGGAGGCGCAGACCTTCGGCATCAGTACCGTCTATCAGGAAGTCAATCTGGTGCCGACCATGACGGTGGCAGAGAATCTAACCCTTGGCCGACAGCCGCGCCGCCTGGGGTTAATCCGCTGGGGTGCCGCGCGGGCCGAAGCCGAGGCGCTGCTCAAGCCC
>CAZNVY010000087.1:12174-13646 GCA_964576605.1 uncultured Elstera sp. | reverse complement strand
GAGGCCTTGATTGCGCTCGGCGATGGTGGCAAGCTGGCTGTAAAGTGACGCGCGCGTAAAGTTATGGTGGCCGGCCCGCCAAACTGATCGTATAAAATCCGCCGCGTCCCCTGGGAAAGGAAATGACGATGGCGGAAACTTTCGCGCTTACCCGCACCAGCGACCCGGCGGTGCTCGCCCATCTTGAAGCGGTGCTGGCCAGCCAAAGTTTTTCCCAAGCGATGGGGCTTGGCATCCTGTGGGCGACGCGCGGCGACTGCGCGCTGACGCTGCCCGCCCGGCCCGACCTAACCCAGCAAGATGGGTTTTTCCACGGCGGCGCCGTTGCCGCCTTTGTCGATGTCGCGGGCGGGTATGCCGCCTGGTCCATCGCGCCGCCCGGCCATAATGTGCTGACGGTCGAATATAAAACCAACTTCCTGAAACCCGCCGTTGGGCACCGCTTGATCGGCCACGGGCGGGTGAAGCGGGGCGGCAAGTCCCTGATCGTCACCGAAATCGATATTTACGGCGAAACGCCCGGCCCCGGCGCGGGTCTATCGCTCTGCGCCACCGCGCTGCAAACCCTGATGCAACTGCCCCCTGCGGCCTGACCCGATCCAAGAGGTTTCCCCATGCGGAATGATTTCCCCTCGCTGAACTTCGACCTGGGCGAAGATCTCGATATGCTCCGCGCCTCCGTGCGCAGCTTCGCCGACGACCGCATCGCCCCGCTGGCGGCGGAGACGGACGCGAAGAACGAATTCCCCAACCACCTGTGGCGGGAAATGGGCGACCTCGGCATCCTCGGCGTGACCGTGCCGGAAGAATACGGTGGCGCGGGCATGGGCTACCTCGCCCACGCGATTGCGATGGAAGAAGTCAGCCGCGCCTCGGCCTCCATCGGCCTCTCCTACGGCGCCCACTCCAACCTCTGCGTCAATCAGTTGAAGCTGAACGGGACGGACGCGCAAAAGCGCCGCTACCTGCCGAAACTGATCTCCGGCGAACACGTCGGCGCGCTCGCCATGTCCGAACCCGGTTCCGGGTCGGATGTCGTCTCGATGCGCCTGCGCGCCGATAAAAAGGGCGACCGCTACGTCCTCAACGGCAATAAAATGTGGATCACCAACGGGCCGGACGCCGATACGCTGGTGGTCTACGCGAAAACCGATCTCGACGCCGGGCCGCGCGGCATCACCGCTTTCATTATCGAGAAAGGCTTCAAAGGCTTCCGCACCGCCCAAAAGCTCGACAAGCTCGGTATGCGCGGCTCCAATACCTGCGAGCTGGTGTTCGAAGACTGCGAAGTCCCGGAAGAAAACGTGCTGAATGCCGTCGGGCGCGGCGTGAATGTGCTGATGAGCGGGCTGGATTTCGAGCGCGTCGTCCTCGCCGCCGGTCCCATCGGCATCATGCAGGCGTGCCTCGACGTGGTGATCCCCTACCTGCACGACCGCAAACAGTTCGGCCAGCCCATCGGCGCGTTCCAA
>CAZNVY010000087.1:1231-12164 GCA_964576605.1 uncultured Elstera sp. | reverse complement strand
CTGATGCAGGGCAAACCCGCCGATATGTACGTCACGCTCAACGCGGCGAAAGCCTATGTCTACGCCGTCGCCAAAGCCTGCGACCGCAACGAGGTGACCCGCAAAGACGCCGCCGGCTGCATCCTCTACGCCGCCGAAAAAGCCACCTGGATGGCGCTGGAAGCCATCCAATGCCTCGGCGGCAACGGCTACATCAACGAATACCCGACCGGCCGCTTGCTGCGCGACGCTAAGTTGTATGAAATCGGTGCAGGCACCAGCGAGATTCGCCGCTGGCTGATCGGGCGGGAATTGTTCGCGGAGACGAAATAGCGTGGGCGCGCCGGGGCTGTTTCGCGGGGCGCTGCCCCGCACCCCGCCAGGGGGAGGCCTCCCCCTGGACCGTGGGAAATTATTATTGATGGAACCACAGGTTATTAAACCCATGCGAGGTGAAATAAGATGGAAAGAATATCATTAAAAATTCACAGTGAATATCTAGATGCTAAGTGGAACTGTAAGCTTGGTAATTTACGATTATTTCATTTTTGCTCATATGAAACTGCGTTTAGAATTTTAGATAATAAGAAATTTCGGGCCACTGATATTATTTCGATGAATGACTCTAGGGACGGTTTTGTATTTTTCGATTATTTTGTGAAGTGTCTTTCGTCAAAAATTTCTGCGCTCGGTGGTAATCTTGCGGCCCATGTAAATCGGGTGAATGATCCTGATTTTGCAATAAATTCTTATGTTAGTGGCTCTGGAAGTAATATTCAGGAAGCAATGTTCTGTTTGCTGGCAAAGTGTGTCGAAATTTCTGAATGGCGTAATAATTCTGGGTATGCCTGGAAGGGGATTTATCTAACGTCTTTCTGCTCTAATCCCGATTCGGATAATTTATTTAACTGGCTTGCTTATGGTGATGGCGGGGGTGGTATTGGTTTAGGTTTCAATGCAATGGAATTTCATAACTCTGTTATTATGACGCCTCGAACTTTACCAGCATGCGAAGGTAAGGTTTTTGATAGTTCTTTGGATCCAGATATTTTTGAAGTAATTTATATGAGCAAGGAAAATATAGAAAAGAAATGTCAAGATATAATTAATGAAATATTTCAGTCAATATCTTTTGTTGATTTTAATAATTTTGATTTTATGAGATTCGGTTCTGTACTGACCGGTCTTGCAAGGAACATTCTTTTTTATTCACAAATCATTAAATTAGATAAATTTGAGGATGAGCACGAGTTTCGGCTACTTTTCTCCGTTGAGGAGGGTAATAGAGACTCGCGTTTATCGAATGTTTTTATGGGATCTTGTATATATCCGGTTCTTGAGTACGATTGGGGCATTAGTGCGCTTGACACTATTTATTTTGGGGCGGCTTTATCAAGTCGGCAAAAATCTGGGTTCTCAAGATTTATTGAATGTATTTATCTTGATACAAAATTAAAGCGTCCGCGCATAGTAAATTCTGAAATTAACCTGCAAAAGAGACGTTAATCTTTAATATTGGGAGCAACCACCATGACCGATCCTATCGTTATCGTCTCCGCCGCCCGCACGCCGCTCGGCGGGTTTCAGGGGGAGCTTCAGTCTCTCACCGCGCCGAAGCTTGGGGCGGTGGCGATTGCTGCGGCGCTGGCGCGGGCCGGGCTGGCTGCCGACCAAGTGGACGAAGTCTTCATGGGCAACGTCCTCCCCGCGGGGCTGGGGCAGGCCCCGGCGCGGCAGGCGGCGCTTGGGGCCGGGCTGCCGGAGGCGGTGCCCTGCACGACTATTTCCAAAGTCTGCGGGTCCGGCATGAAGGCGGTGATGCTGGCGCATGATGCGCTGCTCGCCGGGTCCGTCACCAGCGTGATCGCGGGCGGCATGGAGAGCATGAGCCTCGCGCCCTATCTCTTGGACCGGGCGCGCGGCGGCTATCGCCTCGGCCACGGGCGCACCATCGATCATATGTTCTTCGATGGGCTGGAGGATGCCTATAGTACCGACGCGGGCGGGAACCGCCGCCTGATGGGCACGTTTGCCGAAGATACGGCGGAAGCCTATCAGTTCACCCGCGAGGTGCAGGATGGGTTCGCCCTCACCTCCCTCGCCCGGTCGCAAAAGGCGCAGGCCGACGGGGCGTTTGATGCCGAAATCGCCCCCGTCACCGTCAAGGGCCGGGGCGGCGATGTGTCGATTGCCGCCGACGAACAGCCGAAGACGGCGAAGCCCGATAAAATCCCGACGCTGAAACCCGCCTTCCGCAAGGATGGCACGGTGACGGCGGCGAACTCCTCCTCCATCTCCGACGGTGCCGCCGCGCTGCTGCTGATGCGCCGCTCGGAAGCCGAGGCGCGCGGGTTGCCGATCCGGGCGATTGTGCGCGGGCACGCCGGGCACGCCCAGGCCCCGGCCTGGTTCACCACCGCCCCCGTCGGCGCCATGCAAAAGCTGCTGGCGAAGGTCGGTTGGTCGGCCAAGGACGTCGATCTCTATGAAATCAACGAAGCCTTCGCCGTGGTGGCGCTGGCGGCGATGAAAGACCTCGACCTGCCCGCCGATAAGGTGAATATCCACGGCGGCGCCTGCGCCTTGGGCCATCCCATCGGCGCGTCCGGCGCGCGGATTCTGGTCACGCTGCTGCACGCGCTGGAGCGGTATGATTTGAAGCGCGGTATCGCCTCCCTCTGCATCGGCGGCGGGGAAGCGACCGCCGTCGCCCTCGAACGGGCGGCGTAAATGGTGGGGGTTCTGCCGCGCCTCGCCAGCTATCAGGCGGTTTACGACGCGTTCCGCTGGTCGATCCCGGCGCGCTTCAACATCGGCGTGGCCGTCGCCGACGCCCATGTCGCCGCCGGGGATGGGCTGGCGCTGCTGGAAGTCGCGGCAGACGGATCGGTGCGCGACTGGCGGTTTTCCGACCTGCTGCGCGCCGCGTCCCGCCTCGGCAATGTGTTGGAGGCGGGCGGCATCGGGCGTGGGGAGCGGGTGGGCGTGCTGCTGGCGCAATCGCCGGAAACGGCCATCGCCCATATCGCCGCCTACCGCCACGGCGCCATTGCTGTGCCCTTGTTCGGCCTGTTTGGGCCGGAGGCGCTGGAATTCCGCCTGGGCAATTGCGCCGCCTCGGCCCTGATTACCGACCGGGCGGGGTATGAGAAGATCGCGCCCCTCCGCGCGCAGCTTCCGGCGCTGAAACTCATTCTGGTCACCGATTGGGGCGGCGGTGCACCGCCCCCCGGCGTGCTGGATTGGGCGGCGGCGCTCGGGGCGGCGGCGGATACGCGCGCGGCGGTCGATACCGCCGCCGATGATCCCGCCGTCATCATCTATACCTCCGGCACCACCGGCCAGCCGAAGGGGGCGCTGCACGCGCATCGGGTGCTGCTCGGCCATCTGCCGGGGGTGGAGATGCCGCATCATTTCTTCCCGGAAGCGGGGGACCGCTTTTGGACCCCCGCCGATTGGGCGTGGATCGGCGGGCTGTTCGATGTGCTGCTGCCGTCGCTCTATCACGGTATCCCCGTGGTCGCGCACCGCATGGGCAAGTTCGACCCCGACGCGGCCTTCGCCTTCATCACCCGCCACGGCATCCGCAACCTGTTTCTGCCGCCCACGGCGCTCAAGCTGATGCGGACCTCCACCGCGACGGCGCGCAGCGTTCGATCCATCGGCAGCGGCGGCGAGTCGTTAGGTGGGGAGTTGCTGGACTGGGGCCGCGCCGCCTTCGGCGTCACGATCAACGAGTTTTACGGCCAGACCGAATGCAACCTCGTCGTCGGCAACGATGATCGCCTGTTCCCGGTCAAACCCGGCGCGACCGGGCGGGCCTTCCCCGGCCATCGCGTCGCGGTGATCGGGCCGACGGGGGACGTGCTTCCCTCCGGCACGCCCGGCACCATCGCGGTTCATCGGCCCGACCCGGTGATGTTCCTCGGCTATTGGAACAATCCGCAGGCGAGCGCCGCTAAGTTCATCGGCGATTGGCTGCTGACCGGCGATCAAGGCGCCATCGACGAAGACGGCTATATCCATTTCGTCGGGCGCGATGATGATGTCATCACCTCCGGCGGCTACCGCATCGGCCCCGGCGAAATCGAAGACTGCCTGCTGAAGCACCCCGCCGTCTCCCTAGTGGCGGTGGTCGGCAAGCCCGATCCGGTGCGCACCGAAATCGTCAAAGCCTTCATCGTGCTGAAACCCGGCGTCGCCGAAACCCCCGCGCTGACCGCCGAGCTGCAAGACTTCGTGCGCCAGCGCCTCGCCGCCCACGAATACCCGCGCGAAATCGCCTTCGTTTCCGATCTGCCGATGACGGCAACGGGCAAGATCATCCGCAAAGACCTGCGGGCGCGGGGATGAGCGGTTGGGCTGGCATTGCGCAGAGGCGCTGCCTCTGCACTCCGCTTAAGGGGCAGTCGCCCCTTAAGAATCCTATTCTTTTTCAAGGAGACCGGGAAGCCTGGGTGGCATCTGTCCCGTCTTTTCCGAAGAAAACGGGATTCTCAAGGGGCACGCCCCTTGAGCGGGGGCCCTGCGCGTTTGACGCGCAAAGCGCGTCGGGGTGGGCAGCGCCCCCTCGGAACACTCACGCCGCCCGGATATTGCCGATGAAGCGGTTGACTGCATCGGCAAGACTGCGGGTTTCTTTGCCGAGTTTGACGGCGGCGGCGAGGACGGAATGGGCGCTGCCGCCGGTTTCCGACGCGCCGCGCGCCACATCGGCCATATGGCCCGCGACTTCCTGGGTGCCGGTCACGACCCCGGCGATGGTGCGGGCAATTTCGCTGGTGGCGGCGCCCTGTTCCTGCACGGCCCCGGCGATGCCGGTAGAGATGGCGTCCATATCGCGGATGGTCTGGCCGATGGTATCGATGGCATCGGCGGCGGCCATGGTTTCGGATTGGATGACGCCGACCTTCTGGGTGATGGTTTCCGTCGCGGTGGCGGTTTGCGCCGCGAGGTTTTTGACTTCGGTAGCAACGACGGCAAAGCCCTTGCCCGCTTCCCCGGCGCGCGCGGCTTCGATGGTGGCGTTCAGCGCCAGAAGATTGGTTTGCGCCGCGATTTCGGCGATCAAGCGCAGCACGTCGCCGATGTCGCCCGCCGCAGCGGTTAACCCCTGCACCGTGCCGCGCGTATCATCGGCTTGGTTGACGGCTTTTTGCGCCAGTTCCGCCGATTGGCGCACCCGCCGGGCGATTTCTTCCGACGAGGTGGCAAGCTCGGTCGCCGCCGCCGCGACGGTCTGGATGTCGCCCGCGATTTGTTCCGTCGCGCCGGTGACGGAGGTGGCGCGGACGCTGGCCCCATCGGCGATGCGGCTCATCGAGGTTGCGATCTTCTCCAAGTCCGACGCCTCGGTGGAGACGGTGCCGACAATCGCCGATACGCTGGCTTCCAGTTCGTTCGACAGGCGGGCCATCAGCGCGCGCCGCTCGGCCTCCGCCCGCTCGCGGCTCGCCGTTTGTTCGGCGCGCAACTGTTCGACGGCGCGGGCATTATCGCGGAAAACGACCAGCGCCGCCGCCATTTCACCGATCTCGCCGCTCGCCCCTTGGGCGGGGATGTCGATCTTCGTGTCGCCGGTCGCCAGCACCCGCATCGCCCCGCCCATGCGCCGCAGCGGATGGGTGATGGAGCGCGAGAGGATCAGCACCGCCCCGGCGATCACGACGGCCAGCACGCCCACGGCCAGCAGCGTGCCGCCCGCGCCGATGCGCACGGTGGTTTCCAGCGGCGCTTCGATTTCGGCATGGGCCTTTTCGAGCTGCTTCACCAGCCCGGCCAGTTTTTCCGGGTTGGTTTCGCTGCGGGCTTGCGTTGCCAGCTTCAGCATATCGGCGCAGCGGTCGCGCGCGGCGGAGGTGCCGATGATCTGCATCGCCAACCGTTCGACCGGCGTGTTGAGATCCAGGCAGCGTTCGGCGGCCGCGGCGATCTCGCCGAAAGCCTGGGTGAACCCGGCCCCCTTATCCGCGCTGACGGCTGCCGTGATGACGTTCAAGGCGCGCAACTGGCGCGTGTGCAACCGATGGTACTCGGCCGCCTTATTGAGTTCGATGACCCCGGCAATCGCCGCGAGGGCCAGAAGGATAACCCCGGCCAAAATCAGGGTAAGTTTACGGGCAATGGTCATACCAGTTCCCCAAGCGAATATGATGGGATCGAGTGTAGCAGGTCCGACCGGCCATGCGAACGCCGAGAGGGAGGAGTGAGAATGTCGCCGATACGGACAACCATAGAGACTAAATCCGCTGTTTATCAAGAGAACCAGGCCGCGATGCTGGCCCTGGTCGCCGACCTGAAGGCCAAGGTGGCGCTTCTAGCAGAAGGCGGGGGAGAGGCGGCGCGAGCAAAACATGTGGCGCGCGGCAAACTGCTGCCGCGCGACCGGATCCGCACCCTGCTGGATGTTGGCGCGCCTTTCCTTGAGCTAAGTCAATTCGCCGCCTTTGATATGTATAAAGACGAGGTGCCGTGCGCGGGCATCATCACCGGGATCGGGCGGGTTGCGGGCCGGGAATGCGTCATTGTCACCAATGACGCCACCGTCAAAGGCGGGACCTACTATCCGATTACGGTCAAGAAGCACCTGCGCGCTCAGGCCATCGCGGCGGAGAATAACTTACCCTGTCTGTATTTGGTCGACAGCGGCGGCGCGAATCTGCCCAATCAGGACGAGGTTTTTCCGGATAAGGAGCATTTTGGCCGCATCTTCTTTAATCAGGCCACTATGTCGGCGCGCGGCATTCCGCAGATTGCCGTTGTCATGGGGTCGTGCACGGCGGGCGGTGCCTATGTTCCGGCGATGGCGGACGAGAGCATCATCGTGCGCAACCAGGGCACCATCTTCCTCGGCGGCCCGCCCCTCGTGAAAGCCGCGACGGGCGAAGTGGTGACGGCGGAAGATTTGGGCGGGGCCGATGTGCACACCCGCATTTCCGGCGTCGCCGATCATCTGGCGGAAAATGACGCGCACGCCCTTGGCATTGCCCGGTCTATCGTCGGCAACCTCAACCGCCCGAAGCCGATGCCGTTGGACCTGCGCCCGCCGCGCGACCCGCTGTACGATCCACGCGAAATCTACGGGATCGTCTCGTCGGACCTGCGCAAACCCTATGACGTGCGCGAGATCATCGCCCGCATCGTCGATGGGTCGGAGTTCGACGCGTTCAAGGCGAACTATGGCACCACGCTGGTCACGGGCTTTGCCCATATCTGGGGCTATCCCGTCGGCATTGTCGCCAATAATGGCATTCTGTTCGGCGAGAGCGCGCAGAAGGGCGCGCATTTCGTCGAACTTTGCGGCCAGCGCGGCATTCCGCTGGTCTTCTTGCAAAACATCACCGGCTTCATGGTCGGCAAGAAGTACGAACACGGCGGCATCGCCAAAGACGGCGCCAAGATGGTGACCGCGGTCTCCTGCGTCTCCGTGCCGAAGCTGACCGTGATTATTGGCAATAGCTTCGGTGCCGGGAACTATGGCATGTGCGGGCGTGCCTTCGATCCGCGTTTCCTCTGGATGTGGCCGAACGCCCGCATCTCCGTGATGGGTGGGGAGCAGGCGGCGAACGTGCTGGCCCAGGTCCGCCGCGACGGGATGGAGGCCAAAGGCCAAAGCTGGAGCGCCGAGGAAGAAGCTGCCTTCAAGGCACCGATCCACGCCCAATATGAAAAGCAGGGCCATCCCTATTATTCCTCCGCGCGCCTGTGGGACGATGGCATCATCGACCCCGCCGATACGCGCATGGTCCTGGGCCTCGGCCTGTCGGCGGCGCTGAACGCGCCGGTGCCGGAAAGCCGCTTCGGCGTCTTCCGCATGTAAGGGGGCAGAAATGAGCAACCTTCTGATCGATCAAAAGGGCGCGGTCGCCTGCCTAACCCTGAACCGCCCCGAGATTCACAATGCGTTCGACGAGCATCTGATCGCGGCGCTGACGGCGGCGGTGGCAACCGCCAGCGCCGATTCTACTGTGCGGGTGATTCTTCTCTCTGGGGCAGGCAAGAGCTTTTCCGCCGGGGGCGACCTTAACTGGATGCGCCGCATGGCCGCCTATAGCCCGGCAGAAAATCTTGCCGACGCTCAGGGTTTGGCCAAACTGATGCGGACCATCGACGAAAGCGCCAAGCCGGTGATCGCCCGCGTTCACGGTGCCGCCTATGCCGGGGGGCTGGGGCTGGTCGCCTGCGCCGATATCGCCATCGGCGTGCCGGAAGCGCAGTTCGCGATTACCGAAGTAAAACTGGGGCTGATCCCCGCCGTCATCTCCCCCTATCTCGTCCGGGCGATGGGCGTGCGCGAGGCCCGGCGCTGGTGCCTGACGGCGCAGCGCTTCTCCGCCACCGAAGCCCACCGGTTGGGCCTGCTGCACGCGGTCGTTCCGGCAGAAACGCTGGATGCGGTGGTCGATGCTGAAATCGAAGCGCTGCTGGCCGCCGCGCCGGAGGCTTTGGCCGACACCAAGCGCCTGCTGAAAGCCGTGGATCAGCCGCTGACCGATGCGGTGATTGCCAATACCGCCCAGCGCATCGCCACCCGCCGCGCCAGTGCCGAAGCCCGCGAAGGGCTGGCCGCCTTTTTCGATAAACGCCCGCCCCACTGGGCAGGGGAGTCCCGTTCATGACCCGCCACATCAAAACCCTGCTGATCGCCAATCGCGGCGAAATCGCCTGCCGCATTATCCGCACGGCCCGCCGCCTGGGCATTCGCACCGTGGCGGTCTATTCCGACGCCGACGCGGGCGCGGCCCATGTCGCAGCATCCGATGTCGCCGTCCGCCTCGGCCCAGCCCCGGCGCGCGAAAGCTATCTGAAGGCCGATTTGCTGCTGGAGATGGCGAAGGCCACTGGGGCCGATGCCGTACATCCGGGCTATGGTTTCCTGTCGGAAAACGCTGGGTTCGCCGAGGCCTGCGCCGCCGCTGGGGTGATCTTCGTCGGCCCGCCGCCGTCGGCCATCGCCGCGATGGGCTCGAAAAGCGCCGCGAAAGCGCTGATGGAAAAGGCCAATGTGCCGCTGGTCCCCGGCTATCACGGCGACCGCCAGGAAGCGGACTTCTTGGCGAAAGAGGCGGATCGCATCGGCTTCCCACTGCTCATCAAAGCCTCGGCGGGCGGTGGCGGCAAGGGCATGAAGATCGTCCGCGACGCGGGCGAGTTCGAAAGCCAGCTTGCTTCGGCCAAACGCGAGGCGCTGGCCAGCTTCGGTGACGATCATGTGCTGATTGAACGCTATCTGACCAAGCCCCGGCACATCGAAGTGCAGATCTTCTTCGATAGTCAGGGCAATGGCGTTTATCTGCACGAGCGGGATTGCTCCATCCAGCGCCGTCATCAGAAAGTGGTCGAAGAAGCGCCCGCACCGGGCATGACGGCGGAGCGCCGCGCCGCGATGGGGAAAGCCGCCGTCGAAGCCGCCCGCGCCGTCGGCTATGTCGGCGCCGGAACGGTGGAGTTTATTGCCGAGGGCGATGATTTCTTCTTCATGGAGATGAACACCCGCCTGCAGGTGGAGCATCCGGTGACGGAGGCGATTACTCAGCAGGATCTGGTCGAATGGCAGTTGCGCGTTGCCGAAGGCCACCCGCTGCCGCTGGCCCAGGCGGAAATTCCGCTGGTCGGCCATGCGGTGGAAGTGCGCCTCTACGCCGAAGACCCGCTGAAAGAGTTTCTGCCCCAGGTCGGCACGCTCACCCAAGCCCGGTTCGGGGCGGGGGAGGGGGTGCGCATCGATACCGGCGTGCGCTCCGGCGATACGATCTCAATCTATTACGATCCAATGATCGCCAAGGTCATCGCCTATGGCCCGGATCGCGCGACGGCGACGCAACGGCTCATTGCAGCGTTGAAGGATACGGTAATCACCGGCCTCACCACCAACCGGGCGTTTCTGATCGATATTCTGGCGCACCCGGATTTCGCCGATGCCGATCTCGATACCGGCTTCATCGAGCGCAACCGTGCGGTATTGCTACCGCCCCCGACCCCTGCGTCTGAAACCGAGCTTGGCTTGGCCGCGCTTGCTGCCCTGCTGCGGACCAGCGCCGCCGCCCTGGCCGCGCAACGCCAGACCAAGGATCCCCATAGCCCCTGGGCACTCACCACCGGATGGCGGTTGAACCGCGATGCTTGGAACGATCTGACCCTGCAGGAGGGGGAGGCGAGCGTCACCCTCCGCGCCCATTATCGCGGCGATGGCTTCCAGATCGATCTGCCGTCAGGCGCGCTGCCGGCGCGCGGCAGCTTGACCGATCTTCCCGAGGGCGGCGCTGTGCTTCAGGCCGTATTGGGGGAAAAGACGCTCTCTGCCCTGGTCTTTGATGCGCCGGATGGGCTGTGGCTGCACCTCAACGGCACCACCCGCCGGTTCGCGCTGATCGACCCGCGCCGTGCCGCCGATACCGGTCAGGCCCAAGGCGGGCGGCTGACGGCGCCGATGCCCGGCAAGATCATCGCGATTGCCGTTGCCGTCGGCGATACGGTGGCGGCGGGCGATGTGCTGATGGTGGTGGAAGCAATGAAGATGGAACATTCCATCCGCGCCCCGAAAGCCGGGACCATCGCCGCGATTAAATTCGCGGTCGGCGATCTTGTCGATGACGGCGTCGACCTGCTGACGCTCGAAGAGGGAGTTCCGGCATGAGCGACGTCACCATCGTCGAGGTCGGCCCGCGCGACGGGTTGCAGAACGAAGCCACCCCGGTCCCGACCGCCGACAAAATCGCCCTCATCACCGCGCTGGCTGGGGCAGGGGTACCGGTGATCGAAGCGGGCAGTTTCGTCTCGCCGAAATGGGTGCCGCAGATGGCCGATAGCGCCGCCGTTCTGGCGGGCCTGCCGCCGTTGCCAGGGGTGCGCCTGCCGGTGCTGGTTCCCAATCTCAAGGGGTTGGAGGCGGCGCAGGCGGCTGGCGTTCAGGAAATCGCCGTTTTCGGGGCGGCGTCGGAAGCCTTTTCCCAGC
>CAZNVY010000087.1:0-1211 GCA_964576605.1 uncultured Elstera sp. | reverse complement strand
GCAACATTAATTGCTCCATCGCCGAAAGCTTGGAGCGCTTCCGCCCGGTTGCGGCGGCGGCGCTGGCGGCGGGGATCAAGGTGCGCGGCTATGTCTCCTGCGTGCTCGGTTGCCCCTATCAGGGGGATGTGCCGGTGGCGGAGGTGGTGCGCGTCGCCGAAGCGCTCTCGGCGATGGGCTGCTACGAGATTTCTCTCGGCGACACTATCGGCGTCGGCACGGCGGGCGCGGCGCGGGCTTTGGTGAAAACCGTCGCCGCCTCGAAGTCGTGCCGGTCGACAAACTCGCCGCCCATTTCCATGATACCTACGGGCAGGCGCTCGCCAATATCCTCGCCGCGCTGGAGGAAGGGGTGCGGACCGTCGATAGTTCCGTGGCGGGCCTCGGCGGTTGTCCTTACGCCAAAGGGGCGTCGGGCAATGTGGCGACGGAGGATGTTGTGTATCTCTTGAACGGTTTGGGCCTCTCGACCGGCATCGACCTTGAGGCTCTGGCGGTGGCGGGGCGGCAGATTTCCGGCGTGCTTGGGCGCAAGCCCGCGTCGAAAGTCGGTCTGGCGCTCGCGGCGAAGGCGGCATGAGCCTCAACATCATTCGTCTCTGCGTTGGCTGCGAGAGTATCGAGGATCTGCGCGACTGGCAGGAAACGCATAACGAAGCGCCCGATTATCCCGGCTGCGTCTTCACCATGACCACCATGTACCCCAAGCGTGCGGAGGAGATTATCGGCCAAGGCTCGCTCTATTGGGTCATCAAGGGCAAGATCGCGGTGCGCCAGCCGATCGTCGCGATCAACCGGACCTTGGGGCCGGAGGGGGAGCAGCGCACCCGCCTCGTTCTCAAAGCCGAATGGATCGAAACCGTGCCGACGCCGACGCGCCCGTTCCAGGGTTGGCGCTATTTCGACAGCGAAAAAGCGCCGCCCGACCTCAGCGGGGCGGGCGGTGCCGATATGCCGCCAGAGATGGCGGCGGAACTGCGCAGCCTGGGGCTTCTCTAGTTTTGTGACGGATTGTTAGGAGTGGCGTGACAGATTTTTTAAAAAAGCGCTTGCGCGTTTTTGGGGTCAGGGCTATAACGCGGCTCCCGACGACGAGCGGCGCGGCGCTAAAGTGCTGATGCAGCAGCGAAATCGGGGTGGAGCCGAAAGGTTCCGGGTTCTTTGACATAGTTGATTTATGGGAAGGGGTTTGGAGTTGGCGGCCTGTTGGC
>CAZNVY010000086.1:0-13651 GCA_964576605.1 uncultured Elstera sp. | reverse complement strand
GCCCGACGCGCCGGGCGGCTGGTGCTGCTCGCCCGGCTGACACTGCCAATCCACCCCCTGCCGTTCGCGCGGGCCGTCCCGTTCGATCTAACGCTCTACGGCCCCAGCCCTTAGAAAACCTTAGGCTTTCGCGCGGAAAACCCGCTGGGTCAGGCCACCAAGGATAGGGCTTGGCCCGGTGCCGGGAGGCTGGTCGCGGCCGCGCCGGTCGAGGTATAGCCCGTCACGGTTGGCGTCGCGATGGCGGTCGCTTCTGCCGCGCTTGACACATAATCGCGCCAGTCGATGACCCCATCCCCATTGGCATCAAGCGATTCTTCAAGAGGGGTCAGCGTGCCGGAACCGCTATCGCGGGCGGCGGTTTCGGCGGGTGCAGAGCGGGCGGCCGCGGGGGCCGGCGCAGAGGCACCTTCTTGTTCCTGGGCGCTGAGAAGCGTGCGTGTGGTTTCGATGGCAAGCGCGCTAGCACCGCCACTGACCACCCCCCCGGATCCAGTCGCGGACGGTACCGAAGCCGCACTCCCCACCCCTGGCAGGGCAACCGCCGGACCAGCGGACCGGACGGATGTTATGGCAGAGGAACTACTAATTCCGGCAATCATCCGCGCCCCCATCATCCTTTGCCCTGACGGCTGTCAGTGGCTGTGATACGGCGAACCAACCGAAAGCCTGCGGTCTCTAGTCTCAGATAAAAAGGCAGCCGCCCCCTTTCAAGGCGCAAAGGGGGCGGCTTTCGTCCGAAGGGCATCTTCGGCCGTTACAATCGAAGCGAAATGCGAAAAATTTTAGGTCAGGCGACCTGCGCCAGCGCCCGATCTTCGGCGTCGGTCGTTTCGGTCGTATAGTCGAGCGCGTTCACCACGCCGTCACCATTCGTGTCTTGGCTCTTGAAGAGGGCCGAGACGGCGGCGGCGAAATCGTCCCTAAAATCTTCTTCTTCAACCGCTTGGCTGATGAAGGAGGTAAATTCCTCCTCGGTCACATCGCCATCGCTATTCGCATCGGCCTTCTCGAAGAGTTTCAGCAGCGCCTGGCTGGCCTCCTCCTGCGCCGAAAGCAGGGTAGAGGCGGTTTCGGGGGCGAATTTACCGCCTTTAGGCGGCAGCGGGGCCGCCTCGAACTCGGCGCTGCTAACGGAACCGTCGCCATCGGTATCAAGTTTGGCAACGATCTCCGCCCCGGTCGGGGCCTTGCCCGAAACGCCATCCGGCCCGCCCTTTGGGGCATTGGCAGCCAAATCATTATCGATTTCGGTCGCATCCAGCTTGCCGTCGCCATTGGCGTCGGCCCGGCTGAAAATATCCTTGCGGCTAGGCAGCAGCGCAGACGCGCTGAAGCCACTGCTTCCAATGCTGGAAACCATGGTTTTACCTCGGAAATTTGGGATGAAGGGGCCGACCTTCTGTCGGTACTAACTATACGGGCCGCCAGGGAAAAACCCTGCGCCGCGTAATACGGATACCGAGTATTTTTGCCCGTCCGCCGCGAGACAGGCTCAGAACCAACGAAAAACAGGGGCCGCCTAGCGCGGCGGCGGCGGCGGCATCGGTCCGCGCCCCAAATCGGCCAGGACCTTCCGTCCTTCGGGCGATAGTTTTTCGGCAGCGGTCACAAAATCCGCCAAAAGACTGCGCCCGACAGTCTGCATCTGCTGATCCATTTCCTCAAACACCACGCGCAGGGCGGCGGGATCGAAAGGCTCAGTCCGCAGAATTTCCGCCGACCTTTGGCGTAAACTGTCGATACTTGCGAAATTTCGGCGGACCCGCTGATCTGGCCCATCCAGCGCCGCACGCAAAATCGCCTGATCGGTTGGCGGCAGCGTGGCGATGATCCGCTCCAGCCGCTCGCCATTCAAAGGGCCAAAGGGCGGCTTCATCGGCGGACGCAAGCCGCCGCCAACCAGAACCCCGCCAAGAAACAAGTTCCCAGCCAGCGAGGCGACCAGCGTGATTTTAAGCCAGGGGCGCATTCTGCAGACCTCCAGAGGGGGCATTTCGCCCAATAAAAACTAAAGAGGGGCCAGCCAATCGGATAACAGCGCGGCATGGCCTGAGGTTAAAGCCGCCACCGCCGGGAGCGCCGGGGTCGCCGAACCTCCCGACGATAGGCCATAGCCGGTGAGCAGCCCTAGCAGCAGACTCGCCGCCAGCGCGGCCCCCGGATACAGCCACGGGCGGACACGCGAGCCAGCGGGCCGGATAGCGGGACGCAACGGAACGATACGCCCCGCTGTTGCCAAAATCCGCGCCTCTAGCTCCCCCGTATCAGACGGTTCGGGCGCAGCCGCCCGCAGGAGTTTTGCCAGCGCATCGTCGGATGGATCGGTCATTCTGCGTCCCCTTCCTTCAGCCAAGATGAAAGATCGGCCCGTAAACTGCGGCGCGCCCGGACCAAGAGCGCCTCTAGCGCCGAGACCGAAACGCCGAGTTGCTCGGCCACCACCGCATTGCTTAGACCTTCCTGATAGGTCAAAACGACGGCTGCCCGCTGCCGATCCGGCAGCGCGGCGATAGCAGCGGCAACCTTGCGGTTCCGCGCCTGGGTTTCAAGATCGGCGTCCGCTGCCGGGGCCGGGTCGGGGGGATCGAAATCCTCCGCCCACGGCACGGTGGTTTTCGGACGCCGCAGCCGGTCGAGGCATAGGTTCGTGCAGATCGTATAGATCCAGGTATCGGGCTGCCCGCGCGTGGCATCCCAAAGCGCCGCCTTGGTCCAGACTTTCAGCAGCGCCTCCTGCACCACCTCCTCAGCGTCGGCCTGGTTCTCCAGCAGACGCAGCGCAAGGCGCAGCAGGCGCGGCGTTTGTTCCGTCACCAAGTCTTGAAAGGCGCGCGCATCCCCCGCAGCGATGCGGATAAACCGCTGCGCGGCGGCGGCCTGCGCCACCGTCTGTTCCTCCCGCCCCTCCGGTTTCCCGAAGCGCGGCCAGGATCGGCCAAACGCCGATAGAACCATCCAGAGTTCGCCTCTCTCATCGACCGTCTTCCCTCTATACGGGGCGCGATCGGCGAAGCCTGCGCATGGGTCGGCAATTTTTTCCGACCCATGCCGAGAGGGATCAGGCGCTTACACGGCGCGGATAAAGTCGGCGATGCGCGGGGCAATCTGTTCGCGGAACTTACGTCCGTTGAACACGCCGTAATGCCCAACGCCCTGCTGTACATAATCAATCCGGCGGTTGGCTGGAATGCCGGAACAGAGAAGATGCGCCGCCTGGGTTTGACCCGGCCCGCAAATATCATCATCGGCCCCTTCGACGGTCATCAGCGCGGTTTTTTCAATGGCCGAGGGGGTAATCAGCATGTCGCGATATTTGAATTTACCGAGCGGCAGGTCATAGTTCTGAAATACGGCCTTCAAGGTCTGCAAATAGAAATCCGCCGGCATATCCATGACTGTCAGATATTCTTTATAGAATTTCTTGGTCGAGGCAACGCTTTCACCATCGCCCTTAACCAGATTGCGGAACATATCAAGATGGGCGCGCACATGCCGGCCAATGTTCATGCTCATGAAGCCCGAAAGCTGTAAAAAGCCCGGATAAACGGCACGCATCATGCCCGCATAAGGCGGGGGGACATGGGTGATGACCATCTGCTTAATCGTGTCGATCGACCCGGATTGCGCAAACTCATTCACCTTGGTCGGGCTAACGCGGGTATCCAGCGGTCCGCCCATCAGCACCATCGCCTTAGGTTGCGCGGGATCACCCATTTGCGCCATCGCCGAAACCGCCACCAACAGCGGCACGGCGGGCTGACACACGGCAACAGCCGTTACATCCGGCCCTAAGAAGCGCAGCTGTTCGATCGTATAATCGATGAAAGTATCGAGATTAAAATTACCTTGCCATAGTGGCACATTGCGAGCATTGATCCAATCGGTGATGTAAACATCATGCTGCTGCAGCAGCATTTCCACCGTGCCGCGTAATAGGGTGGAAAAATGGCCCGACATCGGCGCAATCACCAGCACGCGCGGCTGGCCGGTCACACCGGGTTTCTTGAAATGCAATAGGTCGCAGAAGGGTTTGCGCAGCACCACTTCTTCTTCAACCGCCACCAGTTGCCCATCGACCGGCACCGTGCGAATTCCATAATCGGGCCGGTCGTGTTCCGGCTTGGCATCGGCCACCACATCGCAGGCGGCGGTGAAAGCATCAAGCAGCGGATTGGAGAAGGTGGCGGATACGCCCGCGCGCGTCGCAAAATTGCGCACCTCATTCGCCAGCCAGCGCACAGGCTCCATCGCCGCCTGTTGAGCATTGTATGCCTGGTAGAGAAACATTCCCGTAACCCTTTCGCGATGGCGTTCGGCAGTGCACGCGCCCCTGCTGGGCACCCTGGCCTGACAAATCCGCAAGATCAATCTGACATCAGAGTCAGTTACTAAAGAGTTGATAGCCGAACAAATTCTGCCGCAAGACCTGGGTTGGGTGAAATCTCTTCGATTTCAACATGTCTGACATGCGCCGCCGTCGGTCCGACCCCGCAAACTGCGACAAATTGCTGCACCTGCGTCTCTGGCCCCTGCGCTAGGGTTTCGACGCTGCCATCGGCCCGATTCCGCACCCAGCCGATCAGTCCCAGGGCGCGGCCGGTGCTGACCGTCCAATCGCGGAAGCCAACCCCCTGCACCCGGCCCATGATCCGCAGCCGAACCGCCCGCATCAGGCCGGAATCCCCAAGGCCGCGCATACGAAAGCGTAGGTTTCGGCGATCTCTTCCAGCGCTTTGTAGCGGCCAGAGGCCCCACCGTGCCCGGCGGTCATCTCGGTGCGCAGCAAAAGGACCGCATCGCCGGTTTTAGTCGCCCGCAGCTTGGCCGCCCATTTCGCCGGTTCCCAATAGGTGACACGCGGATCGCTTAAGCCCGCAGTTATTAGGATTGGCGGATAGGCTTGTGCCGTCACCTGATCGTAGGGGCTATAGCCGCGAATATAGTCGTAGAAGGCGGGATCATTGGGATTGCCCCATTCCTCATACTCGAAAGCGGTCAGCGGCAGGCTGGCGTCGAGCATGGTCGCGAGGACATCGACGAACGGCACTTGCGCCACCGACGCACCCCAAAGATCCGGGCGCAGGTTCACAACCGCCCCCATCAGCAACCCCCCGGCGCTGCCCCCCATACAGGCTATCCGGCCTGGGGCGCTATAGCCGGCCGCAATCAAATGTTCGGCAACCGCGATGAAATCGGTGAAGCTATTGGTCTTTTTTAGGAATTTACCCTCTTCATACCAGCGGCGTCCCCGCTCCTCCCCGCCACGAATATGGGCAATGGCATAGATAAAACCCCGGTTCAGCAAGCTCAAGCGGTTTGCACTGAAAGCCGGGTCCATGCTGGCCCCGTAGGAGCCATAGCCATAGAGCAGCAGCGGGGCGGTCCCCGTCAGAGGGACATCTTTGCGGCGCACGACCGAAACCGGCACCCGTTCCCCATCCGGGGCGCGCGCCCAAAGCCGTTCCACCCGATAAGCATCGGGATCGTGGCCACCGGGAATATCGGTCTGCTGAACCACCGCCAACCGTTTTTCCGCCACGTGATAGTCAAAATAGGTCTTGGGCCGCGCCAGGGTTTCGTAGCGCAGCCGAAGTGTCCCGCGCTGCCAGTCGGAGCCGGGCAAAACCCATAGGGCATAGGCGGCATCGGGGAAGGCGATTTCCTCGGCCCCCGCGTCGCTGTCTTGCCCTGCGGTGACAATGCGCACGCGCTTGTGGGCTTCATCGGTCCGCTCGACCAGATACCAGAACCCTTCGGAGCCGCCGATGCCCTCGATAAAGACCGAATCGGATGCGGCAACGACCTCCTGCCACTGCGCTTCCCCTGGGGTCGCCAGCGGGGCGCGCACCACACGGAAATTCGGATGACGATCATTGGTCAGGATCACCCATTCGCCGTTACGGTCGAAGGCGACATATTCGTGATTGGCCCGGCGCGGGTTCAGGCAGACGGGCTGCGCTTCTGGCACGGTGAGGTCTAACGCCCATTGCTCCGACGCCGTTTTTTGCGCGACCGAGATGAAGAGGTAACGCCCGCTGGGGGCGCGGTCGATCCCCAGATAGAAGGTCGGGTCTGCTTCGTGATAGATCAGCGTATCGGTAGCGGGATCGCTGCCCAGCCGATGGGCGTAAACCCAGCGCGGGCGCTGCTGGGCATCCTGCTTAACGTAGAAAATCCGGGCACTATCCGCCGACCATTCTAACCCATAGGTACAATCTGGGATCGTAAGCGGCAGAAACGCCCCGGTCGCCAGGTCCTTTACCCGCAGCACCAACCGTTCCGAACCATCGGTATCTTCCAGGACGGCCAGATAGCGCCGGTTGGGAGAGAGTTCGAGACCGCGCAAGGCGTAAAAGGCTTGGTCGACCGCCCGCTGATTCTGATCGAAAATCACCGTGCCGTCATTGGCCTGCGCCGCTTCGAGGCTTTCGGCTAGGCAGACTTCAGAGTACTGCCGCCCCGGCTGATAACGGCTCCATACCCAAACGCCATGCGCCCATTCCGGCGGGGTGCGCTCGTCCTCGATCACCCGGCCTTTCAGCTCGGCCAAGAGCGCCGGTCGCCGGTCCTCCGCCCCGCCCAGCACGGTTTCGACATAGGCGTTTTCATCGGTTAGATACTGAATAATCGCCGGATCCTGCACCTCTGGATACGCCGGATCGCGCAACCAGGCCCAGGGATCGCTCCGACCATCAGGGTGGGTGAACCGCTTCTGGGGGGCGACAGGCGGTGGCGGAAACGCGCTTTGGCGCAACATGGCATCCCCTTCCTCAAGCGGACGGCGCGCTAGGTGGTGCGGCAGTCCAGCAGAATCACATCGTAAATCGGATGTTCCAACGGGTGCAGCGCCGGGGAGGAGGCGAACATCCAGCCAGAGAAAATAATCCGCTCCGGCAGCGCCCCGAACGGATCCTGCGGTTGGGGAGCAGCGGTTTGCGCCGTTGCCGCCTGCACCGGCTTATCGGTAATGCGCAGAAACGCGGCGCTTTCCGGGGGTTCTTCCGGGGGGCGTTTGATGCAGGCATCCACCTGGATGGTCAGGCTACCAAAAATCGCCCCATCGCCAACCGGCACCGTCAGCCGCGTTACCCGCGCCGTTACCTTATCCAGCCCCTGAAGCACGGCAACGGGCTTCGTGGCGGCAGGCGACGGGGCTGGAGGCGGCATTTGTGCCAGGGCACTGGCAGCCATCCCCAGCATCGCCAAAACAAAGGGGAGGCGCATCACGGTTTCGGCGCGTCCGGCGTCGGTTTTTCTTCGGTGGCGGAGAAGAGGAACTTACCAATCATCTGCATAAAATCTGCCGACGATTTGGTGAAACGCACCGCGTCCCCCGCCGCCAACAGCTTATCGGCATTGCCGGGGTTCAGGCTTAGATAACGCCCGCCCAGCAAGCCTTCGGCGGCGATTTCAGCCACCGTATCATCGGGCAGTTTCACGTCCGACCGTAAGGCGAAGCGGATATGGGCGAAAAACGTGCTCGGATCGAGCGTGATCGCCGTCACCGACCCAACCTTGATGCCGCTCACCCGAACATCGGTGCCAACGGTCAACCCATCCGCGCGGTCGAACCGAGCCGTCAGTTCGTAGGCCCCGCGCGTTCCCCGGATCGAGGTTGTGGAGTAAACATACCAGCCGAAGGCTAGCGCGATCAGCAGCACGGCCGCGCCGACCAAAGTTTCCACAAGATTCCGCTGCATGGGCGTACATCTTCCGCTGAGTTAGGCGTCCGGCGTCCAGGCTTCGTAATCGCCCGTCGCCTTGTCGCGCTTATTGGCTGCCAGCGCATGGCCGGGGGGGCGATACGCAAGCTCGGTGCCGGTCAAATTCGGCAGATGGGGTTTTTGCCAGGGCCGCAGATTCAGGTCCTTCGCCGGCACCTCGTCCGTGGTTTTGTGTAACCAGCGATGCCACTGCGGCGGCACTTTCGAGGCTTCGGGTTCGCCCTTGTAAATCACCCAACGCTTCCCGCCGTCGCGCCCCGTGGGTGCCCCTTTTTCGCGGTAATAGCGGTTGCCGAATTCGTCTTCGCCGACCAATTCGCCGTGACGCCAGGTATAGAGCCGAGTGCCGAGCGACATGCTGATCCCTTACGCAATGCACAATCCAAATCAGGGGGCGACTATGGCACTAGCCGCCGGATGAATCCAGCCCGTCGTTCCCGCGTTTGAACGGCGATAAGGGCAGGAGTTCCGCCATCTGCTCGGCCACCGCTGGGCGTTCCTTATCCAAAAATCCAGCGACGGCGCGGCGAAAGCTGGGATTTCCGATCCAATGGGCCGACCGCGTGCGCACCGGCACATAGCCGCGCTGCAATTTATGCTCCCCCTGCGCCCCAGCTTCGACCTTCGGCAGCCCTGCGGCAATGGCGTAATCAAGGGCGCGGTAATAGCAGAGTTCAAAGTGCAGAAAGGGCACATCGACCACGGCCCCCCAGTTGCGGCCATAGAGCGTATCGGCACCGCGCAGGTTCAGCGCCCCGGCCACCGGCGCTCCGCCCGCATCCTCCGCCACCATCAGCACGACTTTTTCTGCCAAGGTTTCAGCGATTTTATCGAAGAACGGGCGGGTCAAATAAGCCGCACCCCAGCGCTTATCGACCGTGGCTAGGTAGAAATCATAGAAAGCGTCCCAATGCCGGGCCGCGATTTCGGCCCCGACCAGGGTGCGTAAGCTTAGGCCGCTGGCGGCGACCGCCTCCCGCTCCTTCCGGATCGCCTTGCGCTTACGGCTGGCCAGATCGCCCAGAAAATCATCGAAACCGGCATAGCCGCGGTTATGCCAATGGAACTGATAGCCGTGCCGCTCCAGAAACCCTACGGCGGCCAAAGCCGCCATATCCGCCTCGGTCACGAAGGTGATATGGACCGACGAAACCCCCAGCCGACCCGCAAGATCGATCAATCCTTCCGCCAAGCGCTGCCGGGTTTCTGGCGGTGCATCGGGGGCGATTAAAAGCCGCGGCCCAGGCACGGGGGTAAAAGGCACCGCCCCCTGCAATTTCGGATAATAATGACCGCCGGCGCGCTCGAACGCATCGGCCCAGCTTTGATCGAAAACATATTCACCCCAAGAATGGCCCTTCAGATAGAGCGGTACCGCTCCAACCACCCGGCCCGCGCTATCTTCGGCAATTAAATGCCGGGGCACCCAGCCGGTGCGGGCTGCGACCGAACCGCTGGCCTCTAGCGCCAGCAAGAAGGCATGGCTGATGAAAGGATTCGCCGCGCCCGCGCAAGCATCCCAGGCCGGGGCGGCAATATCGGCGATCGCGTCGATCACGCGCAAACGGGCGACGGTCGGGGGCGGTGCAGAACGCGGCGGAGTTGGAAATAACATAGACATAGCCTGGTGTTTTGCGCAGCAAACGACAAGGGGCAACGCCCGTCAGACTGTCATAATCCCCGGCTAGAACCGAAACGCCTTTCTTCAGTCTATCTTTCCGGGAGAAGTCTTATGCGTTTCGTTCCCTTTGCTGCCGCCCTATTGGGGGGCCTATCCTTGGCAGCCGTTGCGGTGGCCCAGGCCCCGCAGACCGCGCCGCAGGTGACGATCACCGTCTTCACCTCCAGCGATGCCGGACTGAAGGATGCGCCCTACACGCTGCGCACCTCGACTAAAGAAATGCCGCTGACCATCGGCATTGGCTCTGGCGCGTTCCGCCGGACGGGCGATGCCCCCTTCCGCTTCTACACCGTTTCGGACCGTGGCCCGAATATCGCCTGCGGCGATCTGGACGGCTACGGCGCGAATAAGGACGAGCTGTGCAAGGAGGCGCCGAAGGGCGGTCGCGTTTATCCGCGCCCCGGCTACAGCCCCTCGGTCTATCAGGTCGAACTCGACCCGGCGAGTAAGACCTTCAAACTGGTCAACACCCTGCCCGCGAAGACTAAAAGCGGCAAACCGGCCTCTGGCCTCTTGAATCCGCTGACCGTTGCCTCCACCGAAATTCCACTCGATGGTACCGGCAAGAAGCTGGAGCAGGATCCAAACGGCGTCGATATGGAAGCGATTGTCGTTCTGAAAGACGGTAGCTTCTGGGTTGGCGATGAAAACGGCCCCAGCCTGATGCAGTTCGATGCCGAAGGCCGCCTGCAGCGCCGCTTGGTGCCGACCGGCACGGAAAAGGATTTCGCCGCCGCCGATTATGAAACCGTCGGCGCGCTGCCGGCAATCCTGACCAAGCGCAGCCTGAACCGGGGCATCGAATCGATCGGCCTGTCGCCGGACGAAACCCACCTGTATTTCCTGCTGCAAAACCCGCTGGCCAATCCGGACGCCAAAACCTACCAGGGCGCAGTGAATGCCCGCCTCTATAAAATGGAACGCGCCACCGGCAAGCTGACCGGGGAATGGGCCTATCCGATGGACCCGGTTGCGACCTATCCGGGCGAGAAAAACCCGAACAATAGCACCGTGCGGATTTCGGAAATGATGGTTCTCTCCGGCGACCGCGTAATCGTGCTGGAACGGACGGAAAAAACCACCCGCCTTTATGAAGTGGCCCTGACGCCAGAAACCAGCATCCTTGGGTCGGCGTGGGACGATGTGGCGACCAGCCCGTCGCTGGAGGCAACCCCGGCCGATAATCCGGCCGCCAAAGCCCTGAAGAAGACCATCCGCTTTGACTCCGCCGCTTACCCGGAAGTTCCGGTGAAGCTGGAAGGCATGGCGCTGGCCGGCGACGGTCGCCTGATGCTCATCAATGATGATGATTTCGGCATCGATGGCGGCACGACGAAGATTCTGCTGGTGGACGGCACAGGTATCCGCATGAACTAAGGGAATAACCCCTTAATTCAGCAGAAATTTTTGTTTCGGGGGCGCTTCGGGCCAAGGCTTGGAGCGCCCCTTGCCCATTGCTATGCTCGGCGCTGCCTATTGCAGCTAGGGACGTTTCGACCATGCCGACCCCTTCCCCGATCCGTCGGGAAACGATCACTCTGCCCGAAGCCTCGCTGGGAACCAGCCGCACCTGGACCGCCCTGCATTACGGCACGCCGGGACAGGGGCCGAAAGCCTATATCCACACGGGGCTACACGCCGATGAATTGCCCGGCCTTCTGGTCTGCGACCATTTAGGGCAAATGCTGGATGCGGCGGCGGCCCGCGGCGACATTCGGGGCGAAATTATTCTAGTGCCCTTCACCAACCCGATCGGCCTGGGGCAGTGGGTGACCGGAACGCACTTGGGCCGCTTTGCCCTGGATGGGGCCGGTAACTTCAACCGCGGTTACCCAGTCTTGGGGCCAGAGGTAGCAAAGCGCCTCGCCGGGCGGCTCACGGGCGATGCGGCGGCGAATATCGCCCTGATCCGCGCGACCATGCGCGCGATTCTGGCCGAGGTGCAGCCGGTGCGAGAGATGGATCACCTGCGGCTGACCATCATGCAGCGCGCCGTCGATGCCGATATTGTGCTGGATCTGCACTGCGACACGCGGGCGCTGATGCATCTTTATCTCGGCACCCCACTTTGGCCGGACGCGACCGATCTCGCCGCCGAACTGGGCGCGCACGCGACCCTGCTGGCCGAAGATTCCGGTGGCTCCTCGCTCGATGAAGCCTTGGGCGGCCCCTGGTGGTATTTGGCGAAAGCCTTTCCCGATGCGGCGATCCCGCCCGCCTGCCTGGCCACGACGGTGGAGTTGCGCGGCGAAAGCGATGTGACCGATGCGCTGGCCGCGCAAGACGCCGCCGCCCTCTATCGGTTCCTGCAACGCCGAGGGGTGCTGGCGGGCGATCCGGGGCCGTTGCCCGCCCTGATCCGCGACGCGAGCGACCTGACAGCCTCCGACCTGCTGGTTGCCCCAGTGGCGGGCGTCTTGGTCTATAAGGTCGGTCTTGGCGACCAGGTGAAGACGGGCGATCTGGTGGCGGAAATCGTCAACCCCTTGACCCACGCACGCACCCCCATCACCGCCACCACCGATGGCTTTATTCTGGTCATGCGCCATACCCACAACGTCCGTCCTGGGTTTCAGGTGGCGAAAGTGGTCGGCACCGAACCGCTCGCCCATCGTCAGGGATATTTGCTGAGTGATTGAGCTAACGGTCACCGTTCCCGACCATCACCCCGCCCTTACAGCCTGGACGCTGCCGCCGGAGCAGTTGGCGTTTACCAGCCTGCCCCGCCAGCTTTTGCCGAAACTGGCGCGGCAGTCCGAGCGCTTCCCCGTAACGGTTCTGGACGAGAGGCACCCCATCGGCTTCTTCCTGCTGGCGGCGGGGGAGCATCGGGATGAGTATCTGCTGGAACCCGATCCCTCGGCCCTAGCGCTCACCTCCCTTAGCATCGATCCAGCCTGTCAGGGACGCGGCATCGGGCTTGCGGCGATGCAGGCGGTACCGAGGTTCGTGCGCCAGCACTTCCCCGATACCCGCCGCCTCGTGCTGGCCGTCAACCAGCGCAATCACACGGCCCTACGGCTCTATGCCCGCGCGGGCTTTGTCATCAGCCATACGCGCGACGGGCCGGTCGGCCCGCAATGGGTGATGGATTTGCCGGTCAACCCCGGTGCAGGCTAAGAAAACGGGCAATATCCTGAAACTCGCGCAGTAGGTCGGCGCGGCGGTCGGCGGCTTCGTAATCCTCGCCCCACTGTTCGATTTGATAGGTTTCGTCGAGCTGGCTTACAGCGAAAGCCTCCTCCGCACTTAAACGCCCGTCCAGCAGCGCCAGCCCCACGACCAAGGATCCCGCTGCTGGGGCTGCGAGCGCGAGGGCCGTCAATTCCGCATCATCCAAGGCCTCGATCCGCCGGGCCAGCGGCTCCAGCGCCGACGGTGCCTGCTTGATCGGCATCAACCCATCGGTCACCGCCAAGGTAACGCCATAGCAGGCCGCGAGCCAATCCAGCAGCGGGGTCCATAGGGCCTGCTGCCGGTCGGCCAGGGTGGCTTCCTCGGCTCGGTAACAGAGGAGATCGCTCTCGGCGAAGGCCAAAACTTCCGCCGCTACCGCTGCCCGGCGCGGGGCCACCCGATCCTGCTGGGTCAGTACCAAGCGGGTGAGTGGCATGGCGAGGGGTCGAACCTCGCCCGTCTGCTCGGCCCATTCCGCAGCTACCGCCGCCGCCAGCGCCGAAGTGGCGACCTGCATGACCGCACCGCCGGGTGTGCGGACCGGCTTACCGTCGAGCGCAACGCCAAACCCGCTTTCTTGGGCCGATACTGTTGCTTCCTTATAGAAACGCTTCATTCGCTCTCACTGCCGCGTGCCACCGCCGAGCAAGCCCCGGAACAGGCCCTTGATCGCCCCGGCGGGGTCATTCTGCGCCGGTTGCCCCGGCTGACTGGGAATTTGCCCCGGCTGTACCGGAACCTGGGTATTCGTCGGCGTGCTGGCGACGCGCTGGCCGCAGGGCACCGCCGCCGTTTCAACCGCGCCGCCCTGGCTGCCCTGGCCAAGCAAGGCCCCAACGATGCCAAGCGCCCCCTGGGTCTTCTGCCCGCCAACGCCGAGTTGCTGGGCGATGCCCACCGCCGCCCGCGCCGTCCCCCCCGCATCGGGGGTTACGGCGGGTTTCGCAAAACTGCCGCGCAGATGGAAAGGCACCATGGCCGAAGCAACCAAACTCCCCGATGCTAAATGCGGTTCAAACCGCAGATCGAGGGTTTCGCTGGCCAGCGACAGGCCGCCGCTGCCGCG
>CAZNVY010000085.1:0-14307 GCA_964576605.1 uncultured Elstera sp. | reverse complement strand
CGTTTCTTCGATCATTTTGGAATCGATATATTTGGTTTGATCCGTGCCCTAACCGTTAATCTGAGCGAAGGCCGGTCGGCTCAAGGCGGCAGCACCCTGACCCAGCAGGTGGCGAAGAGTGTATTCCTGACCAACGAGAAATCGTTGAAGCGCAAAGTGCAGGAGGCGCTGCTGGCCTTATGGCTGGAGCGGCATTATAGCAAGGAGCAGATTCTGGGCATCTACCTAAACCGCGTCTACTTAGGGGGCGGCGCTTGGGGTATTGATGCGGCTGCGCAACGATATTTTGGCAAACCCGCGACCCAGCTATCGCTCTACGAATCGGCGGCGATTGCCGGGCTATTGCGCGCGCCGGCCCGCCTAACGCCGCTCCGCGATCCGCAGGCAACGGCCGGCCGGGCGCAAGTGGTGCTGGCGGCCATGGTACGAGCGGGCTTTATCACGGAAGCTGAAGCCGAGCAGGCGCGTGCGGCGGGGGCACCGATGTTGGGCCAGATTGCCGCCCCACGGCCTGGCCGCCATTTCGCCGATTGGGTGATGGAGGCCTTGGACGATGTGATGCCGGTGGACCGGGATTTGGTCGTCCAAACTACGCTTGACCCCGGCGTGCAGCGGCAGGCGGAGGAGAAATTGGCGGCGATGCTGGCCCAGGAAGGGGCCGAGCGTAAAATCGGCGAGGGGGCGGCGGTTATCCTTGACCGCGATGGTGCGATCCGCGCCTTGGTCGGCGGGCGCGAGTATCGCCGCTCGCAGTTCAATCGGGCGCTCGCCCCGCGCCAACCGGGGTCGAGCTTCAAACCCTTTGTCTTTCTGGCGGCGCTGGAGGCGGGATGGACTGCCGACGCCTTAGTGGCGGATGCGCCGGTGCGCATCGGGACCTGGTCGCCCGAAAATTATGACCGCCGTTATCGAGGGGAGGTATCCCTGGCGCAGGCCCTTGCGGAGTCGCTGAACACCCCGACGGTTCGCTTGGCGCAAGCGGTCGGCATTAAGCGTGTCATTGCGCTAGCGCATCGATTGGGGATCCGCGCGAAACTTCCAGCGAATTTGGCCGTATCGCTGGGGGCGGGGGAGGTGAATTTGCTCGATCTGACCGGGGCCTATGCCACCCTGGCCAATGGCGGTCAGGCGGCCTGGCCCTATGGGATTGTCAGTGTGCGCGACCGTAGCGGTCAGCTTCTGTGGCAGGGCGGGGCCATCGGCGATCAGCTGGTCGCCCCAGACCATGCCGAGGCGATGCAGGCGATGCTGCGCGGTGTTGTTACGCTGGGCACCGGCAAGGCCGCCGGTATCGTTGGGGCGGGGGCCGTTGGGAAAACCGGCACGACGTCCGACTATCGCGACGCTTGGTTCGTCGGTTGGGATGCGGCCCAGGGCCGGGTTGCGGGGGTTTGGCTTGGCAATGATGATAATAGCCCAATGGCGCGGGTGACCGGCGGCGATGTTCCGGCCAAACTTTGGGCCTGGTTGATGCTGGATTAGGTGTCGGCCCGCTCAAGGGGTCGGACCATGAACTCAGCGGTTGGCCCATAGCTGGCCAGCTTGACGTCGATCTCCGGCGTGCGGTGGGGGGTGAAGCCGAAGCGTGCCCAGTAGCGCGGGGTTTCGTAAACTGCGGTCAGCGCAAGCCGGGGCGCGCCGAGCGTTCTGGCCAGGACTAGAAGATCGAGAATCAGTGTCTCGCCTAAACCGGCCCCCCTGGTCGAGGGGAGAAGGGCGACATCGTGCAAATAGAGGCAGGCTGCTTGTTTTGGAATCGAAATAAGCAGTGAATCGAGCGAGGGTGGCCGAAGTTCCCAGGGATGCGCCACCGCATAGCCCAGCACCTGCTCCCCGGCAGCCGCCACCCGGCACCCGGCGGGGAAGAGCGCGAGGCGTTCGGTAAAGACCTGCGGGTCTTCCGGATAGGTTTGATGCACCTGATCGGCAATGGCATTCACAGCAGCGAGATCGGCGGCCTGCATGGGACGCCAGGCGGGGGTGGTCATGGCACGGGAGGCTTGGGCAAGAGGGAGACAAGATAGGTCAGGGTTTCCGCCCGGTCGGCGCGACAATGCCCCGCATCCCACCAGGCTTCTGCCGCGCGCAGCAGCTTACCCATCTGCGGGCCGGGGGCAACCCCCAGTGCCTGGAGATCGTCCCCGCCTAGGGGGAAGGGGGGCAGCGGGGCGGCTAACCAGTCGCGCCAAGCGTCGCGATCCGTCTGGCCGCGCGCCCGGCGGAGATTGAGGCCACTGATAATTGGTTCAATTCCGAAACGACGCGCAGTTTGATATGGGTTTTCCAGTGGAGATTCGGCAATTTGTTGGCAGATTGTAATGAGTTGCATCTCCGCCCCACTCCAGCGTAGTCGCGCGGCGAGTGCCGGAAGGTCCGCCCCTTCCGGCAGAAGGGCCAGTAATCGCGCCGCCCAATCGGCTGAATCAGGCAGGGCCGCCAAGATCGGCGCGGCGTCGGGCCGCGCGCTGGGCACAAGACGGGGCAAAATCTGCGTGGTCTGCATCAAGTCCAGGCTGGTGTCCGGCCTTGGTCCGGCCAGAAGTCGCTTCAGTTCCGACCAAATCCGTTCTGGCGACAAACGGTCAAGCCCCGGTGCCAGCGCGGCCATCTGGGCCAGTAGGTCCGGGTTGGGCGGCAGGCGTCCGTAGCGCGCCTGAAAGCGGAAATAGCGTAGAATACGCAGATAATCTTCGGAAATCCGCTGCTGCGCCGCGCCGATAAACCGCACCCGCCCGGCAGCGAGATCGGCAACACCACCCACCGGATCGATGATCGCGCCCTCCGCATCGGCATAAAGCGCATTGATGGTAAAGTCGCGCCGCGCCGCATCCTCCTCCCAACGGTCGGTAAAGGCTACCGTGGCATGACGCCCGTCGGTCGTCAGGTCGCGGCGCAGGGTCGTTACCTCGAAGGGGCGGCGATCGACGATCAAGGTCACCGTGCCATGGTCGATGCCGGTCGGCACCGCACGAACCCCCGCTGTCTGGGCCAGGGCAAGCACCCGATCCGGCGGCCAGGGGGTAGCGAGATCGACATCGTGCACGGGCAGCCCCAGCAGCGCGTCGCGCACGGCCCCGCCCACGAAGCGGGCCTGCCCGGCAAGTGCCGCTAAAACCCGCTGTGCAGCCTCCCCCTGCCACCACTCACCAGGGGGGAGCTTCACTTCATGGTGCCGGGTACGATCCGGCCCCCTTCCACCCGCGGCGGCTGATAGGTGCCAACCACCCCATCGCCCCGTTGTAGGCTTAGGCCGCCCAGCACCAGCAGGACCAACACCAGTCCCACGGCCCCCAACCATAGAATTGGGGGGCCTTTTAGATCGGGCGGCGGCAGCCCGCGCGCTGCAGCTTGCCGACGTTTCATGACTCCCCACAGCCCATAGACGACGAAGGGAAGCAGCAGCGGGACAACGAAGGTAAGGAGAATGCGGATCATCGGCCCGTCAGCACCCGGCTAAAATTCACTAACATTCCAGCGGTTGCCCCCCAGATATAGCGGTCCTGATAGGGAAGAACATAGAAATACCGTCGCCCCATCGGGGTTTCGCGGAAATGCCTTTGGTGGTTGCGCGGGTCGAGAATGAAGGCCAGGGGTACTTCAAAAATATCGGCAACCTCGAAAGGGTCCGGGGTAAAGCGCGCCTCTGGGGCGACGAGACCGACGATGGGCGTTACCGAATAGCCGGTGATGGTGCGGTACTGGTCAAGCCGCCCTAGAAGATCGACGGCACCGGGGTCTAGCCCCACTTCTTCCCGTGCTTCGCGCAGGGCGGCGGCTTCGGGGCTGGCGTCACCGGGATCGATCCGCCCGCCGGGAAAACTAATCTGCCCGGCGTGATCGTGCAGATGGTCGGTTCGGCGGGTGAGCAGCACCGTCGGCCCATCGCGGCGCGGCAGAATCGGCACGAGCACCGCCGCGGGGCGCGGGGGGCGCTGCGGATCGGGAAGAGCGACCGGGGGCAGGCCCGGCACGGCATGATCGCCCTGTTCGCCCGCTTGGCCCCAGGCCGCTAACCGCGCCCGGATCTCGGTTTCCGTTAGATGCGCCATTCCGTCCCGCACGTTCCCCTGCCCCGATTTAGGTTTCTAACGGGTAGAACCCCCCATGGCTCCATACCCCCAGGCGGCCAGTGTGGTCGGCGACGGCCCGCTCGACCAAGTGATAAAAAACCGACCGCACCAGCCGGGCTTCAAGACCCGGTCTTACCAAGATATAGGGACGCGGGGCACCGCTGTCAGGGTCTTGCTGCACCCAAAGCGGATGATCGGCATCCAGTGCCACGGTTTCGTCAAGATTGGTCCGGAAGCTTAGACACTGGTCGGCACCGCTGCCGATCGCGGTCAATTCGACGGCCAGGAAGGGCACATCTTCCACCGTGATGCGCCCGCGTTCGGCCGGAGTGACCAGCCAATATTCGCTGCCTACCCGGCGCAAGACCGAGGCAAAGAGTTTCACCAAGGGCTGACGGCCGATGGGGGAGCCTTGATAGGTCCAGGTGCCGTCGCGCCGGATCGCGATGCCGAAATCGCCGCAGATCGGGTCGAGCGCCGGAAATGCGCTTTCTGGCTGGAGGGGCGGGCGGTTTTCGGTCATGCTTCACTCCTACGGGCGTAAGGGCCTTGACGGGGTTAAGCCCCGGCCTAGGATCGCTATAGGGCCGATGAGCTGAAGGAGGTTTGGCGTGAGTTCTCTCTCTCCCCCCCAAGATGCGGCACGTCTGGCCGATGATATCGCCGACGCTGGGCAACGACTGTCAAGAGTGCGCGCGGCCCTAGGTCGGGTCATTTTTGGCCAGGATGCGGTGATCGACGAAACTTTGGTCACGCTGCTGGCCGGCGGCCATGGCTTGCTGGTGGGGATGCCGGGGCTGGCCAAGACCAAGCTGGTCTCCGCCCTTGCGACCGTGCTGGGCTTGGGCGACCGGCGCGTGCAGTTCACCCCAGACCTCATGCCCGCCGATATTCTCGGCTCCGAAGTTCTGGAGGAGGGGGCCGATGGGCGCCGTGCCTTCCGCTTCATCGAAGGGCCGGTTTTCTGCCAACTGCTGATGGCCGATGAAATCAACCGCGCCAGTCCGCGTACCCAGTCGGCCCTATTGCAGGCGATGCAGGAACGAAGCGTCTCAGTTGCGGGTCATCTCCGACCGCTGCCCGCCCCCTTCCATGTTTTCGCGACGCAAAACCCCGTGGAACAGGAAGGGACCTATCCGCTGCCGGAAGCGCAGCTTGATCGGTTTTTGCTGAATATCGCGGTGGATTATCCCGATTGGGCCGCCGAGCGAACCATGCTGTTGGCCACGACCGGCATTGCCGAACCCCCGGCAGACCCGGTGTTGGCGGAGGGGGAACTGCTGCGCTTACAAGCCTTGGTCCGCCTGTTGCCCGTGGGCGATTCGGTGGTCGATGGTGTCCTGCGGCTGGTTCGGGCTGGACGGCCGGAAAGCAGCGAGATCGAATTGGTGCGCACAGCGGTCGCCTGGGGGCCGGGGCCGCGTGCCAGTCAGGCGCTGTTGCTGGCGGCGCGGGCGCGGGCCTTGCTGCAAGGGCGCTTGTCCCCGTCGCTCGATGATGTCGCGGCACTTGCCCCGCCCGTATTGCGGCATCGGTTGGCGCTCAGTTTTGCCGCGCGTGCCGATGGGGTCACGGTTGCCGATGTCATCGCCCGTCTGACGGAAGAATTGGGTTAAGCCTGCCGATGGCGACGGGCGCGCCCCTCTCCCTGGCTCGACAGCAAGCGGCGGCCGACGCCGCGCGTGGCCTGCCGCCGCTGCTGGTGGCGGCGCTGCGCGTGGCCTCGACAGTGGCCCCAGGGGTGCATGGTCGCCGCCGGGTGGGCACAGGGGACAGTTTCTGGCAGTTCCGCCCCTATGCGACCGGTGACTCAATTGCCCGGATCGATTGGCGGCAGTCAGCAAAGTCTGATGCGCTGTTTATCCGCGATCAGGAGTGGGAGGCGGCGCAAAGCCTGTGGCTGTGGCGCGACGCTTCTCCCTCGATGGACTATCGGTCCGGCCCCGGCCTGCCCAGCAAGCGGGAACGGTCGGAAGTGCTGGCGCTGGCGCTGACCAGCCTGCTGATCCGGGCGGGGGAGCGGGTGGCCTTATTGGGCGGGCTGGACCGGCCAAGCGCTAGCCGCAGTACCTTAACCCGATTGGCGCATCGGTTGACCGACCCTGCCGATGCGCCCAAGGCGATGTCCGCCGATGGGTTGCCTCCCGGCGTGCCAGTGCCGCGCTATGGTCGCCTGCTGCTGTTGGCCGATTTCTTTACCGCGCCGGATGCGCTGGCCGCCCGCGTGCGGGGATTGGCCGATCAGGGCGTGCGCGGGCATCTGGTGCAGGTACTGGACCCTGCCGAAGTGGCGTTGCCGTTCAAGGGCCGTGTGCGGTTTTTGGATAGCGAAAGCCGGGACGAGATGCTGGCCCGGCGTGTCGAGGATATCCGCCCGGCCTATCATGCGCGGCTCGAAGCCCATAGTGCGGCTCTGGCCGATCTGGCCCGACGCTTGGGATGGGGCTTTTACCGCCACACCACCGACCAGCCCCCAACGGTGGCCCTGGTGGCCTTATATCAATCCTTGAGTGGCGGCACGGGCCGAGAACGGGGGATCGGATGATGACTCTCGGTCCATTGGCCTTCGCGGCCCCCTGGCTTTTGGCGGCTTTGCTAATTTTGCCGGCGCTCTGGTGGTTGCTGCGGGTTATTCCGCCCACGCCCCTTAGTTTGAGGTTTCCGGCACTGCGCTTTCTGCTGGGGCTGGAGAGCCGCGAGGAAACCGCGGCGCGCACCCCCTGGTGGCTGCTGCTACTGCGCCTAGCGGTCGCGGCTTTGTTGATCCTCGCGCTTGCCCGCCCTCTCCTGAACCCGGCGGCTCCGCTAACTGGCAGTGGCCCGTTGCTGGTGGTCCTGGATAATGGTTGGGGGGCGGCGGCAGATTGGGATCAACGGGTTGCGGTTGCCAATGCCGCGCTCGACCGGGCCGAGCGGCAAGGGCGGCCTGCGGCCCTGCTGGCCACAGCGCGCGGGGCTGACGATGCGGCCCCGATGCTGTTCGGCCCGCGTCGCGCGGCCGAGGTGCAGACCCGGCTGGCATCCCTTGCCCCGCACCCCTGGCCGACGGATCGTGCCGGGGCATTGGCGGCGGTCCAAGGGTTCGAGCCGGGCGGCATTTTATCGGTTCTTTATCTCAGCGATGGGCAGGTCGATTCTGCGCTGGCCCCGCTCTTAGCCCGACTGTCGCAGTTGGGGGCGCTTGATCTCCGCGCGCCAGACGATCTGCCGATGCTCGTGCTTCCCCCGCCGCGCGCCGCCTCTGCCGGGGCGGCCAATCGGGTAGACCTGCAGGTTCGCCGGGCAGAAACCGGGGCGGCGACCAGCGTCGGGGTTCGCCTCTTGACCGATGCCGGTCAGGTGATCGCCCAACCAACACTCAGTTTTGCCGCGGGCGAGACCTTGGCCCGTCTATCGCTGACCATCCCGCCCGACCGGCGCAATGATCTAGCCCGGATCGAGCTGCTGCCCCCGGCTGACACCCGCCCGACCGCAGCAGGGACGGTCTTGCTCGACCAGGGCTGGCAGCGCCGCTCGGTCGGCCTTATCAGTAGCGGTGCGCTGGATCGCAGCCAGTCGCTGTTGGATGATCCCTATTACCTTGATCGGGCACTGGCCCCGCTCGCCAATCTAAGCCGGGCGAGTTTGGATGATTTGCTGCGTCGCCCGCCGTCGGTAATGCTCTGGCCCGATGCCGAAGCGGCGACTGCCGAGCAACGTAATCGGCTGCGCGCCTATGTGGAGGCTGGGGGCGTGCTCCTGCGCTTTGCCGGGCCGCGCCTAGCGGCGACCGAGGCTGAAGACGGCCCTGCCCTGCTGCCGGTACGCCTGCGTCCCGGCGACCGGGCGCTGGGAACGGCGCTGCAATGGACCGAACCAATGCCCTTGGCCCCCTTTGCCGCAACCTCGCCCTTTGCAGGCTTGGCCGTTCCGGCGGATGTAACGGTAAAGCGGCAAGTCCTGGCCGAACCGGGGCCGGATTTGGCCGGGCGGACCTGGGCGCAGCTATCGGATGGCACGCCGCTGGTCACAGCGTCCCCAGCGGGCGATGGCTGGCTGGTATTGATGCATGTGCCCGCCAGTGCCGATTGGTCAAGCCTGCCGGTCAGCGGGGTGTTCATTGAAATGCTGGAAAGAATCATCGGCCTATCGCGGGCCAGCGCCGGGGCGGGGGAGTTGGCGGTGCAGGCCGGGGTTCCGTTACCGCCGCAGCAACTGTTGGATGGCTTTGCCCGGCTTGTGCCCGCCGGTGCCGGGGCGGAGGCCGTCAGCCGCACCGGCGCGGTCGCTGTTGGACCTCGGCATCCCCCCGGCCTTTATGGGACGACGGGGGCGGAGGCGCAGCGGGCTGTCAATCTAACCGCAGCCACCGTGACCGAAGTGCTGCCGCTGCGGTCGGCTGCGGGGGTTGTACCCGATGGGGTGCGGCTTGCCCCGCTTGGCGGTTCGGCGGAAGTCGATCTGCGGCCCTGGGCCTTTACAGCGGCGCTGCTGCTCTTTCTACTGGATGTACTAATTGCCTATGGGCTGCGCGGGTTATTGACGGCACGGGGGCGGTTCCATCGCGCAGGCATTGCGGGGGTGGTGGGCGTGATGCTGCTCGCCCCAGGGTCTGGCGAGGCGCAGCAGGGGGGGGCGACGCTCCAGATGGACTCTCAGGCGCAGGAATTTGCCTTGCGGGCAACGCTAGATTTCCGCCTAGCCTATATTCTAACCGGTGATGCTTTGGTCGACTCCACCAGTAAGGCCGGGCTGGAGGGGCTGTCGTATATCTTGCAGCGGCGCACCGCCGTCGATGCCGCCGAGCCGATGGCGGTCGATCTAGAGCAGGATGAAATTGCCTTTTTCCCGCTGCTCTACTGGCCGATGGCCGATACCCAGGCAACGCTCAGTCCCGCCGCGCTGGAGCGGATTAACCGCTATTTACGCACCGGCGGCACGATTTTATTCGATACGCGCGACGGTCCCTATGGCGATAGCGCAGGCACCCGCCGCCTGCGGGCGCTGGTTCGGGGCCTCGACATACCGCCCTTAGCCCCGACGGCGGGCGATCATGTGCTGACCAAAGCTTTCTATTTATTGCAGGAGTTTCCGGGGCGCGAGGCAGCCTCTCCCCTTTGGGTGCAGGCCAATCCGACGGTTGGCGGCGATGAAGTTTCCAATATTCTGATGACCCAATCGGATTTTGCCGGGGCGTGGGCCATGGATAAGGCGGGCAATCCGCTGTTCCCCGTTTCGCCCGGTGGGGAAGTGCAGCGGGAAATGGCCTATCGCACCGGGGTCAATATCGTCATGTATGCTTTGACCGGCAATTATAAAGCCGATCAAGTGCATGTGAACACCATCCTGGAAAGGTTGGGGCAATGAACGGCCTGTGGCGCGATGGGGCACAGATCGCCGTCGATCCGCTCCTGCCGCTCTGGGCGATTGCCCTTTTGGCGCTGGTCGGCTTCGGCTTGATCGGCTTTGGCCTGTGGCAGCGGGCGCGCGGGAGCAGCTGGCGGGCGCTGGCCCTGATGCTGGGGCTGCTAGCGCTGCTCGACCCGGCCTTGGTCAGCGAAACCCGGCGCTATGCTAAGGATGTCGCGCTGCTGCTGCTCGACGATAGTGCCAGCCAGGCGCTGGTCGACCGGCCCCAGCAGACGGCGGCGGCGGCCGATGCCGTGCGTTTGGCCGCCGAAAAATTCCCCGATCTTGACCTCCGCGTCGTTCGTACCGGGCGCGGTAATGACGGCACGCCGCTGATCGGCACGTTGGAAAAAGCCCTGGAAGATGTGCCGCGCCAGCGGTTCGCGGGGGCGGTGGTGGTGACCGATGGCCAGGCGCACGATCTGCCGCCTGACCTGAGTGCCTTGCCCGGCCCAGTACATGTGCTGCTGACCGGCGCGCCGGGGGAGGGGGACCGGCGCTTGGTTATCCTCTCCAGTCCCAGTTTCGCGCTGGTGGATAAGCCCGCGCTATTCAGCTTCCGAGTGGAGGAACCGGCAGGCGGGGCAGCCAGTGTGCCGGTGACGATCCGGCTCGATGGGGCGGAAACCCGCGCCCTGACCGTCCCCGCTAATCAGGATGTAGCGGTGGAGATTGCCCCCCGGCATGGTGGGGCCTCGGTGGTGGAAATAGCCACCCCCCCTGGCCCGCAAGAGCTGACCCTCCAGAATAACCGCGCCGCGCTGACGGTGAATGGCATCCGCGACCGGCTGCGGGTGCTGCTGATTTCCGGGGAACCCCATCCGGGGGAGCGGACGTGGCGCAATCTGCTGAAGGCCGATCCGTCGGTCGATCTGGTGCATTTCACCATCCTGCGCCCCGCCGACCGGGTGATGGATCTGACCCCGGTCAACGAACTGTCGCTGATCGCCTTTCCGATCCGCGAACTCTTCGAGGTGAAGCTGAACGAGTTCGATCTTATCATTTTTGACCGGTATCGGCGGCGAAACAGCCTGATTCCAGCCACGTATCTACAAGCCGTGGCCAATTACGTCGAACGCGGCGGCGCAGTGCTGGAAGTGGCGGCCCCGGCCTTTGCGACCAACCAGGGGCTTTTCGCCTCGCCCATCGGCGGCATCCTGCCGGGACAACCGACTGGTAAACTGCTGGAAGGCCCGTTCCGCCCGCAGGTGACTGGGCTTGGGTGGCGGCATCCGGTGACGCAGGGCTTGGATGGGGCCGGTTTTCCGCAGACCGGCGCGCCGCCATCCTGGGGGCGCTGGTTCCGGGCCGTCGATGTAACCGCCGAACGGGGCCAAGTGGTGATGACCGGGCCGGACAATGGACCCTTGGTCATTCTCGACCGGGTCGGGGAGGGGCGGGTGGCCCAGATTCTCAGCGATCAACTTTGGCTTTGGTCGCGCGGCTATGACGGCGGCGGCCCGCAGGCGGAACTCCTGCGCCGCCTCGCCCATTGGCTGATGAAAGAACCCTCGCTAGAGGAAGAGGATTTGATTGCCCGTGTCCGCGGCGAACAATTGCATATCACGCGTCGCAGCCTGACCCCGGCGGCTAGCGATCAGCGACGCTTGGTGACGGTCACCGATCCAGACGGCAGCACCCGCACGGTCACCCTCACCGAGCGCGACGGGGTTGCATCGGGCAGCGCTCCCCTGGCGGGACCAGGGGTTTATCGGCTGGCCGAGGGGAATTTGCAGCGCGTGCTTGCTGTTGGCGACGTTAACCCGAAGGAAATGAGCGACGTGCGCGCCACCGAGGCGGTGCTGCGGCCCCTGGTTGGGGCAACGGGCGGATCGCTTCATTGGCTGCGCGACGGGCTGCCCGACCTACGCCGGACCGATCCGGGGCGTGCCAGCAGCGGGCGGGGCTGGATTGGCCTGCCTGAACGCCGCGATTTCGATGTAACCGGCCTCAGCCGGGTTGCCCTACTGCCCGCCTGGTTGATGCTGCTGCTGGCCGGGGCGGCCCTGGGCATGGCGTGGTGGCGCGAGGGGCGGTAAGCGCCGCCCCCTTTTCAGCCCGAAACTGCACCGCCCAGGTGATCCAGCAGCCCGATTTCCCAGGGGGCAGGATCGCGGAAGGTGGCGGCGAGGGTTTCGATCAGCAGACGGACCTTGGCGGGCACGTGCCGGGCGTGTGGGAAGACGACCTGTAGGGCCAGGCTTAGGGGGTCGCCATCGGCCAGCGGCACCGGCACTAAGCGCCCGTTTTGAATTGCGGTGGCAGAAAGGAACAGCGGTGTTGACAGCAGGCCCAGCCCTTGGCACGCCGCCTCCACCATTGCCCGCCCATTATTAGAGCGAAATACCCAGTCGAGCGCCACAGTCTCGCGCCGCCCGTTGGTCAGCCGCATCTGTACCTCGCTGCCATGGCGGGCGAGGGCGTAACAAATACCGCGATGGTTGGCCAAGTCGGCAATCCGGTTCGGCGTTCCGTGCTTGGCCAGATAGTCTGGCGCGGCGACAAAGGGGCGGCGGACGGTGGCAAGTCGCTTGGTAATCAGCGACGAATCGGCCAAATCGCCGACGCGTAACGCAAGATCGAACCCTTCTTCGATCAGATCGACGTAGCGGTCGGACAGATCAAGATCGACGCGCAAATCCGGCCAGCGCGCGGCGAATTGCGCAATCACCGGGGCCAGATAGGTTTCCCCCAACGAAGCCGGGGCGGAGATGCGCAGGGGGCCGCGGGGTTCGGTCTGCAAGCGTCCCACATCGGCGACGGCAGCCTCGGCTTCGGCCAGGATACGCTGGCAGCTTTCGTAAAAATTCTGCCCGGCTTCGGTCAAAGCGAGGCGGCGGGTCGTGCGGTTGAGCAGCCGTGCCCCCAATCGCTCTTCCAGCAGAGAAACCTGCTTGCTGACCGCCGCTTTGGAAAGACTAAGCCGTTTGGCGGCGGCGGTAAACCCTTCGCATTCCACCACCGCGGCGAAAACCGCCATGCCCGATAACCGGTCCATCGTCAGGTCCCGTTATTGTTCGTTTAAGGAAACAGTCTGGTGAGTTTAACCGGGATTATCATCTGGCGGTAGCGAAGGCATCTTTGGAGCAACCGGGGCGATGAACGGCCCGATTGTCCGACAGGAGATGACAATGGCGAAGATCCTCGTTCTCTATCATTCAAGCTGGGGCCATATCGAAACCATGGCCAATGAAATCGCCACCGGCGCGCGGGACGTGCCCGGCGTCGACGTCACCATCAAGCGCGTGCCGGAACTGGTGCCGGAAGAAGTGGCCAAGCAGTACCACATGAAGCTCGATCAAGTGGCCCCGATCGCCGTCCCATCCGAATTGGGTGATTATGACGCGGTCATCTTCGGTGCTCCGACCCGGTTTGGTACGGTCTCGTCGCAGATGCGCAATTTCATCGATCAGACCGGCGGCCTGTGGGCCAAAGGTGCGCTGGTCGGCAAGGTTGGCAGCGTTTTCACCTCCACCGGCACGGGTGGCGGCAATGAATCGACCATCGCCGGCTTCCTGCCGACCTTGCTGCACCATGGCATGATCTACGTCGGACTGCCCTATGCGGCCCCGGAACTTGCCGATATTTCCGAAGTGCGCGGCGGTAGCCCCTATGGTGCCGCCACCATCGCCGGGGGCGACGGCAGCCGCCAGCCGAGCGAGAAGGAAAAATCCCTCGCCCGTTTCCAGGGCAAGCATGTCGCCACCATCACGGCGAAGCTGTTCGGCTAAAGTCTGGCGGCGACCGGGGCCATGGGCTGCGGTCGCCGCCGCCAAACATTTTTTTAGTAGCATGTTAGCGTGGATTGTGGGCCGCGCGTCTGCTAGGGAGCGGGGGCGCTTTGGTCGACAGGCGGCCACGGCGGGGAGGTAGACCATGCTTGATTATCGTCCGTTCAGCAGCTTGGGGCGCATGGATATCGATTGGCTGTCCGCCCGTTATCATTTCAGCTTTGCCAATTATTTTGATCCGGCGCGCATGGGCTGGGGGCCGCTGCGCGTGTGGAATGACGATAAGATCCGCGCGAAATCCGGCTTCGATCCCCACCCGCACCGGGATATGGAAATTATCACCTATGTGCGCACCGGGGCGATCAGCCATGCCGATAGTCTTGGTAACCGGGGTCGCACAGAGGCCGGGCAGATTCAGGTGATGTCGGCCGGCACCGGCATTCAACACGCCGAATATAATCTGGAAGATGCCGACACGACGCTGTTTCAAATCTGGATCACCCCCGCCGCGCCGGGCCTCAAGCCGCGCTGGGAAACCCGGACCCTGCCCGGCGTGGACGATAAAAACCGCCTGATCCCGCTGGCGTCGGGCCAAGGTCTGCCGGAGACGATGGGGATTTATCAGGACGCGACCCTCTATGTTGCGCATCTGGAAGCGGGGGGCGAAATCGCCCATCAGCTCGCGCCGGGGCGGAAGGCCTATGTGGTCGGTTTCTTAGGGCAGGCGGAGGTCAACGGCCAGCCGCTGAACGCCCGCGATGGGCTGGCGGTCGCCGATGTCGATCGGCTGACGCTGACGGCGCAGGGCAGCGGCAGCCTGTTGCTCGCGGATTTGCCGGGTTGATCTGCACGCAACGCCGTGGCGGGGGGCGCGGGCTTCGGTTATAGACGCCGGATGACCGCCCTTCCGCGTTTATCGCCGACCCTGCGGTCCGTCGCGGCCCTGGCCGAGGCGGGCTTGATCTCCCCTGAGACTGCCGATGCGCTGGCCCCGGTTGGGCAGCGCTATGCCGTCGCCGTGACACCGGAAATCGCTGCCGCCTTGCACGCCGGGGCAGGGGCGGGGGTGGCGCGGCAGTTTCTGCCCGATGCGCGCGAACTCGTGACCCTGCCGGAAG
>CAZNVY010000084.1:0-14380 GCA_964576605.1 uncultured Elstera sp. | reverse complement strand
CTCATCCTACCCGTGACCGCGCGGGACGAGGAATGGCAGCCGACGACGCAGGAATCGATGTTCAACTTCGTTCGCCTATCGGACGGCGGCATCCGCCGCTTGGGCGACGTGCGGCCGGAGACGGATATTCTCTGCGACCTCGCCGCCCGGCTGCTGCCGGGTTGCCCGTTGGATTTTACCGCCTTCAAGGCCCATCGCACGATCCGGGAGGCGATTGCCAAGATCATTCCGGGGATGGAAGATTTGGCCGATATCGACGTGGCGCGGCAGGAATTCCACATAAGGGGCCGCCTGCTGCACACGCCGCATTTCAAGACAGCCAGCGGCAAAGCCCGTTTCGTCACCCGCCCGTTACCGCCTGTGCAAGACGGGCTGCTGCTGACGACCGTGCGGTCGGAAGGTCAGTTCAACTCCATCGTTTACGAGCGCACCGATTCCTATCGCGGCGGCCTGGGCCGGATGGATGTGATGCTGAATGCCGACGATCTGGCCGCCCACGGGCTGCACGATGGCGACGCCGCCGTGCTGGAATCGGACTTTGGCCGCCTGGAAGGCGTCACCGTCCGCGCCTATAGCGTCGCGCGCGGCACGGTGATGGCCTATTACCCGGAAGCCAATGTGCTGACCGGCTGCGCGGTCGATCCGCGCAGCAAAACCCCCGCCTTCAAAGCAACGCCGGTGCGGCTGTTGAAGGCCGGTTACCCCTGATCCGCTACCTGAAAGCCCTTCCAGAACGGGTCGCGGTCATCCACATAAATTGTGTTGAGCCCGGTCACCCGCGCCCAGCCTTGGATCGACGGAATGATCGCCGGGCGGCCTGCCACCTCGGTTTCCGCCGCAACCCGCCCGGTGAAAGTGGAGCCGATGATGCTTTCGTGAACGAAATCCTCGCCGACCTTCAGTCGCCCGGTGGCGTGCAATTGTGCCATGCGGGCGGAGGTGCCGGTCCCGCAGGGCGACCGGTCAATCGCCTTATCGCCATAGAAGACCGCATTGCGCGCCGTGCCACCCGGCGTTTGCGGTTTGCCGGTCCATAGCACATGGGTCAGCTTGTTGAGCGCCGGATTGGTCGGGTGGACGATGCTGTGCGTCGCATTGAAGGCCGTGCGCAGCTTGGGACTAAGCGCCAGGATTTCCGACGGCTGCAAATCGGTCAGATCGGCATACCCCGGCTGCGGTTCGACGATGGCGTAGAAATTGCCACCGAAAGCGACATCGACGCTGATCGGCCCGAAGCCCGGCAGATCGACCTTATAGTCGCGCCCCAGCAGGAAGGACGGCACATTGGTCAGCGTTACGCTGGTAACGAACGGCCCGTCCATCGTGTAGCGTGCTTCGACCAGCCCGGCGGGGGTATCGAGTTTCAATAGGCCGGGTTCGCGCGGGGTTACCAGCCCGTGTTCAATTATCGTCGTCACCGTGCCAATGGTGCCATGGCCACACATCGGCAGGCAGCCGGAGGTTTCGATGAACAGAATGGCGACATCGCAGTCGGGCCGGGTCGGCGGATACAGGATGCTGCCCGACATCATATCGTGCCCGCGCGGCTCGAACATCAAGCTCAGGCGGATCCAATCGAATTCGGCGAGAAAATGCTGGCGGCGCTCGAACATCGTGTCGCCCTTCAAGACCGGGATCGACCCGCCGGTAACGACGCGGACGGGATTGCCGCAAGTGTGGCCGTCGATACAGAAAAACGTGTGGCGCGCCATCGGGTCTAACCTCTTCTTATACGGACAAAAAAACACGGAACAGCCGGGTGGCAGCTTATGGGGGGAAGGCTCATTCGGGCAACCGGGCGATCAAGTCGCGCGCCGCCTGGGTTGCCGCCGCCTCAAGCCCCACGCCGCGCTCGCGAATGGCCTCGACTTGGCGCTGGACCTCCGCGCTATCCTCCCAAATTATTGCCCCGGCTTGGCTATCCCAGACCTGCAAAAATAGGCGCAGGCTGGTGGTCTGTGTTTTTAGCAGGCTGACGCCGAAATAGGCGAAGCGCTGGGCATTATTCTGTTGGAAAGACTGAACTTTCAATTGCACAAGGTAACGAGCGCCAACCGTCTCGCCCACGGTTTGCAGCGGCGCGCGTTCGAGCAAACCTGACTCCCGATAGCCTTGGTGCGGCTTGGCGTAGGTCTCAAAGAGATTGGCCGCATTGATCGCCGACAAAGTTTCCGGCAACCCCAGCAACGGCAAGTCGGGGCGCGCGTCGGCCAAGGCCACCTGAAAAGCGCGGGCAACACTTTGCCGGTTTTCCTCTTGGCCGAAAGTTGCCGTCGGGGTTAGGAGCGCTAGCCGCCCGTCGCGCAGCTCCGTTGCCGAAACTATGGCCGGGCCGCCGGTCGGGGGAAGCGGATCGGTCGCGGTCAGGGCTGCGCAACCGCTTAACAGCACGGCCAATAGCATCAGCCCACCGCCCGCTCCCGTCAGTAGAAACCCTGCCGCTGCGCCAATGAAACCTCGCCACCGCATTCTTTAGAACCGCCGGTTTAGGGAGAGTTTAAGGGCGTGGAGATCCGTCTCCACCGCCCAACCGGGGCCTGCCGTCGGCAGCGCGAGTTCCCGGCGAAAATCGGTATACTGATATTCTAACCGTCCGCTCCAACGGTCAGCGAAACGATGCTCAACCCCGGCCCCGAACAGATAGCCAACCGCATGGTCGCGCGGGCTGGTTTCGCTCGGCGCGTGGGCGCAGGCCACGGTAGGACAGGTCTGGGCAACGCGCGTCTCGACCGCCGCAACCGTCACCCCCGCCCGCCCGAACAACAGCCAATCTGGCGTTACCCGATAGCCACCGAGCGCGGAAAGGCTGGCATAGGTCTCTAGAGACGTTTCCAACGTCACTTGGCCGTTATCGTCGCCCCGCCCCGTATCGTTCCACCCCGTATCGCCCGTTTGCCCCAGCGTCCCGGCTTCCAACTCCACCCCCAGAACAAAATCGCCGACAGGCCGCCGCCAACCAAGATGCAGCCCAGCAATCCCGCCGGCCGTATCGGCCCCATAGGCGCGCGGGCCGTTGATCTCGGTTACCTCTACCCGCCCGCCGCCGTAGCCCAAATGCCCCCCCGCATAGGGGCCGGACCAGAAGGTCGCGGGAATGGTCTGCGCATAAGCGACTGGTGAACCAAACGCCAAAATAATCCCTACGCCGATCCCGATGCGCCGCATCGTCGCCTCCTTCCAATCCAATGCCGTTGTATCGAGTGGCCCTTCGATGTATTTTACTTATGGTGCTAAAAATTTAATGTCAAACATAAAACTTTTAATGAGGTGCCTGAAGTGTCTCTATCCCATCTTCCCCGCCTGGCTACGCGGTTGCGCCTGCTGGTCTGGCTTGGGATTATGTTGTTGGTCACCATGCCTGCCCTCGTGTGGTTGGCGTCCGATCTGGCCCCCCGCTGGGGGCAGGTGACCGCCAATTGGACCTGGGGTGAGCGGCTGATTGCGTTTCTGCTGACCGCGCCGCCCTATTGGGTTGCCGCACTGGGGTTGGCGCAGTTTCTGGGGTTCTGCCGCACGGTTGCGGCGGCGGCGGTTTTTAGCCCTGCCGCCGTCAAGAGCTTGCGCCGGTTCGGCTGGGCCTTGATTGCCGCCGCCCTGCTGCTGCCACCGTCGCGCTTGGGACTTTGGGTCTATATCGGTTTCGAGGCCGTGACGGAGGCATCCGCCTGGGGCCGCATCAATATCGGTCAGATTGTCCTGAGTTCGGGGATCGGTCTGGTGATCGGTCTCGCGGTCTTGGTTTTTGCGAGCATTTTGCGGGAAGCCACCCGGCTTGCCGATGAAAACGCCAGTTTTTTTTGAAGCACGCGGAGCGGTTATGGCAATCATCATTCGGCTCGATGTGCTTCTGGCAGAACGTAAAATGCGGTCGCGCGAATTGGCGGCGAAGATCGGCATTTCCGAGGTCAACCTATCCATGTTCAAAACCGGGCGGGTGAAGGGGTTGCGTTTTGAGACATTGGAGAAAATCTGCGCCGCGCTTGAGTGTCAGCCCGGCGATCTGATCGCCTATGTCCCCGGTGATTCGCCTCCGGAGCTTGAGACTTAAAACCGCTGTGCGGCAAAACCCCTGGCATCCAACGGCAAAGGCCGCCCCAATAGCTGCGCCGCAATGATTTCGGCGGTGATCGCGGCCTGCGTCAGCCCATAGTGACCATGCCCGAAGGCGTAAAAGACCCGGCGCGAGGCGCGGGATGGGCCAATGACTGGCAACGAGTCGGGGATTGAGGGCCGGAAGCCCATCCAGCGCGTGCCGCCATCGAACGTCCCGTTCGGAACAAAGCGGCGGGCGCGGGCAATCAGCGCGTCGACGCGGGCATAGTTCGGTTCGGCCTTGAGGCCAGCGAACTCCACCGCGCCGCCCAATCGGTCGCCGGTATCGAGCGGAGAAATGACGAACCCATGTCCCTCAAACAAAACCGGTCGTGTCAGCCCAAGGCTACCGGCGGGCAGCGTGACATTATACCCGCGTTCGGTATCGAGCGGCACGGAATCCCCCATTTGGGCGGCGAGTGGCTTGGACCAAGCCCCCGCCGCAAGAATTGCCCCATCGGCGGCAAGGGTTTCGCCATTCGACAAGGTGACCGCAATCCCGTTCGCCGTTTCCGATAGCTGCTGCGCGCCAGCCTGGATGAAGCGCGCCCCCCGCTGGATGGCAATCATGCCCAGCGCCTGGGTCAGCTGGGCTGGATCCGCAACATGCGCCCCGGTTGCATACCAGATTCCGCCAATGGCCTGTCCCGCCGCTAAGGCTGGCTCCAGCGCTGCCACCTCGTCCTGGGTTAGGCTTTGTGCGGGGATGCCGCAATCCCGCTGTCGCCGCGCTAGGGCGTTCATCGCCGGGGTCAGCACAGGGCGATCCCAGACCGTCAAAAAGCCGCGCGGCCGAAGCTGATCGGCAAGCGCCAAGCTGGCCAAGCGATTTTCCCAAGCACGTAGGGCGTGTTTGTTGAGCGCCGTGAGGGTTTGGCTACTGCGCTCGACCGCCAGGGGGCGACTCGCGGCCAGAAAACGCAGCAGCCAGGGCGCCAATGTCGGCAAATAGGTCGGACGAATGGCGAGCGGCCCCAGCGGGTCCATCAGCCAACGCGGCAGATTGCGCCAAGCTTTCGGCGAGGCGAGCGGCAGAATATCGACATGGGCGATCCACCCGGCATTCCCCTGCGAGGCCCCGGCGGCAATGCCGCCGGGATCAACCAGCGTCACTTCGCCCCCAGCATCGAGCAGCGCATGGGCCACCGTCACGCCGATAATGCCCGCGCCGATGATCATAATCCGCATCTCGTCCCCCGCCCCCATTCGGGTTGAGGGGGCTTTCCGACCGAACCCCAGGGATCGGCCCGGCGGAAAGCCCCTTCCCACGGTGGCCTAGGCCACCGATTTCCTGTGGTTACGCGGGCGGCAAGCCAACATCCGGCAGGGACGGCCGGTTGGCGAGCGCCGTTTTCATCATCGCCTCGACCTCGGCCCGTTCCGACGCATCGAGCGCCATGCGCGGCGGACGGGTCAGATCGGTGCCCCGGCCCATGATATGCTCGCAAAGCTTAATGCACTGCACGAGGTCGGGGCGGGCATCGAGATGCAACAGCGGCATGAACCAATCGTAAATCGGCATGGCTTCGGCCAAACGCCCGTCGCGCACGAGGCGGAACAGGGTTTCCCCTTCACGCGGGAAGACGTTCGACATGCCCGAAACCCAGCCGACCGCGCCGAGGGCAACGCATTCCAGCACCACATCGTCCAGTCCGCAGAAGGGAATGAACCGGTCGCCGGTCATATTGCGCACATCGACGAGGCGGCGGGTATCGCCCGACGATTCCTTGAAGGCGACGATCGTATCGACATCCGCCACGGTCGCCAGCATCGCCGGGGTAACGTCGGTCCGGTACGACGGCGGGTTGTTATAGATCATAATCGGCAGATCAGAGGCCGCCGCAACGGTGCGGAAATGCGCCAGCGTCTCGCGCGGCTTGGCCGGATAAACCATCGGCGGCATGACCATCAGCCCATCGGCGCCCTTCGCCTGGGCCAGCTTCGCCGTTTCGGCCGCAAACACCGGCGTATATTCCGCAACGCCGACGATGACCGGTACACGACCCTTGGCGACAGAAGCGGCGAGCGCGATCAACTCCCCCTTCTCATCGCGGGTTAGGGAGCAGTTTTCACCGACCGTACCGCACATGACGAGGCCCGATACCCCGTCGCGGATCAGGGCTTCGATCACGCGCCCCGTCGCCGGAAGGTCCAGTGAGAAATCGGCCTGAAACTGCGTCGTGACGGCGGGGAACATGCCGCGCCAAGTTTTGCGGGGATCGGACATTCGGGCCTCCCAGGCTGATGGGGTTATGTCGACATTCTGTATTCATAACTTTGGGACGTCAAGTCCTGTCGACAAACTGCGCTCTTCTTCGCTAAAGTCACGCCAACTTCCACTGAAAGACCAAGAGTGATGAGCCAGGACGCCGCTTCCAGCCCACCGTCGCGCGCGCCCACCCCGCGGGGGTCGGCATCTCCTGCGATTTACGAAGCGCTGAAGCAGGATATTCTGAACCTGACACTGGCCCCTGGCGATCCGTTGGACGAAACCGGCCTATCGGAACGCTTCGGCACATCCCGAACCCCTGTGCGCGAGGCCCTGGTGCGGCTAGTGGCGGAGGGTCTGGCCTCGACACTGCCAAACCGTAATACGATTGTGGCCGTTCTGGATTTCGCTGGGCTTCCCCCCTATCTCGATGCTTTAGCGCTGATGTATCGCCTCTCCTGTCGGCTTGCGGCTGAACGCCGCACGGATGCCGATCTTGATGCGATCAGTACTGCGCAAAACCGCTTTCGGGCGGCGGTGGATCGGGAAGATGCGCTGGCCATGCTGCATACAAACCGCGATTTCCATCTGGCCATCGCCGACGCTGGGCAGAACCCCTATTATACCGAGTTTTTCGCCCGGCTGCTGAACGAGGGGATGCGCCTATTACGCCTGTATTACCGCCGTTTCGACGACCGGCTTCCGCCCCGCTACGCCGATGAGCATGAAGGGCTGATCGAGGCCATTGCGGCACAGAATGCCGATCTAGCCGAATATCTGGGTGGCGAGCACGCGATGCAAATCGTCACCCAATTGCAGACCTTACTGGTGCCAAGCACCGGGCTGGTGATCGGCCTTAGCACCCCCGATCGCGTATGACGCCTACGATCTGATCCTCCCCTAAGTCTTAATTTTGATAGGCAGCCGCCAGCTTACCGAATAGTCTTACGCCGTATAGGGGTATTTAGGCTTCAGGATGGTCAGGGCGCGGCATGGTATCTTCCAGTCGGAACGGGGTAAAACCGCAACCGAACGGCCTGCCGGATTTTTCCGGTTTTGGTGCCCGCGTTCTGGCTGGGCTGCCGCCGCGTCTGTTGCGGCGGGTCGGTCCCGCCTTCGGTCGGGATGATGATCTGCGTCAGCATAGCCACCGGCTGGGGCGGTTATCGCATTTTCTGGGAGAAACAACCGGGCGGCACGGCCCCGGCTGGCTTGATCGGTTGGCCGAAGCCGCCGTCCTGCACGATATCGGCAAGACCCAACTGTCACCGGACATCGTCTTGAAGCCCGGTCGGCTAACCCCGGCGGAGATCGACCATATTCGCAGCCATAGCATCTTGGGCCGGGCGCTTTTGGCGGAAGACGGCGGCGCGGCCTATGCGCTAGCCGCCCTGGTTGCCGGCTGCCACCACGAAAAATTCGACGGGAGCGGCTATCCCGATGGGCTGGCCGGCAGCATCATTCCAGAAGAAGCACGGATCGTCGGCCTCTGCGATGTTTACGACGCGCTCCGCTCGCCCCGCGCTTATAAGCAACCCCTGGATCACGACGCCACAATGGCGATCCTGTTGCATGGCGACGGCCGCACCCGCCCGGAACAATTCGATCCGCACCTACTGGGCTTATTTGCCGAGCATGGTGAGACCATCCGGACCTTATACGCGAACGCCTGACTACCCTGGTATTTTTCCGAGGGTAACGGTCAAATTCTGCTAGCGTTCGGCCCTCACATTCGGGCAAGATTCATCATAAGAGTACGCGAATGAGCAAATTAGCTCGGAATCGCTCGGCCTCGTCTCCCAAAAATTGGCCTTTGAGCGGGAGGTGCTTGGATGCCGGTAGTTGCGGATCGCACCCTACCCTGGGCTGGGGAAACCGGCTCCGCGCCTTTTGCCTGTTTTGGCAACCGGGTCTTCCGGGCCTTGCCCCCTGGTTTGTGGCAACGGATCGAAACCAGCCTGGGCGATGATCGCGACTTGCGCCACCATAGCAGCCGGTTAGGCGTTCTGGCGCATCTGATCGGTCGTTTAGCAGGCCGCGACGATAGCGGCTGGCTGGATAAACTGGCCGAGGCCGCCGTTCTGCATGACATCGGGAAAATCCGCCTGGATACGGCGATTCTCTATAAGCCAGACGGGCTAACGCCGGAGGATCGGGAGCATATCCGCCGCCATGGTGCCCTGGGGGCCGACCTTCTCATCAAATTCGGTGGGGATGCCTTTGGTCTCGCGGCTGAGGTCGCCCGCCACCATCACGAAGCCTATGACGGCAGCGGCTATCCCTTGGGGTTGACCGGCGAAACGCTGCCCGAAGAGGCGCGCATTGTCGCTCTTTGTGATGTTTACGATGCCCTTCGCTCCCCCCGCGCTTATAAGCCTGCTTTCGACCATGCGCGCACGATGGCTATTCTAACCCAGGGGGATGCCCGCACCCGGCCGGAACAATTCGATCCACACTTGTTGGGCGTGTTCGTGGCCCATGGGGCCGTAATCGAGACGCTTTACGCCGCCGCTTAGGCTGCTTGACAGGCGAATATAATTCGATAATTCTCGATATATGGAAACAGATAAGGCTTTAGCGGCGCTGGCCGCCCTGGCCCAAGAAACCCGGCTGGCCGCCTTTCGCCTGCTGATCCAGCAGGAACCGGAGGGGCTGGCCGCCGGGGATTTGGCGCGGCGGCTGGCGGTGCCGCAAAATACCCTATCGACCCATCTTGCTCTTTTGGCCCGCGCCGGGTTGGTCCAGGCCGCCCGCGATGGGCGCAGCATCCGCTACCGGGCCGATCTCACAGCGGTGCGCGATCTTGTGCTGTTCTTGCTGACCGACTGTTGCCAGGGGCAGACCGATCTGTGCGGCGCGATCATTGCCAGCCTATCCGCCCCAGCCTGTTCCCCCGCATCCTGCCTCGGAGATCTCCATGGAACGCCCGTTTAATGTCTTGTTCCTTTGCACCGGCAATAGTGCCCGCTCGATCCTGGCCGAAGCAGTCTTGCGTCGCGACGGGGGCGGGCGGTTCATCGCCCATTCGGCCGGAAGTCACCCAAAAGGAACCGTCCATCCGCTCGCCCTGAAAATTTTGGCGGCAGAAGGCATCGCGACCGAGGGGTTACGCTCGAAAAGCTGGGAAGAGTTCGCCACGCCCACCGCCCCGAACCTCGATTTCGTTTTCACGGTCTGCGACAATGCCGCCGGAGAAACCTGCCCAATTTGGCCGGGAAAACCGATGACCGCCCATTGGGGCGTCGAAGATCCCGCCGCCGTCACGGGGACGCTGTTGGATCAGGAAGCGGCCTTCGTGCGAACCCTAAAGCAAATGCGGCGACGCATCTCGGTCTTTACAGCGCTTCCCTTTACCGCGCTGGATCGTCTTAGCCTGGGGGCGCGCCTCGACGCGATCGGCCAAGATACTGCCCAGCCGGTGGCCTAACCCACGCCAACCCATCGGGTCAGCGTGTCGGGATCAGCCAGAAGCGCTGCGCTGGTCCCGGCATAGGCATTTTGCCCACGCTCCAGCACCAGGGCATGGTCGGTCAGGCGCAAAGCCTTATGGGCGTGCTGTTCAACCAGAATGCCTGCCAATCCCTCTTGGGTGAAGAGCCGCTGCAAGGCCGCCAAAACTTCGGCGACGATAACCGGGGCCAGCCCTTCGGTTGGCTCGTCGAGCAGCAGCAGGCGGGGGTTGAGCACCAGCGCCCGCCCGATCGCCAACATCTGTTGCTCCCCCCCGGATAGCGCCTCCCCGCTCTGGCCTCGGCGCTCGGCCAGCCGGGGGAAAAGCTGGAAAACCCGTGCCGGGGTCCAGGGGCCGGGCCGGGCCAGAGCGGTTAGATTTTCCTGAACCGTTAACGAGCGGAAAATTGCCCGCTCTTGCGGGACCCAGCCTATACCGGCCAGCGCCCGCCGCTCTGTTGGCCAGCGGTTGATCGTCTGCCCATCCAGACGGATTACACCCGTCGACTGCCGGGTAAGGCCCAACAGGGTTTTCAACAGGCTGGTCTTGCCCATCCCATTGCGCCCCAACAGCGCGAGCGACTGGCCCGCCGCCACCGAAAAACTAATTCCGCTTAGGACTTGCCCGTCGCCATAGCCCGCCGCCAGCCCTTCCACCTCAAGCAGCATTCGCCCCTCCCTCTGCGAGGGCAATCATGGCGACGATAGCGGCGGGGGAGAAGCATTTTTCAGCCAGGACGCCCGCAACCAGCGCCGCGCCCCGGCCACGGCACCCGGCAAATCCCGCCCCAACGCAAGGCCCGCGGCGATACCGCTGGCCAGGGCGCAGCCGGTCCCCCGTCGGTCCCCCGGCAGCCGGCGGCCGCTATACCAACGGGCTTCGGTTGCGGTTAGCAGGAGATCGCCTACCCGTGCGCCGGGGCAATGCCCGCCTTTCAACAGCACGGCCTGCGCCCCCCGTACCCGGAGCGCCTGAGCTTGGTCACGCATCGCACGGCGGTCCGTCGCCGCTGCCGTCCGCAGAAGCGCCGCCGCTTCCGGCAGATTAGGCGTTATTAGGGTTGCGAGGGACCAGAGCGGCAAAAACCCCTCAGCAGCCCCCAACGCCCCGCCCGCACTCGCGCGGACGACCGGATCAAGCACGATGGGGGCCGTCGGCCACAGACGGGGCAGATGCGCCGCAAGTAACGCGGCAAGGGCGCTATCCGGCACCAATCCAATCTTCACCGCCGCCACCGGCCCTAGGGAAGCGACAGCGTCTAATTGGGCGAGCAGCATTGTCGGCGTAACGGGGGCCACCGCTTGCACGCCCCCCCGCCCCTGGGCCGTTACGGCGGTTACGACCAGCCGCGCGGACACGCCAAAGGCTGAAAGGACCCGGCCATCTTGAAGCAGCCCAGCTCCACCGCTCGAATCGGTACCGCCGATCAACAGAACCGCTGTCACCCCGGCACACCGAGCGCCAAGACCGCCACCGGGACAGCCGGATCCCGCTCTAGCAACGGTTCCGCCGCCGCCAAAGCCCGCCGTCCCGACGCGCAGGCCAGCACGAGCCGCCCCTCAGGCAACGGAATCGGCACTGCCGTTAGCGCGCCGGGGCAGGGCCAGGCCGCCCGTTCCGCCGCCGAGCGCAGATCGACAATCGTATCGCCGGGCTGTAGGTCCTCCCAAGCCAAAAGCGGCGGTCGCGGCGGCAACCCTTCCTCGACCTGAGCGGCGCTAACATCAATCGGCACAAACCGCCCCTGCCCAAGATCGGCGCGCCACAGCCGCCCGCGCGGGTCGGGCGGATAGTCGATGAGCAGATGCAGCGCCAGTTGCGCCATCCAAGCCCCGAACATCCCCACCGCCGGCCCCAGCACCCCCGCCGATGCACAGGAGGTCGGGGCTGGAAAATCCGGAAATACCGCCCGATAGCTTGGGGCCTTCTGACAAAAAACGCCAATGCTGCCGTCCATCCCCAGGATTGAGGCGGAGACCAGCGGCACCCCCGCCCGCCCGCAGGCATCCGAGAGCGCGCAGGAAACGAGGTAACTGTCGGCCGCATCCAGCACCACATCGCAGCCCGCCACCAAGGCGTCGGCGCGGGCATCGGTCAGCGCCACCGCCTGTGGTTCGTAAATCAGGCTGGGGTTCAGTGCCCGCAGCCGGTCCGCCGCCGCCTCGACCTTGCGCCGCCCGATATCGGCTTCGGCGAACAGCGTCTGGCGATGGAGATTGCTGAGGGAAACCCGGTCGGCATCGACCATCCGCAAGGTGCCAACCCCCGCCCCGGCAAGATAAAGCAGCGCCGGGCACCCAAGGCCGCCGACACCGACGACCAGCACCCGCGCCGCCGCCAGTTTCGCCTGACCGTCGTCGCCCACTTGGGGAACCGCCGTTTGGCGGCTATAGCGCGCATCGGTCATCGCGTCGCCCTCACCCAGTCGCGCGCCCGCTCCTCAGGATTGGGCGCTTGCAGCACATCCGACACCACCGCGACCGAAGCGGCACCGGCGGCATAGGCAGCCTCCGCCCGCTCCAAGGTCATCCCGCCGATAGCGACCAGCGGCAGAGCGCCGATGCGGCGCTTCCATTCGGTGATCCGCCCGATGCCCTGGGGCGCCCAGGGCATCTGCTTGAGCTTGGTGGGATAGATCGGCCCCAGGGCCACATAGTCGGGCTGCGCAGCCAGGGCGGTTTCCAACTCTTCCTCGCTATGGGTGCTGATACCGAGCTTGATGCCCGCGCGGCGAAGGGCGGGGAGATCGGCTTCGACTAAATCTTCCTGACCGAGATGGACCCACGGGCTTCTGAAGTCGATGGCAAGGCGCCAATAATCATTCACCACCAGCGCAATACCGTGGGCTGCGCAGAAACTGACCGCGCGGCCAATTTCGGGGCGCACGTAATCCTCCGGCTGGTTCTTGATGCGCAGTTGCACGAAACGATAGCCGCTCGGCAGCAAGTCGGTCAGCCAGTCGGTTTTATCGACGATGGGATAGAAGCGGTCGAGCATCGGTTTTCTTTCTAAAGGGCGGCCAGACCGACCGTGGGGGTGGAGGGGGCGGCCATATCCCGCGCCGCCATCGGCCCGGCCTCATACGCAAGCCGCCCGGCATCAACCGCCATCGCAAAGGCCCGCGCCATTGTGACGGGATCATCGGCCCTTGCCACCGCCGTATTCAGCAGCACGCCATCATAGCCGAGTTCGAGCGCCTGGGCCGCGTGGGACGGCACCCCAAGGCCCGCATCGACGATCAGCGGAATCTCGGGAAAGCGCGCCCGCAGCACCCGCAGCCCATAGACATTATTGAGACCACGCGCCGACCCGATGGGGGCACCCCAGGGCATCAGCACTTTGCAGCCCGCCGCCAGTAGTTTTTCAGCCACCGCCAGATCTTCGGTGCAATAGGGCAGCACCTTAAACCCGTCCTCGCTCAAGACCCGCGCCGCCTCCACCAGCCCGAACGGATCGGGTTGCAGGGTTTCCGGGTCGGCGATCACTTCGAGCTTGATCCACTCCGTCTCGAAAACCTCGCGCGCCATCTGCGCCGTGGTGATCGCTTCCCGCGCCGTATGGCACCCGGCGGTATTGGGCAGCAGCCGCGCGCCGGTTTCGGAGCAAAGCGCTTGCAGCAGCGGCCAGAAGCCACCGCCGCCCGCCCCTTCGCGGCGCAAGGAAACTGTCAGCAGCGCGGGCCGGGCCGCCCGGGTCGCGTCCGCCATCACCTGCGGTGACGGATAAAGCGCGGTTCCCAGCATCAAACGGCTGGCAAAGGTCTGATCATAGAGGCGCATGTCACCCCCCTTGCATCGGCACGAGGATTTCCACCTCGTCGCCCTCACTCAATAGCAATGCCGGGCGCTGGCGCTTCCCAACGAACAGGCGGTTCCAGGCGGTGGCAACGGTCGCGTCGGGATCGCTACCCGTGCGGGCCAGGAATTCCGCCACCAACTCGCCGAGTGTTTCGACGGGCCAATCGCCCACCTCACCATTCACCGTCACGCGCATTGCACAGCCTCCTGCAGAGACAGATCGGCCACCTGCCGAGCCAGATGATGGGCCAGTAAGAAGCCATGACGATAGGCGCCGTTCACCCGGATCACCCGCCCATCGCGGCGGATGGCCGGGATATTGTCCGGGTAGGCCGGGCGGATATGGGCGGCGGTTTCCAGAATCTCCGCCTCGGCAAACCCCGGATGCACCGCCCAGAGCGCCGCGAGAAGATCGAGCGCCGCTTTGACCGTGACCGGCTTGCGGTCATCGCTCTCCACCATCGTGGCACCGAGCATATAGACCCCGCCGCCGCGCGGCACGAGGTAACAGGGATGGCGCGGGTGGATCAGGCGGATCGGGCGGGTGATCGTAACCTCGGGGCAGTGCAGCAGGATCATCTCCCCCCGCACGCCGCGCAGGGTGGCGATCTCTGGGCGCGCCGCAATGCCGCGCGCGTCGATCAGCAGATCGACCCCGGCAAGATCATCCGTCCGCCCGTCCTGTCCCCACTGAACGCTTCGCTTTTCGGCCAGAAACGCGAGCGCCGCGCGCGGGTCGAGATGGGCTTCGTCGGGATAGAATATCCCTTGGGTATGCTTTTCCGCCAGCGCGGGTTCCAAGGCCGCCAGCGCCACCCCCGCCACCCGCTG
>CAZNVY010000083.1:0-14745 GCA_964576605.1 uncultured Elstera sp. | reverse complement strand
CGTGCGCCCCTGCATCAGCCGATCAAGCGCCGCCTGCACCAGTCGCTCCGATTCGGTATCGAGCGCGCTGGTCGCTTCGTCGAGCAGCAGGATCGGCGCGTTCTTCAGCATCGCGCGGGCAATCGCCAAACGCTGCCGCTGCCCACCAGAGAGTTTGATACCGAACTCGCCAACCACGGTATCATACCCCTGCGGCAGAGCCTGGATAAACTCATGCGCGGCGGCATCGCGCGCCGCCTGTTCGATCTCGGCCGCGCTGGCCTCTGGGCGGCCATAGGCGATATTGGCGCGCACACTATCATCGAACAGGCTCACTTCCTGACTAACAAGCCCGACCGACCGGCGTAGCGACGCCAAGCTTACGTCGCGAATCGCCTGACCATCGATGGTGATCGCCCCCGCCGTTACCTCGTAAAACCGGGGAATAAGGTTCAGAATGGTTGATTTTCCAGCCCCCGACGGGCCAACCAAGGCCACTTTTTGACCGGCAGGAATCACCAGATCCAACCCGGTCACTTGCGGAACGCTGGGATCGGTGTAATGAAACCGCACATCGGTGAAGCGAATTTCCCCGGCGGTCACATTCAGGGGCTTGGCCCCCGGTGCATCGGCAATCGCCGGAGGAGTATCGATGAGGGCGAAAACCCGATCCGCCGCCGCCAAGCCTTCCTGCATCGCTACATTAAGGTTGGCAAGCCGCTTGATCGGCTCGTAGGCCAGCAAAAGCGCCGTGATGAAGCTAAAGAAAGTGCCGGTCGTGCGCGTGCCCTCGATCACCTGGCTCCCGCCGTACAGAATGACCGCAACAATCGCGATCCCGCCGAAGGTTTCCATCACCGGGCTGGAGATCGCCCTTACCCGCGCAGCTTTGGCGATCAGCCGGTGCAACCGTTCGATCAGCGCTTTTGCTCGGCTGGTCTCATAACCTTCCATCGCATAGGATTTGACGTGCCGCGCCCCCATGAACACCTGTTCTAACAGGGTGGTGAACTGCCCCATTTCCACCTGGGTATTGGCCGAAACCTTGCGCATCCGCTTTCCCAGTCGGGCAATAGGCAGAATGGTTGTCGGAAAACCCACAAAGGCCACCAGCGTCAACACCCAATCCTGACGGATCATCACCGCGACCAGAAAAATTACGCCCAGCGCATCCTTGCCCAAGCCGGTGAGGGTGGAGGAGACGAGGTTCCGCATCAACCCAACATCGTTGGTAAAGCGGCTGACCAGCGTGCCCGTGGGGTGCCCGTGAAAAAACGCCAAATCGGCATGGACCAAATGCCCAAACAGCCGCTGCTGAATATCGGAAATAATGCGCTGACCCGTGGTGTTCATCACTACCGCTTCGCCATAACTGGCAAAACCTTTGATAAGAAACGTGCCCAGAATCAAAGCCCCAATCTGCCACAGAAGGTCGCGGTCCTTATTGGTGAAAACCCCATCCAGCACCGGGCGGATCAGCTCGGCCAGCGCCGCGGTGGACGCCGCGACCAGCGCCATCAACAGCCCAGCCAGCAGAAAGCGCGGCCAATAGGGGCGCACATGCTCGCGCATCAAACGCAGCAGCAGCGCACGGCCTGAAAGCGGTACGGGGCGGGGGGCAGACATTCTCTCTCTCACATCCCAAGGGCGCGGCACGCTTATCATAGTTTGCCGCCGACGCCAAACGGTGGGGGGGTTGATCGGCTTTTGTCGATTTTTCAAATAATTTTTGCTAGACTTCCGGTCGTTGCACGGTGGGGGGAGAGTAAAAATGCCGACAATCCGCACTCTGTCCCTTATTGTCGCGATTGTTTCTGTCTCATTCGTTAGTATACCGACAATCGCCAAAGAAATTACCTTTGGAATGCGTGAAGTTGCGCCTTATGTCATGAAAACAGCAACCGGGATGACCGGCCTGGATTACGAGATTATCGCGGCAGCACTCGCCCATCGTGGCCATCAGCTGACGGTGAAACTCTATCCTTTCGCCCGGCTGGTGACGACATTCAACGACAATCGGGAGATCGAGGCTGCGGCCCCGGTGTTGGCCAGTTTTAAGGTTGACGGCACTCTGACCGACCCGTTCATTACCTATGAAAACATTGGCCTGTCGCTGGAACAGGCCAAGTTACCGCTTACCCAGATTGCCGATCTGGCGCAGTTCCGCATTATCGCCTTTCAGAATGCCAAAGCCGCCCTGGGGCCAGAGTTTGCCGCCGCCGTCGCCGCCAATCCCGGCTATCGGGAAGAAGCCACCCAGCAGGTGCAGATCCGCGCCCTGTTTAATGGCCGGACCGATCTGGTAATCGGCGAGCGGCGGATTTTGCACTATTTCATCCAAGACCCTAGCACCGGCATTAACCCGTCGTTGGTGGCGACCGAGCATCGGCTCTTCGCCCCGACGCACTATAGCGCCGTCTTCCGCGATCCGACGTTAGCGGTGGATTTCAATGCCGGGCTGGCGGCAATCAAAGCCTCTGGCTTGTATGACGCCCTCTTGAAAAAATACAGTAAGCTCCCCGCCTCTTGATCGCGCTTGAGCCTGGGGCGCGCCCCCCTATAGTGTCGCGCCATGCGTATTCTTTTCGTCTCCAGCGGGCTTGATCCGCGCACCGGGGGAACGGCCACGGCGGCGGTTTCCGTTTGTCTTGCCGCCCGCCGGGCGGGGCTGGAGGTCGATCTTCTCTATCCTGTCGAACGGGGGGTGGAGCCACTGATCGGTGCCACCGTTGCCCAGCTTGCCGGGGCGGGGGTGACGGTGCGGGCGTTCCCCTTCGCCGGATCGCGCCGCGCCGTGCGCTGGGGCATCAGCCCCGAACTCAACGCTTGGCTGTTCAAACACGCGGGCTATTACGATGTGATCCACACCCATTCCTGCTGGGTCTGGACCTCGGTAGCCGCCGTGCGCGCCGCCAAAGCGGCCGGCAAGCCCGTGGTGCTGATGCCGCACGAAAGCCTGACGCGCTTCGACATCAACAACGCCTCCTCCACCCTGTTGCGCTGGGCGAAATGGCTGCTGCGCGACTGGTATGTGCGCAAGGCCGACCGGATTATCGTCTCCTCCGACCTCGAAGCGCGCGATTCGCTGCTGGCCGACTATCCGCGCACGGAGATCGTGCCCCATCCGGTCTTCGACGAGACCGACCCGCAGCCGCTGCGCCGCCTGCAAGGGCCGGAGCCGGATTGGTCGCCGCTGACGGTCGGAGTCCTCGGGCGCTTCCACCCCAAAAAGAACCTGTCGCTGCTGATCGATGCCGTCGCCGAAGCCCCCGGTGTGCGCCTGCAGATCGCGGGCGGCGGCGCGCTTGAAGACGAATTACGCGCCCGCGTTGCCCGCCGCAAGATCGAGGATCGCGTCAGCTTCCTAGGGTTTATCGGCGGGGAGGAGAAAGCGACCTTCCTGCGCACCATCGACCTGCTGGCCGTGCCCTCGCAGTTCGAGTGTTTCGGCCTCGTCGCCACCGAAGCGCTGGTGCAGGGCACGCCGGTGCTGCTCTCCCCCACCGTTGGCGTAGCGGATGATATTGCCGCCGCAGGCGCCGGGATCATCATCCCCCCCCGCCCAGACGCCATCGCCACCGCCCTGCGCGACCTCGACCAAAACCGCGAACGGTTGCACGCGATGGCAGGAAAGGCGTTCGAGACCGCGCTGGGGCTGTATTCGTTTGCGGCCCATGGGGCGCGGTTGCGGGAAGTGTATGAGGATATGACCTGAGGGCACTCTGATCTAAAGCGCCCCCGCCACCCTTACCAAGTTTTCACCCCCGCACTCGGCGGCCTGTGCTAGACAGCGGTTCTTAGGTCTGACTTTCAGGTGACAGCGCGATGCGCGTTCTGGTGTTTTTGCATGATGCGTTTGGTGGCCGGGGCGGCATTGCCAAGTTCAACCGCGATCTGCTGGGCGCGCTCTGTGCCCATCCGGCGGTAACGGAAGTGGTGGCCCTGCCGCGCGTCATTGTCGATCCGGTCGGGCCACTGCCTGAGAAACTGACCTATTGGACCTGGACGCGCCACGGTAAGGCGAGCTTTTTGGCGGGCGAACTGCTGGCGCTGACCGATCCGCGCTGGTTCGATCTCGTTATCTGCGGCCATGTGAATCTCCTGCCGCTGATGCGACTGCTGGAGGTGCGCAAGCGCGTGCCGATGGGTCTGATCCTGCACGGTGTCGAGGCGTGGCAGCCGGTCGGCGGCGCGGAAACGCGGCGGCAGATTGGGCGTCTCGATTGGTTCTTGGCCGTCAGCCAATTCACCAAAGATAAGTTTCTGGACTGGACCGGCCTGCCCGAGCCGAAAGGGCTGGTGGTGCCGAATGCGGTCGATATTGCCGCCTTCACCCCCGGCCCGAAGCGCGCCGATCTGCTGACCCGCTATGGCCTCGCCAATAAGCGCGTGCTGATGGGTATGGGGCGGCTTGAGGCGCGGGAACGCTATAAGGGCTTCGATGAGGTCATGGAGGCGATGCCCGATCTGCTGACCCGCCACCCCGATCTAGCCTATCTGATCTGCGGCGAAGGCACCGACCGCCCCCGGCTGGAGCAAAAGGCCCGCGACCTTGGCATTGCCGATAAGGTCGTTTTCGCGGGCTATGTGCCGGAGGAGGAGAAGGTTGATACCTACCGGCTGGCCGACGTCTTCCTGCTGGCGGGTTGGGGCGAGGGCTTTGGGATTGTGATCATCGAGGCGCTGGCCTGCGGCATTCCAGCCATCGCCTCCACCCTCGACGCCAGTGCGGAAGCGGTGCTGGACGGGCAGTTCGGCCCGGTGGTGAACCCGAAAGACCCGGCGGATTTGATCCGGGGGATCGAAACCGCGCTGGCGCAGGGCCGGGGCGAACCGCCGCAGGGACTCGAAACCTTCTCGGCAGAGGCGTATAACCAGCGCGTGCATCAGATGATTCTCGATCCGCTGGCCCGCCGCCTGGGAGAGTCGCTATGAGCCTAAAGCTCGCCTATTTCGTTACGCATCCGATCCAATACCAAGCCCCGTTGCTGCGCCGCGTCGCGGCGCTGCCGGGGCTGGAATTCAAAGTGTTCTTTGGGTCGGATTTTTCGGCACGCGCCTTCGTCGATCCCGATTTCGGCCGGGCGATCCAGTGGGACGTGCCGTTGCTGGACGGCTATGCCCATGAGGTGCTGGACCAATGGGGCGCGCCGCTGGCCGCCAATGAAATTCCCACCGTCTGGCGGCCTTTCTCCAAGGGCCTTGCCCAGAAACTACGGGCTGGGAAGTTCGACGCCCTGTGGATTCACGGCTATAACCGCGCCTCGCACTGGGTCGCGGCGGCAACGGCCAAGATGCTGGGCATCAAAGTGCTGATGCGCGACGAATCCACCGAAATTTCGGCGGAACGGTCGGCGGTCAAGCAGATCGTGAAGCAGGTTTTCTTCACCAGCATCGATAAGCTGGTGGATCGCTGGCTGACAATTGGCGAGCTGAATGCCGCCTATTATCGCGGTTTCGGCATTGCACCGCATAAGCTGATCCCCGTGCCCTATGCGGTGGATAACGCCTATTTCCAAAGCAAGATCGCTGCCCTCTCCCCGCAGCGCGAGGTACTGCGCGCGAGCTTGGGGTTAGAGCCGGGCCGCCCGATCATCCTGTTCGCCGCGAAACTGATCGACCGCAAGCAGCCGCTGCCGCTGCTGGGGGCTTTCGCCGAACTGGTGCATGACGATGACGCGCGCAAACCCTATCTGCTGTACGCGGGCGATGGGCCGCAGCGCGGCGCGCTGGAAAAGACCATCGCGCTCTCCGGTCTCGGCGAATCGGTGAAGGTATTGGGCTTCAAGGGGCAGGCCGATCTCGCCGCCCTCTATGATCTCTGCGATATTTTCGTTTTGCCCTCGGAACGGGAAGCCTGGGGGTTGGTGGTGAACGAGGCGATGAACGCCGGGCGCGCCATCGTCTGTTCCGACCGGATCGGCGCTGCGCCCGATTTGGTGGTGCCGGGCCTCAACGGCCATATCTACCCGTTCGGCAATGATACCGCGCTGACGGCGGCCCTGCGCGACTGTTTGATCGATCCCGAACGGCTGGCGGCGATGGGGCAAGCCAGCCTCGACCGCATCAATCAGTGGAGCTTCGATCAGGATCTCGACGGCCTGTGCCGCGCCCTGCGCGAAACCACCGGCGTGGAGATTCGCCCGTGAGCATCCCGGTTCTGGTGACGGGCGGTGCCGGGTATATCGGCAGCCATACGTGCAAGGCGCTGGCCCAAGCGGGCTATCTGCCGATCAGCTACGATAATCTATCGCGCGGCTTCCGCGATGCCGTGCGCTATGGGCCGCTGGTGGTGGGCGATATCGCCGACCGGGCGACGCTCGACGCGGCTTTGGCCGAGCATAAGCCCATCGCCATTCTGCATTTCGCCGCCGTCGCTTATGTCGGCGAAAGCATGGCCGATCCAGTGCTGTATTATCGCAACAATACCGCTGGTGCCTTGAGCCTGATCGAAGCCGCCTTGGCGGCGGGGATCGATAAGCTGGTGTTTTCCTCCACCTGCGCCACCTATGGCGTGCCGAAGACCCTGCCGATCGACGAGGACACGCCGCAACAGCCGATCAACCCCTATGGGCGGTCGAAGCGGATGGTGGAGCAGATGTTGCAGGATATTGGCGCGGTCACGCCGCTGCGCTCGGTCGCGCTGCGCTACTTCAACGCGTGCGGCACCGATCCTGACGGCGAGATTGGCGAAAACCACGACCCGGAAACCCATTTGCTGCCGCTGGCGATCAATGCCGCCCTGGGCCTAGGCCCGCAGTTGCAGGTTTTCGGCACGGATTACCCGACACCGGACGGCACCTGCATCCGCGACTATATCCATGTAACCGATCTGGCCGATGCCCATCTGCGGGCGCTGACCTATCTGGAAAACGGCGGCGCGACGACGGCAATCAACCTTGGCACCGGGTCGGGCTTTTCGATCCGGGAGATTCTGACGGCGGTGGAACGGGTACTCGGCAGCCCCGTGCCGCATCAGGTTTCCCCCCGCCGCCCCGGCGACCCGCCGAGCCTAGTGGCCTTGGCGGAGAAAGCGCGCGACGTGTTGGGCTGGGAAGCTAAACATTCTGATATCGAAACTATCGTTCGCACGGCAGCGGCCTGGGCGCGCCGCCAGCATAATCGGGGGGCGTAATGCGCGCGCAGCAGTCGGTTCTGATCGGCCATCCCGGTGCGGCGCACTTCATTTATGAACTCGTCGCGGCGGTGCAGGCCCTAGGGTTCGATAGCCGGTTCGAGACCGGCTTTTACTATGATCCGCAGGGGCCGTGGGGCAAGCTTCTGGCCCTGGTGCCGGGTGCCTATCGCGGCAAGATCGAGCGGGAGTTGAAGCGCCGTAGCTTCCAGGGCATCGACCCGGCCCGCGTGCTGACCCACGCCTTCCCTGAACTCGCCTATGTCGCCGCCGCGCGCCTCGCCAACCATCGGCCTGCCGTACCGAAGGCGGTGATGGCGTGGCGCAACGGCTGCATTGACGAAGCGATTGCCAATCGCATCCGCCGGGAAAAACCGCGCCTCTTTATCGGGCACGATACATCCGCCCTGCAGAGTTTCGAGGCGGCGCGACAGGTCGGTACGGTGACGGTGCTTAATCAGATGATCGGCCACCTCGCGGTCGGCGACCGGATTCTGCGCGAAGAAGCCGCCCTCCATCCCGATTGGGCCGATTCGCTGCACGCGGGTGCGTCGCAAGCCGAGATCGAGCAATGTCTGGCCGAAGCGCGGCTGGCCGACGCGATCCTCTCGCCGTCGGATTATGTAACTCAGACGCTGATCGAGGTCGGCGTCGCGCCAGAGCGCATTCACCTGCAGCCCTTCGGCGTGCGGGTGGACCGTTTCAAACCCGCCGACACCCCGCGCACCGATGGCATCTTCCGGCTGATTTACGTCGGCCAGATCAGCCAGCGCAAAGGGCTGAAATATGTGTTGGAGGCGGTGAAGCAGATCGGCGACCGCGCCATCGAACTGGTGCTCGTCGGCGGTCTCGTCGGCGAAGGGCGCGGGCTGAAGCCCTATGAGGGCTGGTTCCGCCACGTCCGCAATGTGCCGCATCACGAAGTTGAGCGGCTGTTCCAGTCGGCGGACGTGTTCGTCTACCCCAGCCTGCACGAAGGCTCGGCCCTGGCGATTTTCGAGGGTATGGCGACGGGCTTGCCGGTCATCACCACGGTCAATTCCGGTTCAATGGTCCGCGACGGGATCGAAGGCAAGATCGTCCCGATCCGCTCGGTCGAGGCGATTGCCGAGGCGATCCTGGCGTTAAAGCAAGACGCCGACCTGCGCGGTGCCCTGGGCCGCGCCGCGCGCGTCCGTGCCCTGGGGTTCACCTGGGGCCATTACCGCGACCGGCTGGGGCCGGTGCTGGATCGGCTGCTGGGGATCGCCTAACATCCCCGCGTCTATTCCAAGGGCGTGATACTCTGCACGATAAACCCGGCGCTAACCGGATATTTCGCGGCGGCGCGCAGATGGGCTTCGTTGAGGCTGGGGGCATTGATTTCGACATAGCGGGTTTCGGCCCAGCCATCATCGTACCGCTTATGGCGCTCGCCGCGATTCACGGCCTCGGCCACCTCGGTATTATAAACAGCAATCTCGAAACGGGGCATGGCGGTTTTCCCTCTTCTCTTGGGGCCGAGATCACGCCAGTGGCGGGCGCGTGGCGGCCAGAAAATAATTGACCGCGGGCGAGGCGGTCAGCGCCCACCCCCCGGTGAGCGGCTGATAGGCAACGCCCGATACGTCGGCAATCCGCAGCCCCGCAGCCCGCAGCGGGGCCGCCAGTTCCGACGGTTTGCGGAACTTGCGCCAGGAATGGGTGCCCCGCGGCAACATCCGCAGCAGATACTCCGCCCCCAAAATTGCCAGACCAAAGGCCTGCGGCGTGCGGTTAAGGGTGGAGAGCACCAGCAGCCCCCCAGGCGCAACCAAGCCGGCACAGGTGGTTAGAAAGGCAGCTGGATCGGCAACATGCTCCACAATTTCGAGAGCTGTTACGACATCAAAACAATCCCCTGTCGCGAGAAGCGCTTCCGCCGTGGTTACGCGGTAATCGATGTTCAGCCCTGCCGCTGCCGCATGGGTGCGGGCAATCTCGATGCTGGGGGCCGCAGCGTCAATCGCCGTTACCTGCCCGCCCAAACGCGCCAAAGGTTCTGCGACCAACCCGCCGCCGCAGCCAAGATCCAGTATCCGCCGCCCCAGAAAAGGCCGCAGAGAGTTTGTTTCGCCTCCAAAACATTCACTGAAACGGTCCCGGATATAGCCGATGCGCACGGGATTGAGCCGATGCAGGGGCCGCATTGGCCCGGCGGGATCCCACCAGGTATCGGCCAGGGCCGCAAACTGCGCCACCTCGTGCGGATCGATGCTGGAGGCGGCCAAGGGGCCAGTGGGAAGGGCGGGGTTCTGCATCAAATTCCTCTTGACGGTCGGGGAACGGCGCTTGGCCTTGCCCCCGTCCCAGAGTATGAATAGCCGCCCTGGCGCTGGCAACCCTTCCGCCCCGGTTTCGGCGGCGGGACCCCAGCCCTCAAGAAGAAAGGAAGCAGGCGGCGATGGCCCGTATCGTCATGAAGTTCGGCGGCACGTCGGTAGCCGATCTTGATCGTATCCGCAATGTGGCGCAACGCGTGAAGCGCGAGGTCGAGGCTGGCAATCAGGTTGCCGTGGTCGTATCGGCCATGGCGGGCACGACCAATCAACTCGTCGCCTGGGTTAATGGCATTTCCAAACTGCATGATACGAAGGAATATGATGCGGTGGTAGCCTCCGGCGAACAGGTAACGGCGGGGCTAACCGCCCTAGCCTTGCAGGAACTGGGGGTGCCCGCCCGCTCGTGGTTGGGCTGGCAAATTCCCATTCATACCGACGATACCCACGGCAAAGCCCGCATCACTCATATTCCGGGCGATAATCTGAACGCCGCCTTCGACCGGGGCGAAGTGGCCGTGATCGCCGGGTTCCAGGGCGTGACCCCGGACGGGCGCATCACCACCTTGGGGCGCGGCGGGTCCGATACCTCGGCGGTGGCGATTGCTGCGGCGGTCCAAGCCGATCGGTGCGATATTTATACCGATGTGGACGGTGTCTATACCACCGATCCCCGGATCGTGACGAAAGCCCGGAAGCTGGATAAGATCAGCTACGAGGAAATGTTTGAAATGGCGTCGCTGGGGGCCAAGGTTCTGCAACCGCGCTCCGTTGAAATGGCGATGAAGCATCGGGTGCGCGTGCAAGTTCTGTCGAGCTTTGCCGACCTGCCCGGAACCCTTGTTGTGGATGAGGACGAGATCGTGGAACAGCATCTGGTCAGCGGCATTGCCTATAGCCGGGACGAAGCGAAGATTACTCTGGCGAAAGTCGCCGACCGTCCGGGCGTGGCGGCGGCGATTTTCGGCCCGCTGGCGGATGCGGCGGTGAACGTCGATATGATCGTGCAGAACGTCTCGGCAGACGGTAAGACGACCGATCTGACCTTCACCATCGGTCGCGCCGACCTGGAACGCGCGCTGCAAGTGCTGCGCGACGCGAAGGAAGCCATTGAATATTCCGAACTGATCCCCGATCCCGCCGTGGCAAAAGTGTCGGTGGTTGGCGTTGGGATGCGCAGCCATGCGGGCGTGGCGCTGAAGATGTTCGAGACCCTGGCGGCCAAAAATATTAACATTCAAGTTATCAGCACGTCGGAAATCAAAGTGTCGGTGCTGATCGCGGAAGAATATACCGAACTCGCCCTTCGGGCGCTGCATACCGCTTTCGGGCTTGATGCGGCTGCGTAACAAGCTACGGTTGACGGAATGCATGACGGTCGCGCCCCCTCGCTAACCCCGCCCTCCCCTGCGCTTGCGGCGCTGTGGGCGCGGGGCTGCGCCTTTCTAGGCACGCCCTATGCCATTCTGGGCGGGGCGATGACCTGGGTTTCGGAACGCCACCTAGTCGCGGCAATCTCGAACGCGGGGGGCTTTGGCATTCTCGCGTCGGGATCGATGCCGCCGGACGTGCTGCGCGCCGAAATTCAGGCTACGCGGGCGCTAACAGCGCAGCCATTCGGCGTGAACCTGATTGTTATGCATCCGCAACTATCGGCTTTGGCCGACATTTGCCTGACCGAAGGCGTCTCGCATATCGTCCTGGCTGGGGGGATTCCGCCGGTCGATGTGATCCGGCAGATCAAAGCGGGCGGGGCGAAGGTTCTGGCCTTTTCCCCCACCCAACCGCTGGGACGGAAGCTAGTGCGGCAGGGGGTCGATGCGCTGATTATCGAAGGGTCGGAGGCCGGGGGCCATATTGGAGCGGTGTCCACGTCGGTTCTGGCCCAGGAAATTCTTCCCAGCATTCCTGATGTGCCGGTCTTCGTGGCGGGTGGCATCGGACGGGGCGAAGCCATGCTGGCCTATCTTGAGATGGGGGCGGCCGGGGTACAGCTTGGCACTCGTTTTGTTTGCGCAATGGAAAGCGTAGCGCACCCAAACTTCAAGAAAGCCTTCATCCGGGCCACCGCGCGCGAGGCGCAACCGTCGGTGCAGGTCGATCCGCGCTTTCCGGTGATCCCGGTGCGTGCCTTGGTTAATCACGCGACGCGGGCGTTTCAGGAGCGGCAACGGCAAGTCATTGCCGAGGTGGATGCCGGACGGCTCGATCAAAAGCAGGCACAGCTTGATATTGAACATTTCTGGGCCGGGGCGTTGCGCCGGGCGGTGGTCGAGGGCGATGTCGAAAATGGCTCGCTGATGGCTGGGCAAAGCGTTGGCTTTGTCACCCAGGAACAGCCAACCGTCGAGATTTTGGCCGATCTCATCGCCCAAGCCGATGCGGCGCTCGCGGCGCGGGTGCGGCCCGTTGCGGCGGGAGGCTGACCATGCAGTCGCCCCCATCCGCCGGCTGGAGTGGGGCGCGCCGCCTGTTGCGGCGCCTGCGGGATTTAATGGCTGCCGGCACCTCGGCGGAGGAACGGCTTAATCAGACCGTACGTCTGATCGCCTCCGACATGGTGGCCGAAGTCTGCTCGGTCTATGTCATGCGCGCGGGCGAGGTGCTGGAACTTTTTGCGACCGAGGGGCTGAACCCAGAGGCGGTGCATAAAACCCGAATGCGGGTGGGCGAAGGGTTGATCGGCGATATTGCCGCCCATGCCCGCGCCGTTGCCGCGTCGGACGCTTGGGCGCATCCCAACTTCTCCTACCGGCCCGAAACCGGCGAAGACCTGTTCCGCTCGCTAATGGGCGTGCCGATCATGCGCGGCGGGCGGGTCGCGGGCGTTCTGGCCGTGCAGAATAAGGCCCAGCGGCTTTACACAGAAGAAGAGCTGGAAACGCTGGAAACCGTCGCAATGGTGCTGGCGGAACTGATTGCCTCCGGCGATCTTATCAACCCGTCCGAACCGATTTTGGCCGACGCCACCGCCATTGTGCCGCGCCGCCTGGATGGGCTGCGGCTGAATGCGGGCCTGGCCATCGGCACCGCCCTCCTGCACGCGCCGCGTGTCACCATTCGCCAGATGGTCGCGGAAAACCCGGCAGAAGAACTCGACCGGCTGAAAACCGCGGTCGCCGCCATGCACACCCAGCTCGATACGCTGCTAACCGGTTCGGACGTTATGGCCAGCGGCGAGTTGCAAGACGTGATGGAAAGTTACCGTATGTTCGCCCAGGATCGCGGCTGGCTCGGCCGTATTCGCGAGGCGATCAATAGCGGGCTGACGGCAGAAGCCGGGGTGCAGAAGGTCCAAAACGATATGCGCGCCCGAATGCGCGAGGTGACGGACCCCTATTTGCGCGAACGGCTGCTTGATCTTGAAGATCTAACCGCGCGGCTGCTGACCCACCTGTCCGGGGCGGTGCTGGATACGTCGGAAATGCCGTCGGACGCGATCGTCTTCGCCCGCGCCATGGGACCGGCGGAACTGCTGGACTATGACCGCACAAAGCTGAAGGGCCTGGTGCTGGAGGAAGGGTCCGCCACCTCCCATGTGGCCATTGTGGCCCGCGCGCTCGATATTCCAGTTCTGGGCCGGGTATCCGATGTGCTGGACCGGGTGGAAACCGGCGATCAAGTGGTGATCGACGGCGATAATGGTCAGGTCTTTCTGCGACCGGGGCAAGATGTGCTGGACGCCGTACGCCATTCGATGCAGGTGAAGGCCGACCTAAGGCAGCGCTATGCTGCGATCCGGCACCTGCCGCCAATGACGCACGACGGCCAATCGGTCAGCCTGTTGCTGAATGCCGGGCTGCTGATCGATTTACAGCATCTTGATGAAACCGGGGCGGATGGGATTGGCCTGTATCGGACCGAAATTCCCTTCATGGTCCGCTCGTCCTACCCGGACGTGGCAACGCAGACCGAGCTTTATAAGAAGATCTTGGATGCCGCCGATGGGCGGCCCGTGACGTTTCGCACGCTCGATATTGGCGGCGATAAAACGCTGCCTTATTTCGACGCGGGCGAAGATGAAAACCCGGCGATGGGCTGGCGCGCCATCCGCATTGGTCTTGACCGGCCTTTGATGCTGCGGCAGCAGTTGCGCGCCTTAATCCGGGCCGGGGCGGGGCGGGAACTGCGGATCATGTTCCCAATGATCGCCACCATTTCAGAGTTCCGCGACGCCCGTGCCCTGTTAGACCGGGAGTTAACCCGCGCCGAAGATCGGGGGGAACCGCTGCCCGACCGGGTGAAGGTCGGCGCGATGCTAGAGGTTCCCAGTCTAATGTGGCAAATGCCGCAACTTCTGGCGCGGGTGGATTTTCTGTCGGTCGGCTCGAACGATATGCTGCAGTTCCTCTTTGCCTGGGACCGGGGCAGCCCGCGCCTATCGGACCGATATGATACATTAACCCCAGGGGTATTGGCCTTCTTCGATGATCTGGTGCGTAAAGCCCGCAGCGCATCGGTACCGATAACCCTGTGCGGAGAAATGGCCGGACGCCCTTTGGAAGCGATGATGTTAATCGGCCTTGGCTTTCGGTCCTTGTCGATGAATGCTGGGGCAATTGGGCCGGTCAAGATGATGACCCGCTCGCTGGACGTACGGCAGTTCCGCCCCCTGCTGGATCAGGTCATGCATTTGCCCATCGCGTCGGTGCGCATGCTGCTGCGCGGCTATGCCCGCGACCGGGGCATTGCCCTGTGACGGGCGCTTGGGGCGTTAATCTTTTGCGTTAAAATCTCCCCAGCCGCCGCTGCTGCTGGTACAGTTGGGCTTTATATAAGTTGCCTCTTGGAATATTGGTAGGAACCGTGTCGCCCCAATCCTCATCCCCGCCGCCCGCCGCCCAGGGTGATCGCTCCGTCCCACTTGGCCAGGACCTGCGCCTCGCCCGTGAAGGGCATGGCGTCAGCCTGGAGGAAGCGGCGGCGACGCTGCGTATCAAAGCCTCCTACCTTGCCGCGCTGGAAACCGGGCAGTTCGAGCAACTGCCGGGCACGGCCTATGCAATCGGTTTCGTGCGCACCTATGCCGAATATCTGGGCCTGAACGGGGCGGACGCCGTCCAACGTTTTAAGGCCGAGTCGACCGGCGGACAGGGGCCACGCTCGACGTTAACCTTCCCCTCCCCCGCGCCGCGCGGGCGGGTGCCCGGTATCGGGCCGCTGCTGATCGCCCTCATCGTCGCCGCCGTGATTGCCGGGGTTTGGTTTTTCTGGCGCAGCGAGGCACAGGAACTGCTGTCCCGCGTGCCCGCAGTGCCGGAGCGGTTGTTGGCGCTGGTACAACCCGATCCTGCCGCCTCCAGCCCGCCGTCGCCCGTCGCGCCGACGACCAGC
>CAZNVY010000082.1:0-14963 GCA_964576605.1 uncultured Elstera sp. | reverse complement strand
GGATTCGGTCCAGCGTGCCGGTGTTTCAACCAATGTCCCCAGCCTTGGCGGCTTTGGCGCAGCGGCTGAAGGCCGCCTTCGATCCCGCCGCCGTTTTCAACCCTGGCCGTCTGGGAGTGTAAGGCGATGCAGACCCATTTCAGCCTGACCCAGCTTGCCGATGCGACGGTGCAAGAAGCCGATAAGATCCTGCGCACCTGCGTCCACTGCGGTTTCTGCACGGCCACCTGCCCGACCTATCTGGTGCAGGGGGATGAACTCGATAGCCCGCGCGGTCGCATCTATTTGATGAAGGATATGCTGGAGAATGCGGCGGAGCGCGGGCCGACCGAGACGCACGTAAAGCATATCGACCGCTGCCTGACCTGCCTGTCGTGCATGACCACCTGCCCCTCAGGCGTGCATTACATGCATCTGGTCGATCAGTCGCGCGCCTTCATCGAACATCACTTCCGCCGCCCCTGGGCTGACCGGCTGGTGCGGGCGGTGTTGGGTCGGGTGATGCCGAACCCCCGGCTGTTCCGCCTGTCGCTGATCGCGGCGCAACCGGCGAAACTGCTGCTGCCGCTGCTGCGCCCCGTCGCCAAGACCGATCTGGTGAAACGGTTGGTGGCTTTGCTGGAAACCGCCCGCCCGCCCGCCTCCCCAACGCCGATTGATCGGCCCGGCCTGCACGCCGTTCCGGCGGGGGTGCCGGTGGTGAAGCGCGTCGCGCTGATGAGCGGCTGTGTGCAAAATACCCTGCGCCCGGATATCAACGAAGCCACCGTGCGACTGCTGACCCGCCTGGGGGTGGAAATCATGGTGCCGCCGGCGGGTTGCTGCGGCGCGCTCAATCATCACCTTGGCCAAGAAGCGGCGGCGCTCGCCAAAGTGCGCGCCAATGTCGCCGCGTGGGAAAAGCTGCTGGATCAGGGCTGCGAGGCGATCCTTATCACCGCGTCGGGCTGCGGCACGACGGTGAAGGATTATGGCCATATGCTGAAGGACGATCCCGCCTGGGCCGGGCGGGCGGCGCGGGTCGCGGCGGCGGCGAAAGACGTGTCGGAAGTGCTGGAAACCCTGACCTTCCCTGCGCCCGATACGCCGCAGCCCCTCCGTATCGCCTATCATTCCGCCTGTTCGATGCAGCACGGTCAGCGCCTGAAAACCGGGCCGAAGGCGCTGCTGGAAGGCGCGGGCTTTACCGTGCTGGACGTGCCGGAAGGGCATATCTGCTGCGGGTCGGCGGGCACCTATAGCCTGTTGCAGCCGGATCTGTCGCAGCAGCTTAAAGCCCGCAAGCTCGGCAATATCGCCCTTACGCAGCCGCAGGCGGTGGCGACCGGCAATATCGGCTGCATGACCCAGTTGCAAGCTGGGCTGCCGGTGCCGATCCTCCATACGGTCGAACTGCTCGACTGGGCCTATGGCGGGCCGAAACCAGCGGGGTTATAACGGCAGCACTAGGCAGCCGCCGTCTGGGTCACATAGCGATCCACATGCACCTTCAGGGTTTCGGCCTGCTGGGCTAGATCGGTCGAGGCGGTGAGCATTCCATCGGCGGCCTGGCCGGTTTCGGTCGCCGCGCGTGACACGCCGATGATGTTCTGTTTGACCTGCTCGGTTCCATTGGCGGCCTGAGAGACATTGCGGGCGATTTCGCGCGTGGCGGCCCCCTGCTGCTCGACCGCTGCGGCAACCGTAGCGGTAATATCGTCAATACTTTGAATGGTCGATCCGATCCGGCCGATAGCGGCGACGGCCCGGCGGGTTTCATCCTGCACGGTGGCGATCTGGGCCTGGATTTCGTCGGTCGCTTTTGCGGTTTGGGTCGCGAGGCTCTTCACCTCGCTGGCCACGACGGCGAACCCCTTGCCCGCCTCGCCGGCGCGGGCCGCTTCAATGGTGGCGTTCAGCGCCAATAGATTGGTCTGCTCGGCAATGGTCTGGATCAGGACAACGATCTCGCCGATCCGGTCGGCAGAGGCGGCCAAGCCGCGGATAACGTCCGTTGTCTCCCCTGCCTCGCCGACCGCTTTCCGGACCACGCCAGCGGCGCTTTCCGTGCGGCGCGCCACTTCCAGGATCGAGGCGGATAGTTCCTCCGCCGCCGAGGCAACGGTCTGCACATTGCTGGTCGCTTCGTCGGTGGCCACGACCACGGCGGCCGCCTGCGCATTGGTCAGCCGCGCCGTATCGGCCAAGGATTGCGCATTGCTGCGGACTTGGCTGGAGGCAGCCCCCAACCCTTGCACGATTTGATCGATACTGCTGAGGAAGCTGCCGGTGAGACCGTCCAACTTAGCGCGGCGCGCCTCCTCGCTCGCGCGGGCCGCCGCTTGTTCCGCCGCCAGCCGGTCGGCCTGCTGCATCGAGGCGCGAAACAGCACTAGCGCCTGCGCCATTTTGCCAATTTCATCGCCCCGCGCGGCACCGGGAATTGCAGCGTCATAATCTTTGCGGCTGAGGGCTGCCATGGCCCCGGTCATGCGCATCACCGGGGCAGTAATCGCCCGATTGGCAAACAAGGATAACAGCACCGCCGCAATGACCGCGATGAAGATAGCGCCAATTGTTACGGCCTCTGCCACTTTTGTGGTCGCGGTGAATTCCTCAGACCGAGCAACCAGATGCAGCCGTTCCGCCGCCTCCAGCTCGGCCACTGCCACGCGGAACCGATCAAACAGCTCTTTGCCTTTGCCAGAGGTGACCAGTTCCATCGCAATCGCCAACCCGGCAGGGTCCTTGATCGCCTCGACCACTTTAACGCCGAACTCGCGGCTCCAGGTTTCGGCGAGCGTATGCACCTCGGTCAGTTTGGTGCGCTGGGCGGGGTTTTCCACGATCAACGCCTGGGCCTTGGCATAGGCCGCCTTATACTGCTCCTGCCCCCGCTCGAAAGGGGTAAGGGATTCGGGCGTACTTAACAGCACAAACGCATAAACACCGGCTTCGCTATTCAGCATTCCATCGCGCATCGAGGCGATGGCGTCCATCGATTCATAGGCCGCCTTCCCCCGCAGCGAACTATCGACCAGCGCGGTTAACGACTGAAGACTGAACCCGCCTGTCACCAGCGTAATGAGGGCAACAAGCCCGAAAGCGGCCCCCAATTTCATGGAGAGCTTTTGCCGAAATGCCGTAATCATCCAAGTCCCCCTTACCGCCGCCGATCCCAACCGTTTCGGTTGTTACGAATTTTTTGCAAATTTCGTACCAACCCCGTAACAAGACAAGAGCAAAAATACGACGGAATGGTTTATTTTCCAAAAAACACCCGTCTTTCGCACTGTTTACCTAAAATTGAACATTCTTTTACTTTTACATATGCAAATGAACAAAGGGTAAGCGCCCCGACAGACGCGCCACAGCGCGGACGAAAGCCGGCCGACATACTTTCCTGATGGCATCAATACTGGGTGCATCCGGATCGTCTCAAGGCCTGACGACAGAAATTCCCCGCAGGAGGCGCAAATGCCGCAACAACCAAAAGCCGCACGCAACCATCAAAAAATTGACGCAAATTTATTTATATTGATGCGCGAAAGCCGGGGCTGATTTTGTGCATCACATGACTTGACCCCACTGCCTGGAACGGCCCACAATTGCGTTTAAGCCTTACGCCGAAACGATCACGCGAGGGAGAGAACTGTCGGTCATGGCTTGGTTCGGTAAAAAAACACCGCCGCCGCCCCGCGCGCCCGCCTCGCACGCGCCGCCAACGCTGAATCTGTCGTTGGCCGACGCCGCTCCGGTGGGGGGGGCTGATACTGTTCTGCTGCTGACCGAACGCGCCGATCCCTTGCCTGCCGCCACCCCAGCAAAGGCCCCCGCGCCAGCCAAAGCCGCGCCGTCGCCGCTGAAGGCCGTGGCCGCCGATGGTTATTGGACGCAGACGCGCATCGATGCCGCCGAATTCCTGTGGGGCGAGGATAATCTGTCGCCCGGCGATGGGCCGATTGCCGCCGGGGCTTTGGCCGATTTACCGATCACCGTCGCCAGCCAGGTTCTCATCCCCTCGGCGGGCCTTGGGGGACTAAGCCGGGTTTTGGCCAAACATTACGGCTGTTGGCCAACCTCCATGACCCCCTCGCCGACCTTGGCCACTCTCGCCCAGCAGCGGTCGGACGTGCAGGAACTGTCGCAGAAAGCCGCTGTCAGCAGCTATGACCCCGCCACCGTTGCTTTCAAACCCAATAGCTTCGATATTGTTGCCGCGCACGAGCTTCTGACCCCCGTAGCGAATAAGGCCCGGCTGCTGCAGCAGGTTGTGCGGGCGGGGAAGCGCAATGGCCATGTGGTGGTGACCGAAATTGTCCTGACCGAGCTTGGCCTGGCCAGCATGGCCGGAACCAGCCGCCGCGCCGCCGAAGCGGGGGAGGCGCTGCAAGCGTGGCTGAAACTGGTTTCGCCCGCCCCGCAGCTTTGGTCGCACGATCAGATGATGGAGACGTTCTTTTCACTGAACGTCGATGCCGCGCCGGAGAATATCAGCGCCGCCTATAGCGCGCGTATCGCCAGCCTCTGGGCCGACCTTTCAGAAAAACTGAACGCTGGCACAATCCCGCGCCCGTTATTGCCGACCGTCGCGGGCGATTCGGAACGTTGGGCCGCCTTCCGCACGGCGCTTGATACCGATGCGATTGCGGCGATGCGTTACCGCATCAAACTTTAAGCCGCCCTAGCCCATCAAATCCTGCGCCAACGCCTCGGCGGTCGCAACGGAAGACGCTTTCCCCAGCGCCAAGAGCGCCAGCGCCAGCGTGGCCTGGACGGTCGCCCGTCCGTGTGCAGCCTCTGGCGCGTCGGCGGAACAGAGGGCCGGAAACGGATATTCTGTCACCTGCCCCCCGGCCCATAGTAAAACCGGCGTCGCCTTTTCTGGCCGCCGCTCCGCCTCGCCGCCGCCGCCTTTCAAGACCGCAAGACGCCTACGCCCCAGCCGTTCCGCGGTAGCCAAATGCAACGCGAGATACGGCGGGTGGAAGACCCCATCCACCCCCGCCGGGGCGTCGAACGGGTTCAACAACCGCGCGACAGTATTCATCGGAGACCGTAACCCCAGCACCCCACGCAAGGCCAAAAGCCGAGCGAGGCCGGGGGCGAGCACCGGCGTCGGCACGAAGGCGATCTTTCCCTGGGTCAGGGCCGCGCGCGTTTCCGCCTCGGTAACGGTGATTGGAATGCCGGTTTCGGCCAACCCGTCGGCGATCGCCTCCCGCCCCGGTCCGCCCGGCACCCCGTGCAGCAGAACGCGCACCCCCGTTCCGGCTAAAATCTGTGCGGCGGTCAGAAAATGCGCCGCGCCCCGCGTGCGTCCATCGGCGTAGGACGGCCAGTCGAGATCGACGGGGCCGATGTCCCAGCCGGGGCTTTCTGCCCGCGCCGCCTCGACCAGCCCCGCCATTTCATCCGGGTCCTCGCCACGATAACGCAACAGCATCAGGAAAGCCCCGACCTGTTCAGGCAGCGCCTCGCCGCGCAGAATTTGGCCGAGGGCGTCGCGCGCCTCCTGCCGCGTTAGCGAGCGGGATTTGCCGGGACCTCGGCCCAAGGTACGGACATAGGGGGCAAAAGCATGGGTGTCATGAACGCTCATTCCGCCGGGATAACCTCAGACTGGGGGACCGCCTGTCCGCCAATCTGCGTCATCGCCGCCCCGATCAGCAAGAGCGTCGGACCATCGAACCCCCCATCGGCCAGCGCGAAGGGCAGCTCCGACAGCCGGGTCGCGACTTGCCGCTGCTGCGGCAGGGTAGCATTTTCCACCGCCACCGTCGGGGTAGCCGGGTCGAGACCTTCAGCAATCAGGTCACGGGCCAATTTGGCTGCTGCCGCCTTTCCCATATAGAGCGCCAGCGTCCCGCCAGCCTTGGCCAGGGCCGCCCAGTGATCGGCATTCCCGTCCAGCGTTTGTGCCGTCGCCAACGTTAGGGAACGGGCGACGCCCCGCTGTGTGAGGGAACAGCGAAGCGCCGCCGCCGCCCCCAACGCCGCCGTGACGCCGGGGACAAGCTCGACCGCAACCCCATGGGCCTCAAGATGGGCGATTTCCTCTAGCGCCCGCCCGAAAACGCCAGGGTCACCGCCCTTCAGGCGCACAACCCTCCCGCCGCTGCGCGCTGCGACCAGCAGGGCATCATTGATCGCGCCTTGCGTCATCGAGGTACGGTCGCCGCAGCGCTTGCCAACCGGAATGAGTTTGGCTTCGCGCTTCGCGAGGCGCAGCACCCCATCGCTGACGAGGGCGTCGTGCAGAATAATGTCCGCCGCCGCAATCAACCGCGCCGCGCGAAGGGTTAGCAACTCTGGATCGCCCGGCCCGGCCCCAACCAGGGCCACGGGCGGCGTGCGATGCTGCTGCGGGGCCGCCAGGGCCTCGGCCAGGGCGGTTTCCGCCGCCGCCGCCTGTCCGGCCAAGGCGAGTTCGGCCACCGGCCCCGATAGGATAGTTTCCCAAAAGGCTTTCCGGGCCTTGCTCTCCGGCACTGCGGCGGCTACCCGCGCCCGGAAGGCCCCGGCCAGACGGGCCAGGGTGCCATAGCCGGGCGGAACCGCTTTTTCGAGAACCCCGCGCAGCAACCGGGCGAGGATAGGAGAGGTCCCCCCGGTCGAAACGGCAATCGTCACCGGCCCGCGCTCGATGATCGCGGGCAGAATGAAGTCGCAATAGGCCGGCTGATCGGCAACATTCAGCGGCACCCGCGCCGCCGTAGCCGCCGCCCGCAGGGCCGATACATCCCCCCCCGCCCCCTCTGGCGCGGCGACGATAAGGCTGAAGCCGGTCAGATCCGCCCCCGGCGTAAAGCCCGACCAACGGGTTACTAAAGCGCCCGCCCGCGCGACAAGCCGCGCTTTGGCCTCGGCCAAATCGCCCGCGCCGATCACCAGCACCGCCCGCCCCACGAGGTCGAAGAATGCCGGGAAATGACTAAGCCGATTTTCCGCCCCGCTGGATTGGTTGGGGGCAGTACCCGGATCACGCAACGAGAGAGGTTTCGGCATGGCGCAGAAATCCTTTCAGCTCAGGAATACAGGAGCCGCAGTTGGTGCCCGCCTTCAGAAAGGCCCCCAGGGCTTCAACGCTCACCGCCTCGCCAGAGGCAATCGCCGCCTGAATCCGCGCAGCAGAAACCTGGAAGCAGGAACAAATGATCGGGCTGGTCGGGACCGCTGCCGTCCGCCCGGCCAAGACCGTTTGGGCATCGGCCTCCGGATCGGTAAACAGCGGTAGCAGATGGTCAATCTCTGGACCGGGGCCAAGGATAAAAACCGCCTCCAGCCGCCCATCGCGCAGGAACGCCCCGCGCCAGCGTCCACGCGCAGGATCGACGACGGTAAGTGGCGTAAAAGCCTCTAGCGGCCCATCCAGCAGCGGGGCCAAAACCAACTGTCCATTCGGTGCCGCCGCCAAACTCGGCAAAGCCCAAAATTCTACCGCCCAACCGCCCTGCAATGGACGCTTGCACCAGAAGAACCCCGGCAGGTCCCATTGCGCCAAAGGTTCCGGGGCATGGCGCAGCAGCGCATACCCGCGCCACAAAGGCTCGATCCGGCTCACGGCGACGGGGGTGAATTTCAATTCCGGCTGCCCCGACAGCGGGTCGGCGTGCGGGGCGATAACCCGGCCCACGGCACCGCCGCCACACCAGGCCGCATTCCAATGCATGGCGGCGAAAACCTCGCCCTCGCGCTGCTTATCGGTCAGTTCCGCCAACCGCAGCAGCGCGCCGGTTGCGCTGGTGACCTGCACAAGGTCGCCCTCGGCAATCCCCAGCGCCGCCGCATCGCGCGGGTGGATTGCCAGCGTCGGGCGCGGCACATGGGTCATCAGTTTCGGATCAAAGCCGGTCCGACCCATCGTGTGCCATTGGTCGCGCACCCGGCCCGTGTTCAGCGCCAGGGGAAAGGCGAGGCTGGTCTGGCTGGCGGTGGTGGCAACCGGCGTCGGCACTAACCGCGCCCGCCGGTCGGGGGTAAAAAACCCGCCCTGGGCAAAAAACCGCTTTGGCGGCTCCGGCGCGGCCCCCGACCGCCAGGGCCAGCAGACGGGCGAGAGCGCGTCATACTCGGTCGCGCTGATATTGAGCGCCGCCGATAGATCGAAATCGCGGCGGCCCTCATTCTCGAAGGCCGATAGGGCGGCGTGCTCGCGAAACACCTCGGCAGGGCTTTCATAGGCGAAGGCATCGGCATAGCCCAAGCGCCGCCCCACCTGGGCCAGCGCCCACCAATCGGGTTTCGCCTCGCCCAGCGGGGTACGAAAGGCGCGCTGGCGGGAAATTCGGCGTTCGGAATTGGTAACGGTGCCGTCCTTTTCACCCCACGTGGTAGCAGGCAGCAGAAAATGCGCATAGCGGGCGGTTTCGGTATCGGTGATCGCTTCCGACAGCACCACGGTCGGGCAACGGGCCAGGGCCTCGCGCGCCAGATTGGCATCGGGCATACTGGCCAGCGGATTGGTTGCCAAGATCCACAGAAATTTGATCTTGCCGTCCACCAAAGCCTGAAACAGGTCAACCGCCCTCAGGCCGGGTTTTTCGGCTAGGCGCGGTGCCCCCCAGAAACGGCGTACCCGGTCGCGGTCGTCGGCGGAAGCAAAATCCATATGAGCCGCCAGTTGGTTGGCCAGCCCTCCCACCTCGCGCCCGCCCATGGCGTTTGGCTGCCCGGTGACAGAGAAAGGCCCGCAGCCGGGCGTGCCGATCCGCCCCGTCGCCAGATGAACGTTCAGGATTGCCGAGACGCTATTGCTACCGTGGCTGGATTGGTTCACCCCCTGGCTGAAGACGGTCACCACCTTGGGGGTTTCGATGAAGAGCTGATAGAAGGCCGCAATCTGCACCGGCGATAGGCCCGTGGCCGCCGCGACGGCGGGCAGATCGGGGGCCGCCGCCACCGCCGCTTCGGCCCCATTGGTATAAGCGGCGAGGTAATCGCCATTCAGCGCGCCGGTCTCGGCAATCGCCCGCAGCAAGCCGCCGAACAGGGCAATGTCGGACCCGGAGCGCAGCGGCAGATGCAGATCGGCTTCGACGGTGGTCGAGGTTTGACGCGGATCGAGCACGACAATCTTCGTGCCCCGGTTTTTGCGCGCCGCCAACAGCCGCTGGAACAAAACCGGGTGGCACCAGGCGGTATTGCTGCCAACCAGAATAACGAGATCGGCCAATTCCCAATCTTCATAAAGACCGGGGACTGTATCGGCCCCGAAGCTTTGCTTATGCCCCGCAACCGTGGATGCCATGCAGAGGCGGGAGTTGGTATCGACATTTCCCGTGCCGATGAAACCTTTACCCAGCTTGTTAAGAACGTAGTAATCCTCGGTCAACAATTGACCAGACCCATAGAAGGCCACCGCTTCCGGCCCATGATCGGCCAGGACGGCCTTCAGCCGCGCCGTAATCGCATCCAGCGCCGCGGCCCAAGACAGGGATCGCCCATCGGCCTGCGGCTGGGTTAGGCGGTGCGGCAGCGTCAGACTTTCCGCGAGGGCCAACCCCTTTGAGCAGAGCCGCCCAAAATTGGCCGGGTGCGCCGCATCGCCGCGCACGCGCACAGACTGGCCGCCATCGTCCGAAAGAATCTCTACCCCGCAGCCCACACCGCAATAGGGGCAAGTCGTGCGCTGGAGAACGGCAGTTCCCGACGGCTCCACCATGATTTACTCAGCCGCCGCAGCGTTGAGGGTGGCAATATCGAGGCGCAAGCGGTCACCTTGAACCAGGACCGGCAAGGTCAGGACCTGCCCCTCATCCGCCCCCTGGGCCTGCCCCGACGCCAGGCTGATAACCCAGCCATGCAATGGGCATGTCACGCAATCGCCGTGGACAATCCCATCGGACAGCGGGCCGTTTTTATGCGGGCAACGGTCTTCAAGCGCGAAGAAACCATTGTCAGCGGTTCGGAAAACGGCGATCTGCCGTCCCTGGACCATCAGCTTGCGCGCGCCCTGGCTGGGGACAGCGGCGGCGGGTCCAATATCAAGCCAAAGCGCCATGGTTACGCCTCCACCAGCATTGGTTTGAACTCGTCAGCTTCCGTGCCGCTGACCCGCTCGGCCCAGGGATCAATCTGCGCGAATTTCTGGGCATAGGCGAAGCGCGCCGCCAGCGCCCGGCGGCCCGCTTCATCGTCGAGAAGACGCGACTTCACGTAGGCCAGCCCAACCCGCGCCACCCACGGGGCCGTGCGTTCCAGGTAACGGGCTTCTTCGCGGTAGAGCTGCAAGAAGGCGGCGCAATATTCCAACACTTCGGCTTCGGTTGTAACCTTCACCAGGAAATCGCAGCCGCGCAGCTCGATCCCACCATTGCCACCGATGAGAAGCTCCCACCCCGAATCGACGGCGATGACGCCGAAGTCTTTAATCGTTGCTTCGGCACAATTGCGCGGACACCCGGAAACCGCCAACTTAACCTTATGCGGATGCCAAGACCCCCAGGTCATTTTTTCGAGCTTAATGCCCATGCCGGTGGAGTCTTGTGTGCCGAAGCGGCACCATTCCGACCCAACGCAGGTTTTCACCGTGCGCAGCGCCTTGCCATAGGCATGGCCCGACACCATACCCGCGGTATTCAGATCGGCCCAGACCGCCGGAAGATCTTCTTTCTTCACCCCCAGTAAATCGATACGCTGACCGCCCGTTACTTTAACGCTAGGGATTTCATACTTATCGACTACATCGGCAATCGCCCGCAGCTCCTGCGCGGTGGTAACGCCCCCCCACATGCGCGGAATGACCGAAAAAGTACCGTCTTTCTGGATATTGGCGTGGGCACGCTCGTTGATAAAGCGCGAGCGGCTATCGTCCTGATACTCGCCCGGCCAGGCGCAGAGCAGATAGAAGTTCAGGGCCGGTCGGCAGGAGGCGCAGCCCCCCGGCGTGCGCCAATCGAGCGCCCGCATCACTTCGGGGATCGACTTCAGCTCTTGGTCACGAATGGCCAAGCGCACAAATTCATGCGGATGATCGGTGCACCCACACATGCCCTCGACGGTCTTAGCCTGATAGTCGCCCCCCAAAGCCAGCGCCAGCAGACCTTCGACTTTGGACGAGCACGACCCGCAGGAGGCGGCGGCTTTGGTATGGGTCTTCACCTCTTTCAGCGTCGACAGGCCCTTATCGGCAATCGCGGCCATGATGGTGCCCTTGCACACACCATTGCAGCCGCAAATTTCCGTCGTATCGGGTAGATCGGCCAAACCATTCTCGGCCGCAGCGGTCGCGGTCAGCCCTGGGCCGAAGACCATCGTATCGCGCATTTCCCCCAGCGGGGCGGCTTTCTCCAGCAGATCGACGTACCAGCCGCCGTCCTTGGCATCGCCATAGAGCACCGCGCCGACCAGACGATCATCTTTCACCACGAGGCGTTTATAAACACCACGCGTGCCATCGCGCAGAATAATGTCTTCACAGCCGTCGCCGCCGTTGAACTGGCCGACCGACAGCATATCGATGCCCGTCACCTTCAGCCGCGTTGCCGGTTGCACCGGACGATAGGCACTGCTGGTTTTATCGGTCAGATGATCGGCGCAAACTTTCGCCATATCCCAGATTGGCGCGACCAGACCAACGACTTGGCCGTTATGTTCAGCGCATTCACCGACCGCATAAATGGCCGCATCGGAGGTGCGCAACCCATCATCGACAATGACACCGCGGTTGCAGGCAAGACCGGCGGCTTGTGCCAGCGTCGCATTCGGGCGGATCCCCGCCGCCATTACAACCAGATCGGCGGGCAACTGCCGCCCATCCTTGAGACGGACCGCCTGCACCCGGTCGGCCCCGATCAGGGCTTCGGTCACCGCGCCGGTGATAATCGTAATGCCGCGCCGGGTCAAATCTTCGGCCAAAAGGGTGGCGGCCGCCGGGTCCAACTGGCGCTCCATCAGCGTTTCCATCAAATGGATCACGCTAACCTTCATGCCCTGTGCCGCCAGACCATTAGCCGCCTCAAGCCCCAGCAAGCCACCGCCGATCACCACGGCATGGGAATAGCGCTGCGCCGCCGATAGCATCGTATCCACATCCGATAGGTCGCGAAAAGCGCAGACCCCCGGTAAATCCTTGCCCGGCACCGGCAAGATGAACGGGTTCGACCCCGTAGCCAGCAGCAGTCGATCATAGGCCAGCGTGCGGCCCGACGCAGTGCGCACAGTTTTCTCATCGGTCGCGATGGCAATCGCAGCATCACCTGCGATGAGTTCGATCCCATTCGCGGTGTACCACTCGCGGGTATTGATGACGATCTCGTCGAACGTCTTCTCCCCCGCCAGGACCGGCGACAGCAGAATGCGGTTATAATTCACATGGGGTTCGGCCCCGATCACAGTAATGCGGTAGCGATTAGGATCGCGCTTCAGCACTTCTTCGACCGTGCGCATCCCGGCCATACCATTGCCGATGACCAGTAAGCGGGAACGGTCAGGGGAAATTTGATCTCGCATGATCGAACCCTCACGCCGCCGCCGGGTGGCGATGACGTTCATAGAGGAATTGCAGCACTGCGGCGCGGCAGGCGACATAGGTTGGGTCGGTCGCCAGCGCCAGGCGGTCGCGCGGGCGGGGCAATGGCACGGTCAGCACTTCGCCAATCGTCGCATTCGGCCCGTTGGTCATCATCACAATGCGATCCGAGAGCAGCACCGCTTCGTCCACATCGTGGGTAATCATCAGCACGGTATTATTCAGTTCGGTCTGCAACTGCATCACCGTGTCCTGCAACTGGGCGCGGGTTAGGGCATCGAGCGCGCCGAAGGGTTCGTCCATCAGCAGCACTTTCGGCTCCATGGCCAAGGCACGGGCAATGCCGACCCGTTGCTTCATCCCGCCCGAAATTTCGTTCGGGCGACGGGCGAGCGCGTGGCTCATATTCACGAGGGCAAGGTTATGCCGCACCCAGTCGCGCCGTTCGGCCCGACTTTTCTTCCGCCCAAAGACTTTATCGACCGCCAGGGCGACATTTTCTTCGACCGTCAGCCACGGCAGCAAGGAATGGTTCTGGAACACTACGGCGCGGTCCGGGCCGGGTTCATCCACTTCCTTATCTTCCAGCAGCACGCCGCCCGACGTTGATTTCAGCAGCCCAGCGACGATATTCAGCAAGGTCGATTTGCCGCAGCCGGAATGACCAATGATCGCCAGGAACTCGCCGCGCTGAATATCGAGCGAAACATTTTGCAGCACAACATTGCTGCCAAACTGAATGCCCACGTCGGAAATTTGCAGATAGGATTTCGTCATGATCGTAGCCCTCCCCTTACACTTTGGCGCCACGGGCGCAGAGTAGGCCGGCCCCGGCGATCAGCCGATCGAGGCAGAAGCCGACCAGACCGACATAGACGAGGGCGACGATGATGTCGGAGATGTTGGAACTATTCCACGCATCCCAAATAAAGAAACCAATTCCCACCCCGCCGATCAGCATTTCTGCCGCGATAATGGCGAGCCACGATAGACCAACCCCAATCCGTAAGCCGGTAAAGATATAGGGAACGGTAGAGGGCAGAACGATCTTGAAGAAAAACTCCAGCGCATTCAGGCGCAGCACGGCGGCAACATTGCGGAAATCCTGCGGAATGGCCCGTACCCCGACCATCGTATTAATCAGGATCGGCCAGACCGAAGTGATGAAGATCACGAAAATCGCCGACGGGTTACTATCGCGGAAGGCGGCCAGGGACAGCGGCAACCACGCGAGCGGCGGAATGGTCCGCAGGACCTGAAACAGTGGGTCAAGCCCGCGCATGGCAAGCTGGCTCTGCCCCAGCAATACCCCCATCAACACCCCGACCACCGCCGCGATGGCAAACCCCTGCGCCACGCGGGTTAAACTGGCCAACAAATGCCAGAACAGCCCCTTATCCAGCCCGCCCCGGTCGTAGAAGGGGTCGACGATCAACTCCAGGCTTTGCTTTAGAATGAGACTAGGGGCAGGCAGCGATGCCCCCGCCCGCCCCGTGGCGAGTTCCCAAAGACCAAGCAGCAGCACCAACATCAGCAGCGGCGGCAGAACGCGGGCAGCCAGGCTTTTGCCGAAGGCGGCCAGCGCCGGCAGGCGCGGCAGGGCAAAGCCTGCCGGGGCGGAAGGAAGGGGCGTATCGGTCATGGGAACTCTCCTGGGGAAAAGGGGCCTAGGGGCAGGGCCGATCAGACGCGCTTGATCTTCTGGGCGGCCAGATAGGCTTGCGGATTGGCCGGATCGAATTTGACGCCGTCAAAAAAGGTTTCGACGCCCCGGCTGGTGCCGTCCGGTGCGACCGCGCCCGCCAGCTTGGCGGCCGCCCGCCAAATCGCCTCGCCATTCACCGCCTTGATTGCACCCGCCAGATCGGTTTCCGGTGCCAACACGCCCCAGCGGATGTTTTCCGTCAGGAACCACAGCTCGTGGCTTTGGAAGGGGTAGGAGGCATGGTCGGCAAAGAACTTCATCAGGTACGGGGCATTGGTTTCCTTGCGCCCGGTTCCAAAATCGAAATCCCCCTTCGAGCGTCCCAGAATATCGGCAACCGGTACATTGAACCAGGCGCGCTTACCGACAATAGTGCACATTTCTTCTTTATTTTCAGGCTTGTCGCACCATTGCTGCGCCTCGATCACCGCCGCAGTTAGGGCAACCGCCGCCTTCGGGTTTTTCTCCACCCAATCGGTGCGCATCCCTAGGCTCTTTTCCGGATGATCCTTCCAGAACTCACCGGTGCTGACCGCCGTGTAACCGATGTTCTGATTAACCAACTGCGCATTCCACGGCTCGCCGACGCAGAAGGCTTCCATCGAGCCAACCTTCATATTCGCCACCATTTGCGGCGGCGGCACGACGATGGTTTGCACGTCCTTATCGGGGTCGATGCCGCCGGCGGCCAACCAATAGCGCAGCCACAGATCATGGGTGCCGCCCCGGAAGGTCATGGCGACCTTGACCTCCTTGCCGGCGGCCTTGGCCTTGGCGAAGGCGGCGGCCAGCGGCTTGGCATCGGCG
>CAZNVY010000081.1:11188-15520 GCA_964576605.1 uncultured Elstera sp. | reverse complement strand
CCGCCCAGCGTCGCCGCCTGCATCGCCTGCGGCTGCACCTGCATATCGCCGATCATGCCGGTCATCGCGGCGAGCGAGAGGGAGAGGGTTTCCACCGCCTCGAACACCGGCTCCTTATCGTCTTGCATGTCCTTGGAATAGGCCAGCGGCAGGCCCTTCATCACCATCATCAGCGCGGTGAAATTACCCAAGGTGCGGCCCACCTTGGCGCGCACCAGTTCCGCCGCATCGGGATTGCGCTTCTGCGGCATGATCGAGGAGCCGGTGGAAAACGCATCCGACAGGCGAATGAACCGGAAGCGGTCGGAGCACCAGAGCACGATTTCTTCGGCCAGCCGCGAGAGGTGCATTCCGAGGATTGCGGCCGAGGCCAAAAACTCCAGCGCAAAATCCCGGTCCGACACGGCATCGAGCGAATTGGCCGTGGGCCGGTCGAAGCCCAAAAGCTGGCTCGTATAGTCCCGGTCAATCGGATAGGGCGTGCCGGCGAGTGCCGCCGAGCCGAGCGGGTTTTCATTCAGGCGTTTGCGCCCATCGGCAAACCGGCCCCGGTCGCGGCCCAGCATTTCCACATAGGCCAGCAGATGGTGCCCCAGCGTTACCGGCTGGGCGGCTTGCAGATGGGTCATGCCCGGCAGGATCGTCGCCGAATGTTCCTCCGCCCGCGCGATCAGCGCCGCTTGCAGGGCCTTAATGTCGCCGTCGATCTGATCCACCGCGTCGCGCAGCCATAGGCGGAAGTCGGTCGCCACCTGATCGTTGCGCGAGCGGGCGGTATGCAGCCGCCCCGCCGAGGGGCCAATCACTTCAGCCAACCGCGCTTCGACGTTCATATGAATATCTTCGCGGTCCACTCGGAACTCGAACTTCCCGGCTTCGATTTCGGCGAGAACCCGGTCCAGGCCTTCCAAAATCGCGTCGCCATCCGCTGCCGGAATGATCCCCTGTTTCACCAACATGCGGCAATGGGCCTTGGAACCGGCGATATCTTGCCGATATAGGGTCTTGTCGAAACCGATGGAGGCGTTGATCCGCTCCATGATCGCAGCGGGGCCACGGTCGAAACGGCCGCCCCACAGCTTGTTGGCGGCAGACGCGGGTTGAGTAGGGGAAGAATCGGCCATGCCTTGGGGTCCATCCAGTCCTGATAACGAAGCGCTTCCCCCGATCACACGGCGGGGCGTGCTGGGGGCGGCGGTTGGGTCCGCCATTTTGACCATGTGCGCCCCACTTGCAATATCTCAGGCGGCGGAAGCCCTGCCTTTGACGGGCAGCATGGCGAAATTCAAACCCTCCGCCGCCAATGCGGCCAGCCGCAGCCCAGTGCCGGATGTGACCGCGCTCGACGAAACCGGGGCGGAAAAGCGCCTATCGGACCATCTCGGTCAAATCGTGCTTCTGAATTTCTGGGCGACCTGGTGCATCCCCTGCGTTAAGGAAATGCCCGCCCTGCTGCGGCTTCAGCAGCGCTGGCAGGCCGAAAAAGCCCCCGCCCTGGTGCTGCCGATCAGTCTCGACCGGGCAGGACTTGCCAAAGTGCAGGAATTTTATGCCCAGCATAGGCTGGCCGGGCTACCGTTGCGCAACGATAAGGGCGGCGCGGCAGGCCGGGCCTTCGCCCTGCGCGGTTTGCCGACCAGCATTCTAATCGACCGGAAAGGCCGGGAAATCGGGCGTTTTGAAGGGGATGCCCCTTGGGACGGACCAGATGCCGCCGCGCTGTTTAACGCTTTATTCGACGAAGCCTAACTGGCATCCCGCTTGCTTCTCCCCTATCATCGCCGCCCGCACGGGTGTTTGGCTTTAGGAGCTTGAGACGATGAACCTCCGCAAACTGACCGATCAGGTGACCGGCCTGTTTTCCGCGAAGACCGACGCGAGCACCGCGGCCAGCAGTGGTCTGCCGAAATCGACCACCAGCACCACAACCGAGGCCTCTACGACCAGCGGTGGCAAGAGTTTTCGCGATTACGTGAAGTCCACCAAGGACCAGACGGGCAATCAGCGCTTGGGCGATATTGCCCTGACTGAGTCTTATGGGTCCGCGCTGGCGGCGCAGATTCTGGCAACCCGTTCCCAGGATGTGGCGCTTGCTCAGTCGGAGTTGGATAAACGCCAAATCGCGTTCGACCGCGATATGAAGCAACTCTTGACCGACAATGGGCTGGACGCCGAAACCCTGCCGACCTTGAATGTGAACGAGCGCGGGCGCATTACCGTCTCTGGCTATAAGCAGTCAGAAAAACTAGAAGCGATCCTGAACAGCACCCCTGGGGTTGGGGAGGCGCTGGACGAGTTGGCGACCGCTAAGATCGTCTTGGAGCAGATGCAAAGACAGGTTTCGGCGGCGGCCCAGGCCGGGCCGGGCTTTGCCGTTAGCTTCGATGGTGCCCGCGCGCAGCTAGCGGCGGAAAAGAAGATTACCTCCCTCGGTGAAAGCGGTGGCCTCGCCCCCAGCCTAAGTGCCCGCCCGGACCAAGACGCTTAATATGCGGCACCCTGCCCCTGGACAAGCCGGGGGCGGCAGACCATTGTCTGCCCTATGGCTCAGACCTTCTCGCCCGCCGGGGCGGCAGACCGGCATGATGTGATTATTCTGGGCGGCGGCCTTGTCGGTGCGTCGCTCGCCATTGCCTTGGGACAAGCCGGGCTGCGCTGCGCACTGATTGACCGCGATACCCCCGCCGATCAGCGGCAGGATGGGTTCGACGGGCGCGGCTCGGCGGTCTCGCTTGCCTCCAAGCATGTTCTGGCGGGCTTGGGCGTTTGGGACGCGATCGAGGAAAAAGGCCCGATCCTTGATATTCGCGTATCGGACGGGCCGTCGCGCCTATTCCTGCATTACGATCACCGCACGGTCGGCGACCAGCCGATGGGCTGGATCATCGAAAACCGCTTTCTGCGCCGCGCGCTGCATAAGATCGTGGCGCAAACCCCGAACGTCGATTGGCTTGCCCCTGCGGCAGCAACGGGGTTCGAGCGCGGCCCCGGTTGGGTTAGCCTTACCCTCGCTGATGGTCGCCGCCTAACGGCCCCGCTGCTGGTCGGGGCGGAAGGCCGCCAGAGTGCGGTGCGCGATTGGGCGGGGATTAGCGTGCGCCGGATTGATTACCGCCAGACCGGCATTGTCTGCGCGGTTCAGCATGAAAAACCCCATTATGGCGTCGCCCACGAACGCTTTCTACCTATCGGGCCGTTGGCGCTGCTGCCGCTGGAACATCCCAACCGTTCCTCGGTGGTCTGGACCGAACACCCGGCGAAAGTCCCCGGCTTTTTAGCTCTGTCCGATGACGATTTTGCCTTTGAGATCGAACGCCGCTTTGGCCCCTGGCTCGGTAAACTGTCGATGCTGGGGCCGCGCTGGCACTATCCGCTAACCGCGCTGATGGCCAATCGCTTCTACGGCGACCGGATTGTGCTGGCTGGCGACTCGGCCCATGGCGTGCATCCGATTGCGGGGCAGGGGGTTAATCTTGGCTGGCGCGACGTGGCGGCTCTGGCGGAGCTGCTGATCGAGGCGGCTTGTACCGGCAGCGATTTAGGCTCCCCCGATCTTTTAGCCCGCTACGATGCGTGGCGCCGCCCCGATAGCCTGGGAATGCTGCTGGCAACCGATGGGCTGAACCGCTTGTTCGCAACCGATTTTCCCCCCATCCGCCTAGCCCGCGATCTGGGCCTTGCCGCCGTCAACCGCCTAACCCCGCTAAAACGGTTACTGATCCGTCACGCGATGGGCGTGCTTGGCAATCAACCCAAGCTGGTGCGCGGCGAGAAACTATAGCGCGGGCCTTGCGGCGCGGCCTCTTTCGGCGCGATTCCCCCAAACGGAAACGGAACGGCGCTCCGAGGAGCGCCGTTCGCGGGCAGAGGTTTACACCTCTTCCTTCTGTTTGGCGGCGCGTTTGCGGTCGTTTGGGTCCAGCAGCTTTTTACGCAGGCGAATGGCCTTCGGCGTTACTTCCACCAGTTCGTCCGACGAAATATAGCTGATGGCCTGTTCGAGGCTCATCAGGCGCGGCGGGGTTAGGCGCACGGCCTCGTCCTTGCCGGAGGCACGAACGTTCGTGAGCTGTTTGGCGCGCAGCGCGTTCACTTCCAGGTCGTTATCGCGGGTATGTTCGCCGATAATCATGCCTTCGTAGATATCGACGCCGGGTTCGATGAACATCGGGCCGCGATCTTCGAGGTTCCACAGCGCGTAAGCGACCGCCTGGCCTTGGCCGTTGGAGATCAGCACCCCATTGCGCCGTTCCGGCATCGAGCCTTTGTGCGGCACATAGGAATGGAACAGCTTGGCCATAATGCCGGTGCCGCGCGTATCGGTTAGGAATT
>CAZNVY010000081.1:0-11178 GCA_964576605.1 uncultured Elstera sp. | reverse complement strand
GCCCTGATAACCGATCAACCCGCGCGAGGGGACCAGGAAGACCATGCGGGTCTTACCGCCCCCGCTGGGGCGCATTTCCACCATTTCGCCGCGCCGACCGCCCAGCTTTTCCACCACGACGCCGGCATATTCTTCGTCAACATCGATGACGACTTCTTCTTGCGGCTCCAGCCGTTCGCCCGTGACTTCATCGGTCTTGAACAGCACGCGCGGGCGCGAGATTGACAGCTCGAAGCCTTCGCGGCGCATGGTTTCGATCAACACGCCCAGTTGCAGTTCGCCACGCCCGGCCACCTCGAACGAATCCTTGCTGTCCGACTCGGTGATGCGGATGGCGACATTGCCTTCGGCTTCCTGCATCAGACGGTCGCGGATGACGCGGCTGGTGACCTTATCGCCGTCGCGGCCCGCCAACGGCGAATCATTGACCGAGAAGGTCATGGCCAGGGTCGGCGGATCAATCGGCTGCGCTTCCAGGGCTTCGGTGCATTCCAGCGCGCAAATCGTATCGGCAACGGTTGCGGTGGTCAGGCCCGCGATGGAGATAATATCCCCAGCTTCCACTTCTTCGACCGGCACCCGTTCCAGCCCGCGGAAAGCCATGAGCTTGGAGAGACGGCCCTGTTCCAGCACGTCGCCCTGACGGTTCAGCGCCTTGACGGCCATATTGAGTTTACCGACGCCTGCCGCGACCCGGCCCGTCAGCACGCGTCCCAGATAGGGATCGGCATGAATGAGGGTGGATAGCATGGCAAAGGGAGCATCCTTATTCACCTTCGGTGCCGGGATGTGCTTCACGATCAGGTCGAACAAAGGCTCCAGATCGGTGCCCGGTGCCGTCTCCAGATCGGTCACGGCCCAGCCATTGCGGCCAGAGGCGAAGAGGGTAGGAAAATCGAGCTGCTCGTCGGTCGCATCCAGCGAGGCGAATAGGTCGAACACCATGTCGTGCACTTCGTGGGCGCGGGCATCGGGGCGATCAACTTTATTGATGACCACAATCGGGCGCAGCCCCAGGCGCAGGGCCTTGCCGGTCACGAATTTGGTTTGGGGCATCGGCCCTTCGGCGGCATCGACCAGCACGACCACGCCATCGACCATCGACAGAATGCGCTCGACCTCGCCGCCGAAATCGGCGTGGCCCGGCGTATCGACGATATTCAGGCGCACGCCTTTCCATTCGACCGACGTGCATTTGGCGAGAATGGTGATCCCGCGCTCGCGCTCCAGATCGTTGCTGTCCATTGCGCGTTCGGCAACCTGCTGGTTGGCGCGGAAGGTACCGGATTGGGCGAGCAGCTTATCGACAAGGGTGGTCTTCCCATGATCGACGTGGGCGATGATAGCGAGGTTACGGCGTTCCATGGGAAAAAGACTCACGCAGAAAAGTTAGGAGGCGAGGGCGAGGGTAAGGGCGGGGGCCAGGTCGGGCAGTTCCGTCAAGGCCAGGGTTTTCAGATTGACCTGCGGGCGTGCACCGATATGGGAAATCACTTCCCCAGCGCAGAGGCTGCCCAGGCGGGCACTATCGGCACCGCTGAGGGCGCGGGCGGTGCCGAGTAGGAAGCCGGCGGCATAAAGATCGCCGGCCCCGGTGGTATCGACGATTTTATCAATCGGATGCGCGGCGACGGCGACCGTAGTCGCGCCGCTGAGGATGACCGAGCCTTTTTCCGACCGGGTGCAGGCGGCGATACTCACCTTGCCCTTGAGGGCGGCAACCGCGCGGTCGAAATCGGTTTCCAGTGTCAGCGCCAGCAGCTCGGCTTCGTTGGCGAACAGAATGTCGATGTGCTTATCGATCAAATCGCGAAAGGCGGTACCGTGCCGATGCACGCAAAAACTGTCGGATAAAGTCAGCGCCACGCGGCGGCCGTTGGCGTGCGCCAAGGCGGCAGCCTCGTAGAAGGCTTTTTGCGCGAGAGGCGGATCGAACAAATACCCTTCCATATAGGTAATTTCGGCTTCGGCAATCGCCTCGCGGTCCAGATCTTCCGGCCCCAGGGTAACGCAGGCCCCCAAAAAGGTAACCATGGTGCGCTGGGCATCGGGGGTTACCAGGATCATACTGCGCGCGGTGGCAGGGCCTTCGGCGGCGGCGGGGGTGATGAAGCGTGCCCCCGTAGCTAGCATATCGTGCCGGAAGACGGCCCCAAGCTGGTCGGCTTTCACCTTGCCGATATAGGCGGCGCGCCCGCCCAGCGAGGCAACCCCAGCGATCGTATTGCCCGCCGATCCGCCCGAAATTTCGACCGCAGGGGGCAGCAGCGCATAGATTTTTGCGGCTTGCCCGGCATCGACCAAGGTCATTGAGCCTTTGACCAGCCCAACCTGCTCTAGAAACGCATCGTCTACCCTGGCCAGCACATCGACAATGGCATTGCCGATCCCAACGACTTCCAACGGCGCACCGCCCATTAACCCCTCCGACCACCGGCTCGGCATAAACGATCTTCACAAATCAAAAAGCCCGGCGAAGCCGGGTTATTGCGGTGCGGAGTATAGCGGCGAAACGGCCCCTGGCAACCGCTTCTCGCGCAGGGCGGGGGCGCGTTCCCCCTTTTATTGAACGCCAAGCATCGCCATTGTCTAAGCCGAAACCTTCACGGGCGGTTCGCGCCCGTGTGCACTGCGGGATAAAGCGCGTGATTTCTGCCTTGCTTCTGGCCTTTCGCCAGCTTCCAGACCCGGCGATCCGGGGGGTATTGGTGCAATCGATTGTGTTGGCCTTCGCCGTACTCATCGCTCTGACGGCAGCGGTGGTGATCGGGGTCGGCGCGTTAGGGGCGACGGGGATCGGCTGGCTTGATTGGCTGCTCGGTGTGGTCAGTGGGTTGGCGAGCGCCACGCTGGCCTGGTTGTTCTTTCCCGTCGTGGTCGTTGCGCTCACGTCGCTATTCATCGACCGGGTGGCGGCGGCGGTGGAGGCGCGACACTATCCGCAGTTGCCGCGTGCCCGCGATATTCCGCTGGCCGAAGAGCTGCGCGGCGGCGTTACGCTTTTGATGAAGGGCGTGCTGCTTAATCTTTTGATCTTACCGCTCTATCTGCTGGCTGGGCCGGTCGCGCCAGTGGTTTTCTACGCGGCCAATGGGCTGCTGCTGGGGCGCGACTATTTTCAGTCGATTGCCCTGCGCCGTTTGCCGCTACCAGAGGTGCAAGCCCTGGCCAAGCGCCAGCAGGGGCGGATTTGGGGGGCAGGGGCGGTGCTGGCGCTGCTGGGGTCGATGCCCTTCATCAATCTTTTGGTGCCAATCGTTGCGACCGCCTTTATGATCCATTTGTTTGAACATCTGCGGCAGCGGGACGCGACCTAGCGCCCCCGCCGCGTCATCCTGGAAAAAAGGATCGTTGGCCGTGATTTTTCGTCGTTCCAAAAAAGGGGCAACGTCGGGGGAAGACGGGTTTGCCGATCCGCAGGTCCAGGAGTCGGTAAGTCCGGAGCCGGAAGGTTTGGGCAGCGCCGTCGGGGAGGCTGCTGCGGTTGCCACACCGGCCCCCTTGCGCCCGACCCCGCCGTCTCCCCGAAGCGAAGGTATGCGAAAAATGCCAGATTATTCTACCCCCGCCGCCGTTCCGCCCCTAGGGCCGTCGCTCGCGGCCCCCGGCCAGGCCCCGCGCCGGGCTGCGGTTCCGGCCATGCCATCCCCCGGCGGGCGCAGCGAAACCGAAGGTAAGCGGCTCACCGTTGGCAAGGATATCAGCCTCTCCGGCGAGATTAATTCCTGCGATATTCTGACCGTCGAAGGCCGGGTCGATGCATCGCTGGTCGGCGGGCGGGTGATCGAGGTTGCTGACGGTGGTTTTTTCAAAGGCAATGCCGAAATCGACGTGGCCGAGATTGCTGGGACCTATGAAGGCGATCTAACGGTTCGTGAAAAGCTGACCGTGCGGACCACCGGGCAAATCAAAGGCCGTATTCGCTACCGGAAGATCGAAATCGACCTTGGCGGTACGATTATTGGCGAGATGGAGCTATTGCAGGGCTAATCCCGCCGTCTGTTATCGTAAAACATAGAACCCCGCTGGTTTCGGCGGGGTTCGGTTTTGTGGAGGGCGGCTGCCGCCCCTTTTGGCGCTAGGGCGTTTCTGTTTATCCGAGGCCGTTCAACTTTCCCCGCACTTCATAGGGATTTTTCGGTCCCCATTTCTCCAGAAAAGAGGCCAGTTCCGGGTCGAGTTTTTCCGGTAGCATAACCACCAGTTTCACATATTGATCGCCGCGCCCACCGTCCTTGCCGGGGATACCCTTGCCCCTCAGGCGCAGGGTGGCCCCAGAGTTGGAGCCGCGCGGCACTTTCACCGCAACCCGCCCATCGATGGTCGGCACGGTGACAGAGGCACCTAGGATTGCTTCCTGTAGCGTGATGGGCACGTCCAGCAGAATATCCTTGCCCTTCGCGACGAATAGGGGGTGGGCATCGACATGAATTTCGATGAACGCATCCCCCTCTGGCCCGCCGTTGAACCCTGGTTGACCCTGGCCGCGTAGGCGCAGTTTGGTGCCGTCTTCGGTTCCTGGTGGGATATTCACGTCCAGGGTTCGCCCGTCGGCCGTGGTCACCCGGCGTTTACCGCCATTGGCCGCGGTCACGAAATCGACGGTCAACCCATAAGAAACATCGGCCCCGCGCCGCTGGCCCGCCCCGGCGGTGCCGCCGCGTGTGCGGAACCCGTCAAAAATATCATCGGCATCAAAGTCGAACGGGCCGCTGCTGCGCTGGCCGAACCCCCCGCCGCCGAAGCCCCCGAACCCGCCAAACCCGCCGAACCCTGCACCGCCGGGCCGTCGGGCGCGCGGTCGATCATTGCCCGCCGCGTCGATTTCGCCGCGATCATACCGGGCGCGTTTATCGGGATCCGACAAAAGATCGTGGGCGACCGAAATTTCCTTGAACTTGCTTTCGATGGCCTTATCGCCCGGATTGAGATCCGGGTGATACTGTTTGGCCAGCTTGCGGTAGGCGCTTTTAATCGCGTCCGCATCGGCCGATCGCGGCACGCCTAAAACCTCGTAGGGATCGCGCATGGATCGTCTTTACCCGTCTTTCATCTAGATCGGCGACCAGAAGCGCGCCCGTCTTGCTTCGGTTGGCGCACGCCCCCGTCCCACACATCTCACATATAACGGCAAGGCCTCTGGTTCAAGGGAGCGGAGTGTCCCATACTCCCCCTCAACCGCACGCCGTGGGGACGTGCGCCAAAAAAAGGATAAGCCATGCTGATCGACCGTTCGATCGCCGCCGTTGCCCTGACGGTCCGGGAAAATCCCTTCATACAGTTTACGGATTGGTTCGCCGATGCCTCGGCGCGCGAGATCAACGATCCGAACGCCATGAGCCTTGCAACCGTGGGGGCCGATGGCCGCCCGTCGCTGCGCGTAGTCTTGTTGAAGGATTTCGATGCCGAGGGCTTCGTCTTTTATACCAATACCCAATCCCGCAAGGGGAACGAGCTTTTCGGTAACCCATTCTGCGCGCTAACCTTCCACTGGAAGTCCCTAGAACGGCAGGTACGGGTCGAGGGCAAGGCCACCCCGGTCAGCGCTGCCGAAGCAGATGCCTATTACCAGTCCCGCCCGCGCGGTAGCCAGATTGGCGCTTGGGCGTCGGAGCAGTCGCGTCCCCTGTCCGACCGGGCGGTGCTGGCGGCCCGTGTCGCGGAGACCGAACAGCGCTACCCGCAGGGCGAGGTGCCGCGCCCGCCCCATTGGTCGGGCTTTCGGGTTGTGCCGGATCGGGTGGAATTCTGGCAGGGAATGCCCTTCCGTCTGCACGACCGGCTGGTGTATGAGCGGGACGGGGCCGGTGGCTGGCGCACCCATCGCCTATATCCCTAAGTCCGATGGTCGGAGAAACAGCCGCGCCGGATTATCGCTGGGCGCGCCGCGCCACCGAGGCGGCGGTGGCCGTCGCCCTGGTGCTGGTTGGGCTGAAGGCCTGGGCCTATCTAACCACCGGCGCGGTGACGATGCTGTCCAGTCTGATGGATTCGGCTCTGGACGGCATTGCGTCGCTTCTAACTCTGTTTGCTGTGCGGGGAGCCTTACGCCCGCCAGATGCCGAACATCGCTTCGGTCACGGAAAGCTGGAGCCGCTGGCAGGTCTAGCGCAGGCCGCTTTCATTCTAGGGTCGGCGAGCTTGGTGCTGATCGAGGCCGTGCAGCGGTTTCTGTCTCCACAGCCCATCGAGTTGCCGGGGCTGGGGATGGTGGTATCGGCGGTGGCGATGCTGCTGACCTTGGCGCTGGTTACGTTTCAACGGTGGGTGCTGCAGCGCGCTCCCTCGCTGGCGGTGGCGGGGGACCGGCTTCATTACCTGTCCGATCTGCTGACCAATGCAATCGTCTTGATCGGCTTTTGGGCAAGCGACGCCCTGGGGCTGCTCTGGCTCGATCCTGCCCTGGGGTTGCTGATCGGGGCGCTCGTGGTGCGGAGCGCGCTGACGATTGGCTGGCAGGCCTATCAGGGGCTGATGGACCGGGAAGCCGCTGACGATATTCGCGCGGCGATTCTGGCAATTATCCGCGACACACCAGGCGTGATCGGCGTGCACGATTTGCGCACGCGCGAAGCAGGGCCGGATCTCTTCATCCAGTTTCACCTTGAATTGCCGGACGCGCTGCCGTTGCTGGCGGCGCATCAGATCAGCCATACAGCGGAAACGCGGCTGTTGGCCGCGTTTCCGCGCGCACAGATCATCATCCACGAAGACCCGGTCAGCGCCGTGCAGGCCGATCTTCGCGATACGGCGCGTTAAGCCGCCTGCTGTTTTTTCAACCCTAAAGCCTGCCAGACATCCAGCAGGGCGGTAATCAGCGCATCGACCATCGCGTCCGTATGCAACGGGCCGGGGGTGATTCGAATGCGCTCCGTCCCACGGGGAACGGTAGGATAATTGATTGGTTGGACATAGATATTATGCCGTTCTAGCAGCAGGTCCGTTACCTGCTTGGCGAGGCTGGCATCGCCAATCATCACCGGCACAATATGGCTGGCGCTGTCCAAAAGCGGTAGGCCCGCCGCCGCCAAGCGCCGTTTGACCAGGGCAACCCGGTCGCGTTGGGCGGCACGTTCGGCGTCGCTGGTCATCAAATGCCGAATACTGGCACGCGCCCCGGCGGCGATGACCGGCGGGAGGGCCGTCGTGAAAATAAAGCCAGGGGCGTTGGAGCGGATGAAATCCACCATGGTTGCCGATCCGGCGATATATCCGCCAACCATACCGTAAGCCTTGCCAAGCGTTCCCTGGATCAGGTGCAGCCGATGTTCGATGCCGCGTTCCTGGGCGACACCACCGCCGCGCGATCCATACATGCCAACCGCGTGCACTTCATCGAGATAGGTGAAAGCACCGTAACGGTCGGCCAGATCGCAAAAGGCTTCGATAGGGGCAATATCGCCGTCCATCGAATAAACGCTCTCGAAAGCCAGAATTTTTGGCCGGGCGGGATCGACCTGCTTCAGCTTCGCTTCCAGATCGGCGGGGTCATTGTGGCGGAAGATGTGTTTCTCCGCTCCCGAATTCTTAATCCCGGCGATCATGGAATTATGGTTTAGCGCGTCGGAGAAAATCACCGCGCCCGGCAGCATTCGCCCCAGGGTCGCCAAAGTGGTTTCATTAGCCACATATCCAGAGGTGAAAACCAGCGCGGCCTGTTTACCGTGCAGTTCCGACAGGGCCTGTTCCAGCAGCACATGCTCGTGGGTGGTTCCGGCGATATTGCGCGTGCCGCCCGCCCCGGTTCCCAGCCGATCAATCGCTCCATGCATGGCGCTGCGCACGCTGTCGTGCTGCCCCATGCCGAGGTAATCGTTGGAACACCAGACCGTCACTTCCTGCGGCCCGGACGGGCCATGGTACAAAGCAAGCGGAAACCGCCCGGCGAGCCGTTCCAGATCGGCGAAGACGCGGTAGCGCCCTTCCCGTTTCAAGGTTGCGACCTGGGCCGCAAAAAACTCTTCGTACTGCATAGGCAGACCATAGCGCGGCTATTCCCAAAGGCAAATGATGGAGATCAATTCAGCACTCACAATTCAGCTATCCGATTAACGCAGACCGGCGGCTTGTTTGCACGCCGGCGGTCAGGCATAATGAGGGACAAATGCCGCCGGCTCTGCTCGATCGGCCTAGGCTGCCGACTTCCGTTCTGTTCATGTGCACGCATAATGCCGTGCGGTCGCCGATGGCGATGGAGTTGATGCGCCTTAGCCACGGTCGCAAACTCTATGTTGCCTCTGCCGGCGTGCGCGAGGGGGCCGCGGATGGATTCGTTGTTGCCGTAATGTCGGAAGTGGGGGGCGACCTACGCCGCCATTATCCAACGTTGCTGGAAGACCTGGAAGATACAAACTTCGACGTCATCATCACCCTATCGCCGGAAGCCCACCACCGCGCCCTGGAATTGACCCGCACGCAAGCGGTGGAGGTCGAATATTGGCCGACCGAGGATCCGTCGATGGCCGAAGGTAGTCGGGAGGAGCGGTTGGCCGCCTATCGGTTGGTGCGTGACCGGCTGGCCGACCGGATCGCGGATCGTTTTCCCTGATCGGTACCGCGCTTGCCGTATCGTATGCGGCCCATGTGCAGGTTTCGCTTGACCGGGGGCAAGCAAAGCATCACTTAGGAGCCGTGTGACGCGCCCACGCCCGATGCCCGGCATCGCGCGGGTGCGCCGTTTGTTTTTTCTCGCCCCGCGAGACCCCTGTGTTAAGGAAGACTATGGCGAAGGAAGATGTGATCGAGTTCTCCGGTACCGTGTCGGAACTGTTGCCGAATGCGATGTTCCGCGTGAAGCTGGATAATAATCACGAAGTGCTGGCCCATACCTCGGGCAAGATGCGCAAGAACCGTATCCGCGTGCTAGCGGGGGACCGCGTGAACGTGGAAATGACGCCCTATGATCTGACCAAGGGCCGGATCACCTTCCGCTTCAAGTAAGTGATGAAACTGGTCCTGGCGTCGGCATCGCCCCGGCGTCTCGATTTATTGCAGCAGATCGGGATTATTCCCGCTGCCGTCGATCCTGCCGATATCGATGAAATGCCGCTACCGGGGGAATTGCCGCCGCGCCATGCCCTGCGCTTGGCCGAGGCGAAGGCGGCGGTCGTGGCGCAGCGGCACGCGGATAGCCTTATTCTTGCTGCGGATACGGTTGTGGCGGTCGGGCGGCGCATTCTCCCCAAAGCCGAGGATGAGGCGACGGCCCGCGCCTGTCTGGCCCTTCTATCGGGCCGTAGCCATCGGGTGCATGGGGGGATCGCGCTGGCCCAGGCCGAGGGCCTGCGGCGGTCGCGCGTGGTGACCACCCGCGTTACTGTCAAGCGGCTGACCGCGCGTGAAATCGACGCCTATATCGCCGGTGGTGAGTGGCGCGGCAAGGCCGGTGGGTATGCGATCCAAGGGTTTTTCGCCCGGCATGTTACCGCGATCAGCGGTTCTTATTCCAATATCGTTGGCCTTTCCCTGTCGGACATCGGCGCGATGCTCGATGGGCTTGGCTTCCAGCCCTGACCATGCCGCCCCTCGACCGGCCTGCGGCGGGGATCATTCTCTCCGAAGGGCCGGGGGAGGTGCGGGGCGTCCGTCTCGCCCAGGACCGCTGCATCGCCTTTGCTGCCTATCGGACGGGGGAAATCCCCCTGGGCACGGTCTGTCGCGGCATTCTGCGCGCGCATTTGCCGGGTATTGGGGCTTTTATCGATATTGGGGCCGAGGCGTTTCTGGCGGCCCCCGGCGGGACGGATCTGCCGCTGGGGGCGCGGCTTCTGGTGCAGGTTGCCCGTGCTGCATCGGACGATAAACCGATTGGGGTGACGCGCAGCCTAACCTGGACCTCGCCCGCCCTAACCCTAACCCATCATCCCGGCGGGGAGGGGGCGATAGCCGCCGCGCGCCGCCTTCCAGAGACCGAGCGAACGCGGCTAAAGGCTTTTTTGGCCGAGTGCCTTTCCCCAGAACGGCGGGCCGCCGGGTTTTCGGTAACCGCCCGTCCGCCTGCCTTGGAGTATAAACACGCGGCCCTGGCGGCGGAGCTTTCGGCACTCTTGGCCGAGGCCGATGCCGCACGGGCCACCCAGGGGCCGCCCGGCCCGGTTTCCGGTCCGCTGCGCCCGCTGCGCCGCCTTCTGGCCGACCTAGGGGGTGGGGGGGGGCCACTTCTGGCCCCGTTGGCTCTAGCGCCAGGACTTAAATCAGAAGATCTGACCGCCGAGTTAGCCCCGCCGGGGGTGGACCCTTTTAAGGCTCTTGCCATCGAGGCCGAGTTGGCAGAGGTTTGCGCGGCCGAAATTCCCCTGCCCGGCGGCGGGCGATTGACGCTAGAGCCGACACGAGCGCTGATCGCCATCGACCTTGATAGCGGTACCGATCCCCGCCCAGCAGCGGTGTTTGTTACCGAGGCGCTGGGAACGGTCGCCCGATTGCTGCGCCTGCGGAACCTCGGCGGGGTGGTGGTGATCGATCCGCCCCGTCTGACGACGGCGGCGCTGGCGCGCGCCCTGGCGGACTTCAAAGCCGCCTTAGCCGAGGACCCCGTGCCAACGGATGTGCTGGGCGTAACCCGTGGCGGCCTGATCGAATTAACCCGTCCCCATCATGGCCCGCCGCTGACCCAATCTTTATTCGGAACCGAGGGGCAGGCGCTGGCGGTTCTGCGCGCCTTGGTTTACGGTCCGCAGCAGCAGGGGGCCATCCCAGTTTCTGCCGAGGTATTGGCGTTTCTGGAAAGTGCACGGGGGCGTTTTGCCCGCGAGCAGGCGGTGGTCCGCCTGGGTTTGGTCCCGAAATTTCGGCTGAAGGAAGCGTGAGCATGACGACCCCCGCCCCCGTCTCCATCCGTATTGGCGGTTCTTGCCCCACCTGCGGGCGTCCGACCGAAGCGCGGTTCCGGCCCTTTTGTTCCACCCGCTGCCAGCAATTGGACCTGGGACGGTGGCTGAACGAGAGTTATCGCGTGCCGGGTCCGGTCCTGGAAGACGATGAGGCGGAAGCCTTTAGTGCAGCGCAACCGGCGCGGGATAGCGATTAAACCCCCACGGCGCGGCAGGAGTGCCGAGAGAAAACCCCTGGACAGGTCTCAATCTCCTCGGCTATACGATCCCTCGTTCCGACGGGCGCCCAGATAGCTCAGTTGGTAGAGCATGCGACTGAAAATCGCAGTGTCGCTGGTTCGATTCC
>CAZNVY010000080.1:8111-15683 GCA_964576605.1 uncultured Elstera sp. | reverse complement strand
AGCCGCAGCCGCGCCGCCTGCGCGGGCACCCCCCTGGTGGTCGATGCCAGCCAGGGGGTGGAGGCGCAGACCCTGGCCAATGTCTATCAGGCGCTGGACGCCAGCCATGAAATCGTCCCGGTGCTGAACAAGATCGACCTGCCCGCCGCCGAACCGGACCGGGTGAAAGCCCAGATCGAGGATGTCATCGGCCTCGATGCCTCCGACGCGGTGCCGATTTCTGCCAAAACCGGCATCGGCATCGATCTGGTACTGGAAGCGATCGTCACCCGCCTGCCGCCGCCCAGCGGCGCGGCAGAGGACCCGTTGAAGGCCCTGCTGATCGACAGCTGGTACGATAGCTATCTGGGCGTGGTGATTCTGGTCCGGGTCAAGGACGGGCATCTGAAGGCCGGGCAGAAGATCAAGTTCATGTCCAACGGCGTGGTTCACACGGTGGACCGGGTTGGCGTGTTTACGCCCAAGGCGGTCAATGTCGAAAGCCTGGGGCCGGGGGAAGTCGGCTTCATCACTGCCGGGATCAAGGCGGTGGCGGAAACCGCCGTCGGCGATACCATCACCGAGGAAAAGCGCCCGGCGGTAGCGCCCCTGGCCGGGTTCAAGCCCAGCGTGCCGGTGGTGTTCTGCGGCCTGTTCCCGGCCGATGCCGCCGATTTCGAACATCTGCGCGAAAGCCTCCAGAAGCTGCGGCTGAACGATGCCTCGTTCCAGTTTGAAACCGAAAGCTCCGCCGCGCTTGGCTTCGGTTTCCGCTGCGGGTTCCTGGGCCTGCTGCATCTGGAAATCGTGCAGGAACGGCTGGAGCGTGAATTCGACCTGGATCTGGTCACCACCGCCCCCTCGGTCGTCTATCGCCTGCACATGACCAACGGCGAAATGATCGAGCTGCACAACCCCGCCGATTACCCCGACCCCGTAAAGATCGACCGGGTGGAGGAGCCGTGGATCAAGGCCACCATCATGGTGCCGGACGAATATCTGGGCGCGGTGCTGACCCTGTGTCAGGAACGGCGCGGCGTTCAGCTCGACCTCACCTATGCGGGCAGCCGGGCCATGGCAGTCTATCGCCTGCCGCTGAACGAAGTGGTGTTCGATTTTTATGACAAGCTGAAATCGGTCAGTCGCGGCTATGCCAGCTTCGACTATCAGCTGGACGAGTATCAGGAAGGTGACCTGATCAAGCTATCGATCCTGGTCAATCAGGAGCCGGTCGATGCGCTGGCGCTGATCGTCCACCGCAGCCAGGCGGAACGGCGCGGCCGGGCCCTGTGCGAAAAGCTGAAAGAGCTGATCCCGCCACAACTGTTCCCGATTGCCGTGCAGGCGGCCATCGGCGGCCGGGTGATCGCCCGCGAAACCGTGCGCGCCCTGCGCAAGGATGTGCTGGCCAAATGCTATGGCGGCGATATCAGCCGCAAGCGCAAGCTGCTGGAAAAGCAGAAGGAAGGCAAAAAGCGGATGCGGCAATTCGGCAAGGTCGAAATCCCGCAATCGGCCTTCCTGGCGGCGCTTAAAGCCGGCGATTAGGCTCCGTACTCAGCTACGAAACGGCCGGGCGATCAGCCAGAACAGCCCGGCCAGCAGCGCCATGACCGCCCATCCGGGCCAAAGCAGCAGGGTGACCATGCCGGGATCCCACAGTTCCGGCAGCAGATAGCGCTGGGTCAAAGCCTGCATCAGGTTGAGCGAGCCACGGTCCAGCGCGTACCAGATATCGCCCAGGCTGCGGAACGGCCAATCTTCGCCCCGGACCACCCCGCTGCCCAGCAGCCACAGGGCGTCCAGCAGCGACAGCGCCGCGCAGGTCAGCAGCACCCCGCGTATAATCATCCGTAAGGCGCCGGGGCGTTCCGGCCGGTCAAATCCAGGATTGGAAAATCGTCTTGACCGCCGTGCCATGATGAAAGCCTCTCGCGTCGATTACCGCTTAGGGAATACACCAGAATCCCTGCCATGTCCCGTCCGGGCTTCGACTGAACCGGGCGCGGCGATGACCGTGGGACGCCAAATAAAGCCAGTCGAACCGTTCCACGGCAATTTGCACGACGGCGAAATTGGGCCAGCCAACTTTGCCGTCCAGCCCGTCGATGTCCTCCGGCAGGCCCGATGTCGGGCCGTCGGTCGCGCTGCCGGGGGCGGCTACCGCCAGATAGCAGCGGCGGCTCATCGCTTGCGATTTTTCCCAACCCGTGCGCGCCACCTCGTCCTGGCAATGGACCATCGCCCGGCCGTGCAGGCGCAGTTGCAGCTTCCAGCCGGGGTCGTAGAAAACGGCGGTTGCCTCCGGCCGGTGGGCCAGATGGTCCAGCTTCGGGCTCCGGGCATCGGTGTGAAAGGCGATGCGGCCCACGGTGGGATCGACCCGGCGCAACACCACCACCCGCGCATCCGGCATGCCGCTAGCATCGCTGGTGGCGATCACCGGGGTGTGGAACGGACAGCGCCGATCCCGTACCCCGCGTGTCAGCAGCCGCCAGGCCTCTGCCGGGATCGCCTCCAGCCGGTCATAGGTTTCGGCGGCAACCGGCGGGGTAACGGTTTCGGGGCTAACTGTTTCGGGGTTAACGGTGTTGGGGGTAACGCTATCCATGACACATCCGCCTTGCCTGTGGTCGGGTCCCGGGCGGCATCATAGGCAGTGGGGCAGGGTAACTCAATCGGCCGGACCACCCCGATTGGCGGCGGAAACTCCGTCGGCACAAAGCCGGGCGCAGAAAGGCTTGCATCACTGCCGGTTTTCGCTATGGTACCGCCCCGCCGGACCCGGCACAGGCCTAGCCCCGTGCCGTCATGTGCATCCCTGCGGAGGGGTGGCCGAGTGGTTGAAGGCGCACGATTGGAAATCGTGTATACGGTGTTGAGCCGTATCGAGGGTTCGAATCCCTTCCCCTCCGCCATCCCCCTATTTTATCTCCATCCAAATTCGTCCAAATTCCGCCAGAAACCCTTTGATTTCATTGGGTTAGATTGGGCGGCGTCGTGTATCCCTGTGCACCCTTGACCATCTCAATCCACGCACCTAAGGTGGGACGGAAGGTGGGACTGGGCACGCTTCGGCAATGTACGCTGTCCCGTCTTGTATCCATCGATCTACCTGCCGGGGGGGCGGAATGCCGAAAAGAGCGAGGGGCCTATCGGACAAGCAGATTAAGGCGATCCAGGAAGGCGGGATGTATGCCGATGGCAACGGCCTGTATCTCAGCGTGAAGCCGACAGGCGCGAAGTCATGGATCTTTCGATACACCTCCAATGGGCGCCGTCGGGAAATGGGGCTTGGCCCCTATCCAATTCTGTCCCTCGCCGGGGCGCGGGAAAAGTCGATGGAGCTGCGGCGGGACATGCTGTTGCGCGGCCTCGATCCGCTGGCGCACAAGAGGAGCATCGCTGCAGCGTCGGTGACGTTCGAGAAAAGCGCCCTGGACTATATCGCCGCCATGTCGCCGCAATGGTCCAATCCGAAGCACGCGGCGCAATGGTCATCCACCCTGTCGAGGTATGCTTTCCCGGTTCTGGGGGCCATGCCGGTTGGGGAGATCGACACGCCTGCAGTGCTGCGGGTCATTGAACCCCTCTGGCGCGACAAGACGGAGACCGCCTCGCGGGTCCGGGGGCGGATTGAATCGATCCTCGATTTTGCCAAGGTGAAGGGCCACCGCAGCGGCGACAATCCGGCACGGTGGAGTGGCAATCTGGAATTGTTGCTTCCCGCGCGGGCATCGGTCCAGCCGGTGAAACACCATGAAGCCATGCGATATGCTGATCTTCCCGGCTTCTGGGGGCGGTTGCGTGGGCAGACTGGCACGGGCGCGCGCGCATTGGAATTCCTGATCCTGACCGTCTGCCGGTCTGGGGAGGTCATCGGGGCGCGCTGGGATGAGATCGACCTGGAAGACCGGACATGGACCATTCCAGCGGATCGGATGAAGGCAAGGACGGCCCACGTCGTTCCGCTTTCTGCCGCTGCCATTGACCTTTTGGCGGCGCTGCCACGGACCAGCGAATTCTGCTTTCCGGGCCGTGACCGCTTTTCGACGATCAGCAACATGACCATGACCCAGCTTCTGCGGCGGATGGAGGTCGATGTGACCGCCCACGGCTTCCGCTCCACCTTCCGCACCTGGTCTGCCGACAAGACCGATTTCCAGCATGAAGTCTGTGAAGCGGCCCTTGCCCACACGATCAGTGACAAGGTGGTGGCGGCTTATCAGCGGGGAAGTTTTTTTGACAAAAGACGTAAATTGATGGAAGACTGGTCTTCCTTCATTATGACAAAGGTGGAGAAATGAAATGGGTTATTTGCAGCAACTGCAAGATCGACTCGATCTTCTGAAATTTCTAATCGAAAAATGGAATTCTGGTAATTTTCACCTAACAGGTAACGACGGAGATGAAACTGAAAAATATCGCAATCAACTAAATAAATGGAAAGAAGAGATCGAAGATGATATTAGGAAGTGGAAGTCTAAGCATTCTTAATCAAGATGCGGAAGATCAATGCGGCATAATCAATGATTATGCCGTTGATTTATTTTGGCGATCAAAAGTACACTTGACGATACCGGTCAGACGCGATACGGTATGAAGGTGATTGAGCGAGCGGCGTCCCGCGCCACTGTCAAGGCCAGTGTCCAGAGCCAGAGCGACCAGTACCCCCGCCGGGGTTCGCGTCCAGGGGCCAGTGACCGAGAGTCAGAGACCAAGTCGGGCCTCAATTACGTTACAACGCGACGCTAGAGGGCGTGTCCACAGGACGCGCCCTTTCTGCTTTGTGCGCTGGGTCGCGGTACGTCAGTTCACCCGAGATTGCACACAAACGGCACCAGCAGGGGCAGGCCGTACCATTTGGGTTCGAAGATCGGGGCGCGCTCGTAGGGCTGCAGGATCGTCACCGACGCGGCTCCGCTGGTCAGGGTCAGGCCGCGCCAGAAGTGACCCCGGACCCCGCCGGCCAGGTCGCCCCGGATCAGCGCAGCGCGGGCTTCTGCGGCTTGAACGCCGGTTCCGGCTGGGGTGAATACTGTGATATGCAGGATGCCCTGCCAGCGTTCGCCTGACTCGGCAGACATGCCAAGCGGGCGGGTGTCGGCGAACAAGACGCTGGCGGATTGCCATGGGGTGCCATCGGTCGGCTCTTTGAACGCGACGTTATCCCAGCGGGTCGGCCAGGCCGGGGTCAGCGCGGCCAGGTGCGTTTCCAGGGCGGCGCGGATCGCGGCCCGGCTCACGTAGCATCCCCCGCGCCGCTCGCAACCTTGCGGATCACGTCCTGAATGACGGCGGGCGCCTCCAGCATGGTCGCCGCGACCATCCCGTTTGGGGCCTGTTTCGAGTGACCATCTTCCAGCGCCTGGGCGTGGGGCGCGGCGTTGACGATATAGATCGCATCGCCCATTTTCGCCCCTTCGATCGCGCGGTTCAGGGTGTCAATCGTCTGTTGTCCGGTTGGATCCACCGCGGCAACCGGGCCAGCGGCAGGCGCATTGATCGATGCCTGCCAGTGCGCCCGGGCCATGCCGGTTTCGACCGGGGTGCGCTTCACCAGGCGTTCGCCCAGTTCTTTCGCCACCTCCTGCAGCACCTGGACCTGCCGGGCCTCGGCCTTCTGGACGAATTGCTTGATTTGGTTGCTGAAGCTCATGCTGCTTTCTTTCGGTTTTTGGGTTTGAGGTATCCACATAGTAGGCCAGCCGCATTCACGCTGATCTCTTGCCGCTCTACCCGGGCGGCAAGCTCGGGGTCGAGCAACTGCACGTTTTTGAAGACTTTCAGCGATCCGGCGGACCTGGGCGGCCATACCGGGGGCGCACCTATGCGTTTCGATCCATCGGATTTCGGCCTTGGTTTTGTCATGCCTGCCGCAATCGCGGCGGCGCCGATGGTGATTTCGCCCGATAACACCCGCGCCAGGGCGTCCGGGGTTTTGCGGCGGATAGCGCGCAGCATTTTGACGTTGTGAAGCGAAACGCCGGTGGCGCTGGCGATTTGGCGGCGGCTCAGCACCCCTTCCTCGATCAGGCGCTGGGCGTGGGCAAGGCTCTTGAGATAGGCGGCCCTGGTCCCCCGGTCTTCTGCATCAAGGTCGATTTCGGGTGCGGGCGGCGCGTCTTCCGGCTCCGGCAGGCCCTCGGCAATGCGGGCGGCCAGGGCCTGCAGGGCGATCCGCAGGCTTGTCAGTTCCAGGCGGGCCATGAGCGAACGGGGCCAAAATCCGAGGATTGACGGGCGTTCGTTCGATACGGCGATGCTCCAGGCCGTGCTGGCGCTGGTCGGCAGCGGCGGACGGTATGAATAGGTTTGCTGATCGGCTTCCCGCAGGGTTTGCCACGGCGCCCGCAACGGGGCGGGCCATAGGCGCAGCAGTTCCGGGGCCGGGTGAAGGCCTGGGAAGGACCATCCCTCGGCAACCTGACGCAGGACCCGGCCAGCATCGGCCTCGGCCTTGGTGATCTTTTGCAGCGCCTCGAGGCGGTCGATGAAATCGACGTTTTGGGGAACCGGCACGGGAATGTCGATGCCCAGCAGGTCGCGCACCTGATCCAGGAAACGGGCGATATAGGCTTGCGAAAAGGCAGTGGGGCCACGCAGCATGACCCCGCAATCGCCCCTGGGGAAGCCCGCCGCCCGCTCGAAGGCACGCACGCATGTGTAGTCGGGGTTCCGCATGATAGCGCCCCGGATCCGGTAGCGGTGTGCGGCTGGTATCTCGATCATGGTGTCACCGCCCGACGATTTCCCAGGTCGCGCGGGCCGGATCGCTACGGACGCTGACAACGGCCAGGGTGGTGCCATCGGTCAGGATCGTGTCGGTCGCCGGGTTCGGGACAATGCCCAGGCCTTCGGCCAGCAGGGTCACTTTGCGGTCGGTTGCCTGGACTAGCCCGGCCTGGATTTCGGTCGGGGAGAAAGAATCGACCGTGCCTCGCGCCGAATAGTCGGTTACGGCGCCGGGCGTCACCCCGCCGGTCGAGGGATCATAGGTGCCGGGCAGGGTGCGGCGGATCGTGATGGGATACATCACCCCGGCCAGGGCGGCGGCGATGGTGCGGGCAAGTTTTCCGTCGGTCAAAAGGGACATGTTGGGTTCTCCCTTACAGGATCAGCAGCCCGCCTGGGCGCTCGGTTTCGTCATCGTAAATCGACCGCCCGCCGTCCCCGTTCACGGCCCGGCTGACTGCCATGGCGGCGGCAACTGCGCCGTCGATTTTCTCGCGCGCCTTGCCCTTGGTGAAGGCCTTCAACCCCGCCTTGTCGGTTTCGACCACGACGTTGCTGAAATTCCAGCGCAGGATGGGGTGGCCGCCGTGGCGCAGGGTGCCGCCGACGATTGCGGTTTCCAGGTCGCGGATAGCCGGACCCATGGTCAAACTGCCCTGCCGCATCGCCACCACGGGCAGGCCGTCTTCACCCAGGTTGCCCATCATTTGGTGCGCCAGGTACGGATCGAACGCGACTTCGCGCACGTCGTAGTGTTCGCAAAGGTCGCGGATTTTCGCCTCGACCGCGCCTTGATCGATCACTTCGCCGGGCGTGGGCGTGATGAACCTCTGTTCAGCCCAGGTGACATAGGGAACC
>CAZNVY010000080.1:3789-8101 GCA_964576605.1 uncultured Elstera sp. | reverse complement strand
GGTCGCTCCGGCGGCGCAGGTTCTCCGCCGGGCAGAAAAACCAGGGCCAGACGGCCAAGCTATCGTCCGGCAGTTTCCAGCAGGCGACAATGCAAGTCAGGTCAGACACGCTCGACAGATCGACGGCCAGCCAGCAGGGGTATTCGCGCATTTCGTCCAGATCGACGGAACCTGAACAGGTGTCATAGGTGGCCGGGTCAACGAACGGGGTGGCGGAGGTGTCCAGCCAGATATTGCAGTGAAGCTGTCGGAAACTCTCTCGATCAGCGGGGCGGGCCTCGGCTTCTTTCGCAAGCTGGCGCAGCCCATCCAGATCGGGGAAACCGTGCTTCAGGCCGGGGTTGGCAAGGTGCCAGGTGCGTTCGTCGCGCCAATCCGCACCCTCGCCCGGCTCGAACAGGATCGGCAGAAACGAAGGATCATCGATATCGCCGCGCGCCACCTGTTGGGCATACCGATAAAGGTCATGGGCGATGTTTTCGCGCCCGCGTCCGGCGGTGGTGATGATGATGCACAGGCTTCCGGCGGTCTTCACCAGGCCGGTGCGGATCACGTCGAAAAGGTCGCGCTTCTGGTGGATATGAAGCTCATCGATCAAGGCAAAAGTCGGTGTCAGCCCGTGCTGTCGGCCCGCGTCCGACGATACCGCGCGCAGGGTGCAGCCGGATTTCGGATGCTCGATCCGGTGGCGATAATCGACGAACCGCAGTGCTTTTTCAATCCGGGGATCTTCGCGGCAGATCGAAGCGGCCTCTTCCCAGGCGATCCGGGCCTGCTCGCGGTCCGATGCGGCATTCAGAACCAGCCCGCCGGGCAGGCGTTCGGGGCCGATGAGGTGCAGCAGCGACAGGCCAGCGCCCAGCGCGGTCTTCCGCGATCCGCGACCCACCATCATGAAAACGGTTTTGACGATCCGGCGGTCATCCTGGTCACGCGGACCGTAGATCCTCCGCACGATCCGTTCCTGAAACGGTGCAAGGTGGAATTGCTTTTTCGGCAGCGTGGATTTCGGGTGTTTCAGCAGCCGCAGGAAATCGACGGCGCGTTGCCCGTACCCCAGCGGATCGGGGATTTCCGAACCGTCATCGATCCAGGCCGGGTAGGTGTCGGGCAGGCCGGTCATAGGTCGAGGGCCTCCAAATCATCGTCACCGTCAGGAACCGCCGCACCCGCCTTATTGCGGCTGGTCGGGGTCAGCCCCAGTTCGGCGGCGAGGCGACGGCTTTCTGTCAGCGCTTGGAACAGGGTTTGAAACGCGGGATGCCGCTTCGGGCCGTAGTCGGTCGCAAGAATTTCGCCCTCTGCCGCAATCGCGGCTTGCGCCCGCTTCGCAGTGCCGACGGCCAGGCAATAGGCCTCGACGGTGGCAAGATCGGCCTCGGTCACGGTACGGCGGGCGGCCAGCCCCGGCCAAATGCGCTTCCATTCGCCCTTCGACTCGGCAGGCAACCAGGCAGGGGCAGGCGGGGCCCTGGAAAGCCCATCGGCAACCCCCGTCAGTGCTGGTTTTCGGCCCCTCGCCACGTCCTACCCCCATTTGCTCAATTATCGTCTCTCAAAAGGGAAGCCCCCCGCCGCGCATTACGTCCCCCATAGGAAATACTCGATCCCCCCTCCCTATGACGGTGCGAACCACGGGTTCTTCGGGTCCAGCGGCCTGCCGGACGGGTCGCAGCCCAGGGGCCGGTCGGTCGGGTTGCCGAACCCGCCATCGGTCGATGCGGTCTTTGTCGAGTGGCAGCTTCGGCAGAGTGACTGCATGTTTGCCGGGTCGAGGAACAGGCGCCGGTCGCCCTTCCATGGGCGGATATGATCCACCACGGTCGCGTGCGATCCGCACTGGACACACACCCGGTTCGTCTTCAGGTGCTGTGACCTCAGCGCCTTCCACTCAGGTGTGCTGTAGGGCCTCGCCCGTTCCGCATTGCCGGGATCGGCGGTCCGTGGTTGCGGGCTGCACTCGCAGCGCAGGCCAGCCGGGACGGCCTTTCGGCATTTGGCGCAGATGCGGGCCGGGCGGAACATGGGCGATCACCCGACGCGGATGGACCGATAAGGGTCCAGCAGGTGCGCAACGCTGGTCACGCTGGGCGCGGCGTCCGGGGTGAAATAGGCCAGGTTGATCGACCCGATGCCAATGCTTTTCAGGCCAGGATCGCGGCCTCTGGCGGCCCATTCGGCACCAATCAGGGTGAGGGCGGCTTGCTGCAGATCGGCGGGCAGCGGATCGAACCCGGCCTGATACTGGACGGTCACAACGGAACGCGCTTCCCAGCGGCGGGACAGGCCGTCGGTGACGCGGATCAGCAAACCGGCATGTGACTCTATATTATATAGTGTCGGGTCCAGCGGCTCCCCGTTCAGGGTCACGTTGGTGATGGAAGTGACGGGCAAGCGGGCCAGCGGCAGGGCGGCGAGACCGTGCGCGGTTTCCAGCGTCTCCCTGTAGGTTCCGATATTGGGGTTGTATCCCAGATGGGACACAATCGAAGCGCTGGCGCGGCTGATAGACCCCGCAAGGGCTGGGTCTTGGTCGGCGACCGGGATGCTGAGATACTCGAGTGCGGTCAGCATCGTGACCAAATCGGGCGCGGGCGGGGTGATCGTCTCAAGCATCGGGTTTTCCCCTCAGCAGGCGGCGACCCTCGACCCACAGCCGGATCAGACCCAGGATCAACCCGGCGGTCAGTGTCAGGCTGGTCAGGAACGCATTGAAATTCCCTAGAAAATCGGCCCAGATCGGACTTGTCACCATGCCTCCAACCAAGGCGGTATCGGTCACGTTTCGCACATCCATTTCGATTTTCCTCCGCCTCGCTGGGGCCGGGACTGGGGGTGGTTGGCGCACCCCCAGTCCGGGGGGGTTAGGCGGCGATCCGCAGCAGGCGGAAGGCTTCCGGCTTCACCACGCCACCGGCCACGCGGCGGCGACCATGGAAGCGGGTCATGCCATTCGCGGCTTGGCTGAAGGGGTCGCGTAGGACGGACATGGCGACGCGATCAAAGACCCGGAACCCTTGCGTCCAATCGCCGAACGCGACCGGGTTTTCCCCGGCGGCAACGTTGGGCATATCGGGCATTTCGACAACCGGTCGGCCCAAAATCGTCGGGGCGTTCCCGGCGGCCAGCGGTTCGGTCCACAGGTAGCGCCCGCTGGCGTCGGTCAGTTTTCGAACCTCGCCGATGGTGCGCCGGTTCATCGCCCAGGCGCCATTGGCCGCATAGAAGCTGGGCAGGCTGTGGAACAGGTCGATCAAGCCGTCGGCGGTGATCTCGGAAGCAGAACCGGAATTCACTTCGGTGATGGTTTCGGTCAGAAGCCCGCGCGGCTGGCCACTGCCAGTACCGGCGATAAATGCCGCGCCTTCCAGGCGACCGAATTCTTCGGCGAAGTCCGAAGACAATTCGGTTTCGAGGTTGAAGGCGGAGTCTTCTAGAAGCTGATTACTCACGTCAACATAAGCCGCCATCTCATATACCGTCATCCGGACCTGACCGTAGGTCGGCTGGGTGGCAGGCCGTGCGCCGGTTTCTGTGACCCATTGCGCGGTGATGGTGCCATCGCGGCTCGGCAGCAGGATTTCGGACCCCATCGCGGCAGAGACGCGCGCGACCTGCCGAACCGGGCTGAAAAGCACCAGCTTTTTCAGCAGTTCCCGTTGGAAATCGTCCGGGACCAGATAGCCGCCTGCCGTGTCAGTGGATACGGTCAGGGCACGGGTTTCCTCGGCCCCCAGGGCCTCCCGGCCACGGCGCAGGAATCCACAGAATGCGCGGCGTTCCAGATGGTCGCCCGTTGCGGTTTCCCCGGCCAGCGGCAGGCGCGCGGCGCGGGCTTCGATCTTGTCGAGACGCGCGCTCAAGGCGCTCAGGGTGGAACGGGTTTCGTCGGCGCCGGTCGGCGCGGCGGTCGCTTCGGTCATTTCGGTTTCCTTTTTGGTGATTGCCGGGCCAGCGGCTGGGGGGTGTTGGGCGTTGGGATCGGCACGCACTTCGGTGATGCGGGCCGCTTCGTTCGATGGAATGGTGACCAGGCTGACTTCTTTGAGTTCGGCGCGGGTGATCCGGCGGCCTCCGGCAACGGCCTCATCGGCCAAGCGCTTGAATCCGATGGAAAGGCCGGTCACTGCGCGATCCCGCAGCAGGGCATGGGCCTCGGCCCCGTCTCGGGTGTCGAGGGTCAGTTTGCCGCTAATCAGCAGGCCGGTCTGGTCTTCCAATAGCCGGGTCACGCGACCCACGGGGCGCGCCGGATCATGCGCCCACAGCAGCGGGATTTCGGCGGGCGGCAGGATCATCGACCCGGGGGTGA
>CAZNVY010000080.1:0-3759 GCA_964576605.1 uncultured Elstera sp. | reverse complement strand
TGTCGAGGCGGCCCCATGTCACGGCGTAGCCGGTGAATGTTCCAGTCTCGGTCAGATCGGGGGAAAATCGGAATTCCAGGGTTTCGGCGAATCGGCCCTCGGCCTCGGCGGCAGTTTCCTTCGCCTTGGCTTCGCGCTCGAGGCGACGATAGATCGCCCATTTTTGCCGGTCCGTCAGGGGCTTCCGTTGCTTGGTCACCGGGGCCAGGTACGACCTACAGCCATTGTGATAGGGTGGCGTCGGCACTGGGCGGGCCGGGTCGAATTCGGCGCCGTTCATCCGGTCGCAAACTTCGGATCGTTTGGGGTCATTGACGGTGACAACCCGCAGCCGGTTAACGATATCGGCGTTCGCGCGGAATGTGGCCAGGCGGGATTCATTAACGCTGCGGGCGGCGGCGGTCTCGGCCATGCTGGCAAAGGCCTGGGCGGCGACGGCGGCCAGCACCAGCGCGCGGGCATTTTCGAGGCTATCGGCCCCCTCTGCGGCCTGACGGGCGCGGTCGATCACGTCGCTTGAGGCGGTGGCGGCCCAGTTCGTGTAGTCCCCGGCTTCCGGCTGGGGAACCGGCGGGAACGGCTGGCCGCTTTCGTCCCTCTCTTGCGCAATTTCCACTTGCGCTCGTTCGATTGCGGCGGCGGCAATTTCGGGAAGCGCAGCGGCCACCTCGGCGGCCAGCAGCGGCGGCAGGGTTTCGGTCAGTGCTTCCAGCACGGCGACCAGATCGGCGACCGCCAGGGGCCGGGCGGCATCAATCGCGGTCTCGACGGCTTGCCGGGCAATCTCGACCAGCCGCCGGGTGAGATCGGCCCCGGCCTCTTCGATCAGATCACTCGGGACAAGGGACGGATCATCGGCCATCGGCGGACCCCTCTCCGGCGGTGTTCAGCGGGAAGCGCAACTTCGCGGCCTCGCCACCCACAGGCGGCAAGTTTTCCTTGCCTCGCGCTTCGTCGGCGGTCAGTAATCCACCGGCGATTGCTTTGACATAACTGTCAACGCGGGCATGCAGATCAGCCATTTCCAGCGCAGAAGTAGTAAATTCAGCATAGTGATCTTGCTGTTCATCTTCGGTCAGCAGGTCACGGGCAATCGTCTCTTGCCACAGACGCAAGTAAGGCAGCAGAGTCAGGCTCAAGAATTGACGGCCCAGGCTTTCAGCATTTGCGTGCGTCACGCGGCTCATTTCGGACAGCAGCGACAGAGGAACCCGGAAAATCCGGCTCACTTCCGCAACCTGGAAGGTGCGCATTTCTTGAAATTGCAGATCGACAGAAGAGAAGGTCAGAGGCGAGTATTTTGCGCCCTCTTCGAGAACCATCGTCGAACCGGATGCAGCGCCGCTATGAAGTGCTTGAAGACTTGCTCGAAGTCTTGTAAGGGCTGGCTCGGATACCTTGCCGGGCAGTTCGAGCGACCCGGCAGGGCGGGCACCACGGGCCATGAGGTTGCTGGCGTGCCGCTCCAGCGCCAGGGCTAGGCCTATCGATTCTCGCCCAGCCTGGATCGGGGAGACCGGCTTGCCGCCGATTCACAGCCCCCTCAGATGGAAAATCTGGGTTCGGTCGATGGTTTGCTGACTGCCATCGGCCAGGGTAATCCGATATTCAGGCTCTGCACCCGGTGCAAACGTCGCTTGCACTGCCGAATTCGGGACCGGCATCAGCTCCAGCGGGCGGCCATCGGCGGCGCGGGTCGCCAGGGCGAAGGCCTCGCCATGAAGCAGCAGGGCGGCGGTCATGTCGGCCTTCAGGTTGAAGGGGGTCAGCCAGGGGGCTGGACGGCGCGCGATGAGGCTTTCTACGGGGTGGTCGTCCGCGCGCTGGCGGTCATCACCGGCCCGTTGGTAAAGGTGAACCGGCAACATCGCGACGCTTTCGGCGATCAGCCGAACGGCGGCCAGCACAGGGGCGTATGACAGCGCAGTCTCAGGCGAAACGGCAATCCCGGCGGCGGTGTTGTTCGCAGTGAAAAGAAAACGTTCCAGATCGCCCCACGATCCAGAACGTTTCTCAATGCCGAATATTTTGAGGAGCTTCTTCATGCCTGATCCACGAGGGTCAGGCTACTTGTTTCACGCCGCTATTGCAAGCACAAAACGCGGAATGCGTCAACCATTATTATGAGAAAACCTCATTTTGTTTGTCGCTGAAATGAGGATTACTCATTTTCTCTTTCAGGTCCATCACGGTCAGGTATGCGGTGCCAAGGCCGTGGCTGCTGTCAGCCTCCAGGCCACCGGCCCGGATGAAATCACCGAACGCCTGGTAAAGCCGTTCGAGGGCGATTTTCTGTTCGTCAGTGAAGTTCATGATTATTCCTCATATCGTCTGTGGTTCGTTCTAACGGGGTCTGGACGCGTATTGGGCGTCCGGGGCTATGCCGGGCTGGGTCAGGGGCCTTGCGGCATCCCAGCGGCCGCGGGGCGCGGAGGGCGGCGGGTCATCCTCGCCACTCGAATAGTGGGCGAAGATTTTTCGGGCATCGGCAGCGCGGATCGTCGGGTGGCGGACCCCAGGCTATGCTCCAGGTGGAACCTAGGCGACCATGGAAAAGTTCCGCTCGCTGACGCCAAGTGCTTTCATCCTCGATTGGTGGTGTGGTGGGTTCTGCGGTCAGCAAGGGAAGATCGCTGGTGGTGGCGGTTTCGTCGGTCCATCGTTTCTGGTGCAGCCATGTCGATCCGTGTGGGATGTATTCAGGTGCTGTTCCCTTGGCTCGACAGTTCTCGGCGAATGCTTTTGCGGCCTGGATGATGATACCAGGTGCGGCGCACTTGACGGCGGCAGCCCATTTTTTTCGTGTGGCCTCCTTGGCGATCTTTCGCGGCCAGATTTCCCAAAATCTTTCGAAGTCATCGTCAGCCAAACGGGCGCGCTTCCCCCTCTCGAGGGGGTTAGGGGGTTCTTTTATAGGTGTAGGTGTGGGTGTAGGGGCATCGATTTGGCATCCGTTTGGCATAGCCATGGCATCATATGTTTCTTTGTTTTTCAACCACTTAGATCGCGCATTGTCCGCCTGAATTCGACGTTTACGACTCACAAATTCGTGTTCCCTTAACAGCCGTTTTTGCGTCCATCGGCCCTCGGAGAGGGTCCAAAATGCCATGATCCGGTCGCGCACTTTCGGCCAGCGGCGGGCGTCAATCCGGCTCCACCTCTGCAGTAAAACATCATCGTCTGGCAGATCACAATCCGGGCGCCGCCAGGCGCACATGAGTAGCATCAAGTATCCGCCGGTTTCCTCGGCAGTAAGACCGACAGTGTCTGAAATAAAAGCGTCGGTCCAGAGCGGCATTGCAGGAAACTGAGCCATCACTCACCCGCTTCAATATCTGTGAATTGTTGCCTTGCTCCTGACCAGGCAAGTTCGATGTCCCCGACCCGACCCTGCCGATTTTTTGCGACGATCAGGCTGGCGCGCCCGGCTGCAGCGCTGAGGGCGTCGGCCCAGGCCGCGCGCCGTTCTGAGAATTTTGCGGCGGTTTCGTCCGGGCGGCGCTGGGGTTCGGAGCGTTCGAGATAGTATTCAGCGCGGTGAATCAGCATGACCACGTCTGCATCTTGTTCAATCGAACCGGAGTCGCGCAGGTCTGAAAGCATTGGCCTTTTGTCTTCGCGCGATTCTACTTGCCTGGACAGTTGCGACAGGGCCAGAACGGGAATCTGTAGTTCCTTGGCTAGCGTTTTCAGCCCGCGCGTGATCTCGGAGATTTCTTGAACGCGATTGCCTTCACTTCCGCCCCGGCGGCCTTCGCC
>CAZNVY010000079.1:11597-15940 GCA_964576605.1 uncultured Elstera sp. | reverse complement strand
TATGGCGATGAGCGATCCCTTAGGGGATATGCTGACGCGCATCCGCAACGCCCAGCATGCGCGTATGTCGGTGGTCAATTCCCCGGCATCGAAGCTGCGGGCGAATGTGCTCGAAGTGTTGAAGCGTGAAGGTTACATCCGCGACTACACTAAGGCCGACGTGCGGGCCGGCGTCCAGGAACTGCGAATTGAACTGAAGTATCACGAAGGCCAAGCCGTGATTAAGGAGATCAAACGTGTCTCCAAACCCGGTCGGCGCGTGTATACCAAGATCAAGGATCTGCCCAAGTTCTATAACGGACTGGGGATTTCGATTCTGTCCACGCCGCGGGGCGTGATGTCTGATGCCGAAGCGCGCGCTGCCAATGTTGGCGGTGAAGTGCTTTGCCGCGTATTCTAAGGGAGGCTGCCAATGTCACGTGTTGGTAAGTATCCCGTCGCGGTTCCGGCCGGCGTCACCGTTTCGGTGAAGGATGGTATTCTCGAAGCCCAGGGCAAGCTCGGCAAGCTGACGCTCGCCCTGTCGAACGATGTTGAAACCACGGTGGACGGGTCAACCGTTTCCGTGAAGCCGGTTTCGGAAACGAAGCAAGCCCGCGCCATGTGGGGCACCACCCGTGCCCTTATTAACAATATGGTCAAGGGCGTTAGCACCGGGTTCACCCGCAAGCTCGAAATCAACGGCGTCGGTTACCGCGCCGATGTGCAGGGCAAGGTGGTGAAGCTGAAGCTCGGCTATTCGCACGATATCGATTATGACCTGCCGGAAGGCATCACCGTCGTTGCTGAAAAGCCGACGTTGCTGGCCATTTCCGGTGCCGACCGTCAAAAGGTTGGTCAGGTCGCCGCAGAGATTCGTCGCTTCCGTGGTCCTGAACCCTACAAGGGCAAGGGTATCAAATTTGAGGAAGAGACCATCCTGCGTAAGGAAGGCAAGAAGAAGTAAGGACGCCGACCATGATGAAGCCGAAAGAACTCTTCGAGCGTCGTCGTCAGCGCGTCCGTACGCGACTGAGGGCAACCGCCAATGGCCGTCCGCGGCTGTCGGTATTCCGCTCAAGCAAGCATATCTATGCGCAGGTGATCGACGACGCTCAGGGCGTTACCCTGACCGCCGCCTCGTCCATCGACAAGGAACTGCGCGGTCAACTGAAGACCGGCGCCGATATCGAAGCCGCCAAGGCTGTTGGTACGCTTCTCGCCCAGCGTGCGCTGGCCAAGGGCGTTTCGACCGTGGTCTTTGACCGTGGCGGTTATATCTACCACGGCCGGGTGAAGGCCCTGGCCGACGCCGCCCGCGAAGGCGGGTTGGCGTTCTAACGGGGGCTTGTCGAGATGGCACGGGAAGATCGTCGGGAGCGCGAGCGTCAGCCGCGCGAACGGGAAGAATCGGAACTGGTTGAAAAGCTGGTTGGTATCAACCGCGTCGCCAAAGTGGTGAAGGGGGGCCGTCGCTTCGGCTTCGCTGCTCTGGTGGTTGTGGGCGATGGTAAAGGCCGGGTCGGCCATGGATCGGGGAAGGCGCGCGAAGTGCCGGAAGCGATCCGGAAGGCGACCGAGCAGGCCAAGCGCAATATGGTGAAGGTGCCGCTGCGGGAAAATCGCACGCTGCATCATGATGCCAATGGTCACTTCGGGGCCGGGCGGGTGGTTCTTCGGTCGGCCACGGCCGGGACGGGGATCATCGCCGGTGGTCCGATGCGCGCCGTGTTTGAAGCATTGGGCGTGCAGGATGTGGTCGCCAAGTCGCTGGGCACCTCCAACCCGCACAATATGATTAAGGCGACTTTCGATGCCCTGTCGGGCACGGTATCGCCGCGGTCGGTGGCGAACCGGCGCGGTAAGAAGGTTGCCGATATCCTCGGTCGTCGCGACGGTGATACCGCTGTCGCGAAGGAAGCGTGAGATCATGAGTGGCACGGCTAAGACCGTTAAGGTCACCCAGATCGGCTCGCCGATCGGTCGCGAAGCCTATCAGCGGGATACGCTGAAGGGGCTTGGACTCAACAAGCTGCATCGCAGCCGCGTGCTGGAGGATACTCCGGCGGTGCGCGGTATGATCCGTACGGTGCAGCATTTGGTGAAGGTCGAAGACCAGGCGTAACCCGCAAGGGGCGTCTTGGTCGGGCGGGGCGGCAACGCCCCGCACCTTCTTCCGAGGAGAACACCATGAAACTCAATGAACTCCGGGACAATGAAGGCGCGCGTAAGCGCCGGATGCGTGTCGGTCGCGGTATCGGGTCGGGCAAGGGCAAGACGGCCGGTCGCGGCGTGAAGGGCCAGAAGGCGCGCACGGGCGTGTCTATCGGCGGCTTTGAAGGCGGTCAGATGCCGCTGCATCGCCGCCTGCCGAAGCGCGGCTTTAACAATCTGTTCCGCGTGACCTATCAGGTCATCAACGTCGGCACGATTCAGAAGGCGATCAGCGAAGGCCGCCTGCCGGGCGATCAGACGATCACCGGCGAAATCCTCGCGGCGGCGGGCCTGATCCGTATCGCCGATGCGCCGACCCGTCTGCTGGCCAAGGGCGAGCTGACGGCGAAGGTCACGATCCAGCTCGATGCTGCCAGCCCGGCAGCCGTGGCGGCGGTGGAAAAGGCGGGCGGCTCGGTCGTCCTGCCGGCTCCGGTAGAAGCGTAAGCGTTCTTCGATAACGGTTGGCGGTTAAAACCTGATGGCATCGGCGGCAGAACAATTAGCTGCAAACATCAACTTCAGCGCCTTTTCCAAGGCGACGGAGTTGAAGGCGAGGATTTGGTTTACGCTGGCCGCGCTCGTCGTGTACCGGCTGGGGACATATATTCCCCTGCCGGGCATTGACCCGCAGGTTTTGAACGAGATTTTCCAGCAGAATGCCGGGGGTATCCTTGGCATGTTCGATATGCTGGCGGGCGGCGCGCTCGGTCGTATGACCGTCTTCGCGCTCAACATCATGCCGTATATTTCGGCGTCGATTATCATTCAATTGATGACCGCCGTCAGCCCGCGCCTAGAAACCTTGAAAAAGGAAGGCGAGAGCGGTCGGAAGGTTCTTAATCAATATACGCGGTATCTGACCGTGCTGCTGGCCACCGGCCAAGCCTATGGGATGGCGGTTGGTCTAGAGAGTTTCCAAGGGCCGTCGGGATCGGCGGTGCTCGATCCGGGGCTATTTTTCCGGGCAACCACGGTGATTACCCTGGTTGGTGGCACGATGTTCGTCATGTGGTTGGGCGAACAGATTACGGCGCGTGGGGTGGGGAATGGCATTTCGCTGATTATCTTCGCCGGGATTGTTGCCAATCTGCCAAGCGCCTTGGCCGGGCTGCTGGAACTGGGGCGTACCGGGGCGATGTCGGCGTTGTTCATCATCTTCTTGCTGGTGATGATGGTCGGCGTGGCGCTGTTCATCGTTTTCATGGAACGCGCCCAGCGGCGGATTTTGATCCAATATCCGAAGCGCCAGCAGGGCAATCGGGTCTTTGGGGGCGAATCGAGCCATCTGCCCCTGAAGCTGAATACGGCGGGGGTGATCCCGCCGATCTTCGCCAGCTCGTTGCTGCTGCTGCCGAGCACGATCGTCGGTTTCTCTGGGCAGTCGGCCTTGGATTTGCCGCCGGTCCTGCGGTGGATCAGCGATAATATTGCCCATGGTCAGCCGCTGTATCTGGCGCTTTATATCGGCATGATCTTGTTCTTCAGCTTTTTCTACACGGCGATTGTTTTCAATCCGGTTGAAACGGCGGAGAATTTGAAGAAGCACGGCGGGTTCATTCCGGGCATTCGCCCCGGTCAGAATACGGCCAATCATCTCGATCACGTCTTGACCCGACTTACGGTGCTTGGCGCGCTCTATATCGCGGCAATTTGCGCCCTTCCAGAAGTTCTCATCTCGCAGTACTCGGTGCCCTTCTACTTCGGCGGCACAAGCCTGCTGATTGTGGTAACCGTGACGATGGATACGATTGCTCAAGTCCATTCGCACTTGGTGGCGCATCAATACGAAGGCCTCATTAAAAAGGCCAAACTGCGAGGGAGGCGTGGATGAACATCATTCTGTTGGGGCCGCCAGGGGCCGGGAAGGGCACTCAGGCGCGGTATCTGCAAGCTACCTACGGTCTGGTGCAGCTTTCGACCGGCGATATGCTGCGGGCCGTTGTCGCCTCTGGCAGTGCCTTAGGCCAGGAAGCCAAACGGGTGATGGCGTCGGGCCAATTGATGCCGGATGCGCTGATGATCGATATGATCGCCGAGCGTATCGCGCAGCCCGATTGTGCCAAAGGGTTTATCCTCGACGGGTTCCCACGCACGGTGGCCCAGGCCGAGGGCCTGGATAAGATGCTGGTCGAGAAAGGGTTGAAGCT
>CAZNVY010000079.1:8961-11580 GCA_964576605.1 uncultured Elstera sp. | reverse complement strand
GATGAAGGTGGACGAGGCAGCGCTGACACAGCGCATCACCGGCCGGTTTACCTGCAAAAGCTGCGGTACGGGCTATCACGATAGCTTCAAGCCGACCAAGGCCGCCGGGGTATGCGATAGTTGCGGCGGCACCGAGTTTGTGCGACGCGCCGACGATACGGTAGATGCCGTGTCGGCCCGTCTCAAAGTGTATCGCGATCAGACCGCGCCGATCCTGCCTTACTATCAGGCACGGGGCGTTCTGCGGACGATCGACGGGATGGCGGACATCGCCGTGGTAACGCGCTCGATTGAGGAGATTCTTCAACCGAGCAAAGTTTGAATGAGTTGACTCTTAGGTCTGCCTTCCTATAATGCCGCCCCTCAATCGGACGGTTGCGAATAGGGTCGGCGGAACTTCGTTGACCCTCTTTTTAAGGAGTTAGAGCGTGGCGCGCATCGCAGGCGTGAACATTCCGACGCAGAAGCGCGTGGAGATCGGCCTTACCTATATTTACGGCATTGGCCGGAAGACCTCCCGCGACATCTGTGCAAAACTCGGTTTCGCATCCGACCGCCGGGTGCATCAGTTGAATGACGAAGAAGTTCTTCGTATTCGCGAGCTGATTGACCGTGAATATACGGTGGAAGGGGACCTGCGCCGTCAGGTTGCCATGCAGATTAAGCGGCTGATGGATCTCGGCTGCTATCGTGGTCTGCGTCACCGTAAGGGCTTGCCGGTTCGCGGTCAGCGGACCCATACCAATGCCCGCACTCGTAAGGGCAAGGCGAAGCCGATCGCCGGTAAGAAGAAGTAAGGATAAGGTTTAATGGCCAAGGCTCCTGCTACGCGCATTCGCCGCCGCGAGCGCAAGAACATTACGTCGGGTGTGGCGCACGTCAACTCGACGTTCAATAACACCATGATTACCATCACCGATGCACAGGGCAATGTGATTGCTTGGTCGTCGTCGGGCACCAAGGGGTTCAAGGGCAGCCGCAAGTCGACCCCCTACGCCGCCCAGGTTGCCGCCGAAGACGCGGGCCGCAAGGCGATGGAACATGGGATGCGCACGCTGGAAGTGGAAGTGAAGGGTCCCGGCGCAGGCCGTGAGTCGGCGCTCCGCGCGTTGCAGGCCGTGGGCTTCTCGGTCACCTCGATTCGCGATGTGACCCCGATCCCCCACAATGGGTGCCGTCCGCCGAAGCGGCGCCGCGTCTGATCGGAACGGGCCAAGCGGCTCGCTGCCTGGGAGCTTTTCCTGGCGGCGGGCCGGTTGCCGTTCTTAGGCGTCTGTGGCCGGCTTCGGCCGGTAGGGTTTGGCATGGTGCTGACAAGGAAAACGTCCCGTGATCCAGAAAAATTGGCAAGGCTTGATTAAGCCGAACAAGCTGAGTGTCGAGGCTGGCGACGATCCCGCGCGCGTTGCGACGGTGGTTGCCGACCCGCTGGAACGCGGCCTAGGCTTGACGCTGGGGAACGCGCTGCGGCGTATCCTGCTGTCGTCGCTGCAGGGCGCGGCGGTGACGTCGATCCATATCGACGGCGTGCTGCACGAATTCTCTTCGGTGCCGGGCGTGCGCGAAGATGTGACGGACATTGTCCTCAACATCAAGGCGTTGGCGCTGCGGATGCATTCGGAAGATACGAAGCGCGTGCGCCTGCGGGCCACCGGCCCCTGTGCCGTGACGGCGGGCATGATCGAAACCGGCGCGGACATCGAAGTGATGAACCCCGATCTGGTGATCTGCCATCTCGATGCGGGCGCGAAACTGTCGATGGAAATGTCGGTTAGCCGCGGCAAGGGCTATGTCCCGGCGTCGCTGAACCGTCCGGAGGATGCGCCGATCGGTCTGATCCCGGTCGATGCCTTGTTCTCCCCGGTCCGCAAGGTCAGCTATAAGGTGGAAAACACCCGCGTTGGCCAGCAGACCGACTACGACAAGCTGTCGATGCGCATCGAAACCAACGGGGCGGTCTCGCCGGAAGATGCCGTGGCTCTCGCTGCCCGCATTCTTCAGGACCAGCTGGCGCTGTTCATCAACTTTGAAGAACCGCAGGCCCCGGCCGAGGAAGATCGCGCCAACGATCTGCCGTTCAACAAGAACCTGCTGCGCAAGGTGGATGAGCTGGAACTCTCGGTTCGCTCGGCCAACTGCCTGAAGAACGATAACATCGTTTACATCGGCGACCTGGTGCAGAAGACCGAAGCCGAAATGCTGCGCACGCCGAATTTTGGTCGCAAGTCGCTGAATGAAATCAAGGAAGTGCTGGCCCAGATGGGGCTGCACCTCGGTCTTGAAATCCCCGGCTGGCCGCCGGAAAACATCGAAGAACTGGCAAAGCGGCTCGAAGAGCCGTATTGATCGGGTTCATGGGTTAACGGAAACCCCTGTCGCGCGGCGCTGGTGAGCAGCCCCCCGCCGGTAGGTCCGCTGAAGAGGTAGAAGAAGATGCGTCACGGTATGAGCGGTCGGAAACTGAACCGCACCAGCAGCCACCGCAAGGCCATGTTCGCCAATATGGCCGTGGCTTTGATTAAGCACGAGCAGATCACGACGACCCTGCCGAAGGCGAAGGATCTGCGCCCCATCGTCGAAAAGCTCATCACCCTGGGCAAGCGCGGCGATCTGCACGCC
>CAZNVY010000079.1:0-8849 GCA_964576605.1 uncultured Elstera sp. | reverse complement strand
GCGTGCTAAAGGCTGGGTTCCGCTATGGCGACGCCGCCCCGATGGCCGTGATCGAATTGGTCGACCGCGACCCGGCAGCCAAGGGTCTCGATTCGGGTCAGATCGAGGTGGAGGACGCGGCGGCCTAAACCCCCTCTTCGTCTCGATAGCGTTTGGGAAAGCGGCCCCCAGTTTGGGGGCCGCTTTTTCGCCTTTAGGATTTGGTGATTTTCTCCTCAGGGCGCGGGTGAAATTTAAGCTTAACAGGATCAGGGTAGCCTTTAGCCTCTAGGAACACGCTTCGGATATCTGGTGGTGTATTTATTGCATCCGCTCAGGTGTTTTCTCGATACGCCCGTTCAGTGTTTTTGAGGTTGTCCGATGCTTGACTGTAACGCATCCCCTGAGAGAACCAGCTCCAGCGTATCGGCGACCCCTAGCTCTCTGCCGCACCCGTCCGGCTCGCGACCGACCTCTACCATTGAGCAGGTGAAGCTTTTGGTAACGCGGCTAGAGAATCGTTTTACCGAAATCGCGTCGATTGCCGGGTTTATCGGCGACATCAGCAAACATACAAAAATGCTGTCCTTCAATGCGACCATCGAGTCGGCCCGCGCGGGGGAGGCGGGACGGGGTTTTGCCGTTGTGGCCGCGGAAGTGCGGGCCTTGGCCGAGCGGACCTCGGAGGCTACATCGGACATTAACCGCATGGTACAGGAGGTGAACCGCGAAATTACGACGGCGGTGAAGGACGTTGAGACGGCGGAAGTCGAAACCCTGTTGCAAGGCGGCATTCGGATTGCAACCCTCGAAGCGGCGAAATTGGATGTTCTTTTCAGCCGGATAGCTGCGGTTATTCATGCCTTTAAGCAAACTTTGCAGGGATTGAGCCTGTCGGAGAAGGCCCTATCGCGTCAGGTCATCGATCATATCATGGCCGAATATTTACGACAGAATGAGGATTTACTGGCGATTTCATGCTGTGCTCTGCCGAATGTCATCGATGGGGCAGATGCTGATTTTGTCAATGCACTAGGCCATGATGCCAGCGGGCGCTATATTCCCTATTGGAACCGCGGAAGCGGCGCAATTCAGCTGGAACCCCTGACTGGGTATGATACGCCGGGGCTGAACGATTGGTACGAACTGCCGCGCCGGGCGGGGCATGACGTGATGATCGAACCCTATGATTATCCCGTCGCCGGGCGCACGGTAAAGATCACGTCGCTCATGTCCCCCTTCATGCTGAAAGGCGTTTTCGCCGGGGTGGTGGGAACCGATTACGCGCTAGAGCGCTTGCAGGCCGATATGGCGCGCGTCAAACCCTTTTCGGTTGGGGCGCTTATGCTGCTCTCCAATCAAGCCGCCTATGTTGCACACCCGGATCGGGCGCTGCTTGGTGCCCCCGCCGATGATCTGAGCATCGAGGCCAAAGCCGCCGTGCGCGCGGGCCAAGCCTATCATTATGTGGATGACGGCGGCGTGGCCCGTATCTTTCATCCGTTGAAGATTGGCGAGGATAGATCCCCCTGGTCGGTCCTTGTGCGTTTCGAGGTGGCCGCCGCGCTGCGCAGCGGCAGCCGCTGAGGCTAGCGCCGGGCCATTGCCGTTAAGCGACCCGTTTTTCGCTGTAACGCCGCAAGCCTTCCGCGGCTTGCCGCTGGACTTTGGCTTTCAGCATCGGCGTCCAGCCCAGCAGCAAGCCGGTGGGGCCAAGGGCTTGACTAGACCATTTCCAAAAATCGAATTGATCGGTGTGACGGAAGATTTTCCCGTCCTTGAACTCGAACTGCGCGGCGATCCGGTTGAGTACTGGGCGGCGCGTGCTGGAAAAAATATAGCGCGCTTGCCACTCCGCCGACCCGTGCCGGGCATCGGCCTTGATGTTGCTGAACTCGATCTCCAAATCGGTAGCGCGGGACAGAAGCATCGCCCACATGCGCCCAGCCTCCGCTCCGGTCAGGCGGGGAAAAGCCGGATCGGAGAAAACCACATCCGGATGGTAACAATCGGCCATGGCTTGCGCGTCGTGGGCCTGGAAACTCCGGTAAAAATGCGCGATTAAGGCGGCGTTCTGCTCCGACATAGGCTCCCTCCCCGGATTTATGACAGAGAGCTTGGCACAGTGAGGACGGAATGGGTGGAAAAAAACTACGGCTATTGGTGCTAACAGTGGCGGTATGGGCGGCCGTCCTACCGGCAGCGGGTCAGAGTACTCAGACGGTTCCGCAGAGCCGCGAGCAGATTAGCCTGTCGTTCGCCCCCGTCGTTCGCCAAACCGTGCCCGCTGTGGTGAATATCTATACCAAAAAGCGGGTGCGACAGCAGGCGGCGCTATCGCCTTTGCTGAACGATCCGTTCTTCCGACAGTTTTTTGGGGATCGACTGCCGCAAGGGCTGGCGCAGGAACGGGTGCAGAATTCGCTGGGGTCGGGGGTGATCCTGCGCCCCGATGGGCTAATCGTGACTAATTTTCACGTCATCAAAGATGCCGATGAAATTAGCGTCGTGCTGTCCGACCGGCGGGAGTTTGACGCCAAGCTGCTGCGGTCGGACGAGCGGGTCGATCTCGCGGTCTTGAAGATCGATGCCGGGCGCGAACAATTGCCGACGCTGCCGCTGATCGACAGCGATCAATTGCAAGTCGGCGATTTGGTGCTGGCCATTGGCAATCCCTTCGGCGTCGGGCAGACGGTGACCCAGGGGATCGTCTCGGCCCTGGCGCGGACCAATGCCGGCATCACCGACTATAATTTCTTCATCCAGACCGATGCGGCGATCAACCCCGGCAATTCTGGCGGCGCGCTGGTGACGATGGATGGACGGCTCGCGGGGATCAATACCGCCATCTACTCCCGCTCCGGCGGCTCCATCGGCATTGGCTTTGCCATTCCGGCGAATATGGTGCGCACGGTCCTGTCGGACGATGCGGCGCGCAATGGTAAGATCGTCCGCGCCTGGTTCGGCGGGTCGGGCCAGTCGGTCACGCCGGAGGTTGCGGCCAGCCTTGGCCTGCCGCGCCCGGCGGGGGTGCTGATCGCCGAGGTTCACCCGGATAGCCCGGCAGCGCAGGCGGGCATTCGGTCGGGTGACGTGATTACCGCGATCAATGGGAATGAAGTGCCGGACCCGGAGGCCCTGCGCTTCCGTATTGCCACCCTGCCGATTGACGAAACGGCGACCTTCACCGTCATGCGGCGCGGCCAGCCGATCACCACGGCGGCAAAGCTGATCGCCCCGCCCGAAACCCCGAAGCGCGAGGCTACCCTGCTGAAAGGCCAGCAGCCGCTGGCCGGGGCGACCGTGGCCAACCTCTCCCCGGCGCTCGTGGAGGAATTGGGCATTCCCGGCCCGTCGCGCGGGGTGATCCTGCTCGATATCGCCGCCCGCAGCCCGGCGGCGCGCGTCGGCTTTCAGCAGGGCGACCTCTTGCAGCAGATCAATAATTCGCCGATCAATAGCGTCGCCGATGCGGTGGCGGCGCTGGGGCGCGGCCAATCTTGGCGCATTAGCATCAAGCGGGGGGACGAGGTTTTGACCGAGAATTTCAGCCCGCGATGACCGACCTGTTCCCGCCCGCGCTGCTGCCCGGCGCCGACACGCAACCCCTGGCCGACCGGCTGCGCCCAGCCCGGCTGGCGGAGGTCGTCGGGCAGGACCACCTCTTGGGGCCGTCCGGTCCCATCGGGCGGATGTTGGCGGCGAAACGCTTAGGCTCGATGATCCTGTGGGGGCCGCCCGGCTGCGGGAAGACCACGCTGGCGCGGCTGCTGGCGGCGGAAGCGGGGCTGGTGTTCGAGCCACTATCGGCGGTTCTCTCAGGCGTTGCCGAGCTGCGCAAGACCTTCGAGGCGGCGGCGAAACGCCGGGCGCAGGGCAAGGGCACGCTGCTGTTCATCGACGAAATCCACCGCTTCAACCGTGCCCAACAGGATGGGTTTCTGCCGGTGGTGGAGGATGGCACGGTGATTCTGGTTGGGGCGACGACGGAAAACCCCTCCTTCTCGCTCAACGCCGCGGTGCTGTCGCGCGCGCAGGTGTTTGTGCTGAAACGGCTGGAAGAAGCGGGGCTGGCGTTGCTGCTCGACCGGGCGGAAGCGCTGATGGAACGGCCCCTGCCACTAACCGCCGAGGCGCGGGCGCTGCTGCTGACCCTAGCCGATGGCGACGGGCGCTATCTGCTCAATCTCGCCGAAGCGCTATTCGCCCTGAAAGACGGGCCGGTGCTCGATGCGGCGGGGCTGCTCGCCTCGGTGCAGAAACGCGCGCCGCTCTACGATAAGGACCGGGAGGAGCATTACAATCTTATCTCCGCCCTGCATAAATCCCTGCGCGGGTCGGACGTTGATGCGGCGCTCTATTGGTTTCAGCGCATGGTGCTGGGCGGCGAAGACCCGCATTTCATCGCCCGCCGATTAACGCGCTTTGCGGCGGAAGATATCGGCATGGCCGATCCGGCAGCGCTGACCCAGGCGATTGCGGCTTGGGAAACCTATGACCGCCTAGGCTCGCCGGAGGGGGAGCTTGCGCTGGCGCAGGCCGTAGTCTATCTGGCGACCGCGCCGAAATCCAACGCCGTCTACCGCGCCTTTAAGGCGGCGGCGAAAGCGGCGCGCGACACGGGGTCGATGATGCCGCCCAAACATATCCTGAATGCCCCGACGCGGCTGATGAAGGATATCGGCTACGGGTCGGGTTATGCCTATGACCATGACGCGCCGGATGGGTTTTCCGGCCAGAATTATTTCCCGGAAAACCTGCCGCGCACCCGGTTCTACGATCCGCCGGAACGCGGGTTCGAGCGTGATATTCGCAAACGGCTGGACTATTGGGACCGGCTGCGCGCCAAACGGCAGGAGGCTTCCGATGAGTAGCGTTCTTCTGGTCGGCCTCGGCGGGGCCTTGGGGTCGATGGCGCGCTATCTGATGGTGCTGGGCGTCGGGCGCTGGCTGGGGACGGGGTTTCCTTGGGGTACCCTATCGGTCAACCTCATCGGCTGTTTTTTGATGGGGCTGCTGACGGCTTTGTTCACGGGGCCGCTGCCGGTTTCCGCTGAGACGCGGCTGTTTTTCACTACTGGGGTTTTGGGCGGTTTCACCACTTTTTCCGCCTTTGGTCTCGATGCTGCCGGTCTCGTTGACAAGGGGGATAGTGGGGCTGCGCTCTTGTATCTGGCGGGATCGGTCGCCTTGGGGTATGCCGGGGTCCGGTTGGGGGCCGCGTTTATTCGGCTCTGGAGTTAGGAGAAAGATCATGGCCGTCGAGCAACGTACCGTCAGCCCGGATGAGGCGGATATTCGGCTCGACCGCTGGTTCAAGCGCCATTTCCCAGAACTGCCGTTTGGGCGCCTGTCGAAGCTGATGCGCACGGGGCAAATTCGCCTCGACGGCAAGCGGGTGGATGGGGCGGAGCGGCTGGAACCCGGCCAGATCATCCGCGTTCCGCCCTTGGGCGATCTCGACAGCCCGCCGCCGCCGCGCACCCTCGATGCCCATGAGATCAAAGACCTGCATCAGATGGTTCTGCATCGCGATGCCGATGTGCTGGTGCTGAACAAGCCGAGCGGCCTTGCCGTTCAGGGCGGCACCGGGACGAGCAAGCACCTCGACGGTATGTTGGACGCGCTGAAGTTCGATCTCGACGAACGCCCGCGTCTGGTGCATCGCCTCGACCGCGACACCTCCGGCATTCTCGTTCTCGCCCGCACGGCGCTGGCCGCAACCAAGCTGGCGGCGGCCTTCAAGGCGCGCGAGACGGAGAAGATCTATTGGGCCGTCACCGCCCGCGTGCCGGCGCCGGAAGAAGGCTCAATCACCCTGCGCCTCGCTAAAAAGGGCGGCCCGCAGGGGGAACGGGTGGCGGTCGATGACGAGGAAGGTCAGCGCGCCGTGACCGATTATGAGGTGATCGACACGGCCCCGCCGCGTGCTGCGCTGGTGCGCCTGCGCCCGATCACCGGGCGCACCCATCAGCTGCGCGTCCATTGCGCCGCGATTGGTTGTCCGATTTTGGGCGATGTGAAATATGGCCAGGCCGATGCGATCATCCACGGCGTCGAATTTTCGCGCAGTCTGCACCTGCACGCTCGGCGGCTGAAAATTCCGCACCCGCGCGGCGGGTTTCTGGAAGTAACAGCCCCGGTGCCGCCCCATATGAAAAAGACCTTCGCCTATTTCGGCTTCAGCGTTCCCAAGGGGGCGTAGCATGGCGGCCTTCGATCTCATTCTGTTTGATGTCGATGGCACGCTGGTCGATAGCCAGCGCACGATCATCGCCTGCATGGAAGCGGCCTTCATCCGCTACGACTTGCCAATCCCCTCGGCAGCGGCCATCCGCCATACGGTCGGGCTGGCGTTGGTCGATGGCGTTGCCCAACTGCTCGCCGCGATACCGGAGGGGGAGGGGGTTGATCCCTATGCCGTCGCCGAAGCCTATAAAGAAACCTACCTTGCCCGCCGCACGGCGACGCCCGCCCCGGTGCCCGATCCGCTTTATCCCGGCACGCGGGCGCTGTTGGATCGCCTGTTGGCCGAAGACCGGCTGATGGGCGTCGCCACCGGCAAAAGCAACCGGGGTATGCGCATTTTTGTTGAAACCCATGGGCTGCACCGGCATTTCGTCACGCAGCAGACGGTCGATACCGCCCCCGGCAAGCCCAATCCAGCCATGATTCGGCAGGCGGCGGCCGAAGCGGGAACGGTTCCGGCGCGCGTGCTGATGATCGGCGACACGGTTTATGATATGCAGATGGCGCGGGCGGCAGGTGCCGCCGCGCTGGGGGTCGATTGGGGCTATCATGCCCCGCCGTCGCTTACGGCGGAAGGTGCCCGCGCGATCCTAAAGACCTGGGACGATCTCGCCCCCTATCTGACCTGACCGACAGGAGAGGCCCATGATGGACGAACGCCCGATTCTAAGCGGCCCGCCCTCGAAGGAACCACGCCCGGAGCGGCCGGTTGCTGCCAAGCCACCTCGGAGTTGGCTGCGCACCGGGCTGCTGATCGTCGGCGGTGGGGTGGGATTGGTGGTGGTTGGGGCCGGGGCCTTGTTGTTCCTGGTCGACCCTAACGATCACCGCGAGCGGATCGCGGCGGAGTTGCAGGCGGCGACGGGCCGGGCGGTGACCCTGGCCGGGCCGATCAGCCTCTCGCGCTCCCTCTCCCCCGCGTTGGTGGTCGAAGGGGTGACGATCGCCAATATGCCCGGTGGATCGCGCCCGCAGATGGCCAGTATCGGCAAGCTCGACGTGCAGGTGGCGCTGTTGCCGCTGATCCTGAACGGGCGGCTGGAGGTTGAACGCCTCAATCTCGCCAAGGCCGATATTCTGCTGGAAACCGATGCCAAGGGGCAGGGTAATTGGGTTTTCGCGCCCGAACCGTCGCCCGCCGCCGCCCAGGGCACGCCTGCCCCGGCGGCGGTAGGCGGCCGACGCGGTGGCGGGCTGCCGATCTTGAAGGAAGTGCTGATTACCGATAGCCGTATCGTCTATCGCAGCGGGAAAACCCAGCAGCGGCTCGATTTGGCGCGCCTCAGCTTCGCGTTACCCGATGGCGGGAGGCCCGTGCCGGTGGCGGTGAAAGCGGTGCTGAATGATGCGCCGCTCGATTTGACCGGGGAAATTGGCGCGCTCGCCAGCCTGATGAGCGCCGAGGGTGCCTATCCCGTCAAGCTGAAAGGGCAGGTCGCGGGGCTTGATCTCGATGCGACCGGCACGCTCGGTCTTGGAAAGCAGGCCGGGCAAGTGGACGGGACGCTGACGGTTAGCGGCGAGCAGTTGACGACCCTGAAAAAGGCCGCCCCCGGCTTTGGGATCAATGCCGCCGACTGGCCGGAGAAGCTGCCGAAATTCTCCCTGACCGCGCAAGGCGCGCTGGCGGGCGATAAGCTGACCCTAACCCGCGCGGTACTGACCACCGGCAAGACGGAAGCGACGGCGACCGGCACGGTCGGCCTCAGCGGTCCCAGCTTTGGGCTGACACTGACGGCGCGCGCGCCAGACCTCAAGAGCCTGCTGGTCTCCCTCGGCCGGGCGGAAAGTCTGGCGGTGCCGGACGCGGGGGCGTCGCTGACGGCGAAACTGTCCGGCTCGACGACCGCGCCGCAACTGGCCGATCTGGTCTTGGATTGGGGCGCGACGCGCGTCACCGGGCGGGCGGGGGCCGATCTTGGCAGCCGGATTCCGCGCGTGACTGCCGATCTCGCCATCCCCGAAATCGATCTCGCGGCGTTCCTGGGGAAGCCTGGTCCCGCCCCAGCATCGGGCAGTTCGAGCGGCGGTGCCGCCCCGGCGAAAGCGGGTGACGACCGGGTAATCCCGGATATGCCGGTCGATCTCACGGCGATTACCCAGGCGCCGGTCGAAGGCGATGTGAAGCTGGCCGTGGCGCGGCTGAAGACTGGGCGCGGCGAAGTGAAGGATGTCTCGCTCGCAGTCGCCCTGCGTAACCGTCAATTCACCCTGCGCCCGCTGCGGCTGACGGCGGCGGATGGGAAGCTGGCCGCCGATGTGGTCATTGAACCAAGCGGCAAACTCTGGATGACCGGCGAGGCGGCGGCGGTGGATACCGCGCAGCTTTCGGCCCTGTTGGGGGAGGAGCCGGTGCTGAAGACCAAGGCCGATCTGTCGTTCAAATTTTCGGCAGAAGGCAAGAACCTAAGGGCGCTCGCCGCCAGTCTCGACGGATCGGTCGGGCTTGCGACGGGGCCGGGGCAGGTGGTCGGGTCGGCGGCGGAGGCGCTGTCGAGCAAATGGCTGACCTTCCTATCGCTGAAGCCCGCCGATGTGACGCAGATTAGTTGTTCGGTCGCCCGCACGCAGTTCGTGCGCGGGCAGGGCAGCGTGCAGCAGATGGCGCTGGATACGCCGGG
>CAZNVY010000078.1:0-16168 GCA_964576605.1 uncultured Elstera sp. | reverse complement strand
GCCTGGGCCGGGCGCGCGGGCAGAAGTTCGGGCCGTCCCGCCGACGCCCAGCTTCCCGGCGTGATCCGCCGCCAGCCGGAGGAGGCTTTGCCAGCGGCGCGGGCGCGGGTTTGCTCGGCCTCCCAGGTTGCCAGCGCATCGTCGGCCAAGCGCCGCCCGACATGGGCGATACCGACATTGTAGTCGAACCCTTTGTCGATCCCCGCAGGCAGGCCGGTTTTGGGATCGAGCTTAATCGGCGGCGGCGGCGAAACCGTCCAGCCGTAGCGCTTTAGATCATCGTCGGAGAGTTGCATGACCGTGCAGGTGCAGCCCCAACCGTTCTTCGGGTAATGGGTTTGCCAGAAGGGATCATTGACCGGCAGCACCAGGCCGTGCCATGCCAAATGCTCGGGACGCGGATCGACCGAGGCGCCGTGGACGTAGCGCAGATAGGGCCGCCGATCCTTCAGCCGTTCGATCTGCTCCCATTTGCCCGCCATATAGGCTTGGTCGAGATTGGTTTCGTAGATCACGCGCGTGCGCCAGTCGCGCCCGCCATTATAGCTCCAGCCGTGTTTCTTCACGATCTGGTCGAACCGCTTGCGGAAATCCTCCAGCGTCTCGCCGTCTTCAATCGCCCGGCCAATGGCATCGGCGAAATCGGTCAGAAGCTGCCCTTTGATCGCCCCGGCCACCATGAAGGCGCGGGCGTGCTCGCCCTTCGAAAGATCGTCCCACTTTTGCGTGGGGATCGGCACCTTGCCCCGGAAAAAGCGGATCGCTTCATCAAACGGCAGGGAGGTCGGATCGACCTCGCCCGATGCGCTTTGCGCGTCAAACGCGCGGGGGATTACCGCTTCAGCCTTAAAGCGCCGGGCGTTCAGTTTTTTTTTTCGGCTTCGGCGTTTCCGGCTAGATGGGACACGAGCGCAGCCTGCGCCAGCAGCGTGCCAATCTCGTCCGCCGAGAGCTGGTCATAGAGCCGAAGCAGATCGTCCCGCACCTCGGCCAAGGTCAACCCCTTATCCGCAGCGGCGTCGAGCATGGCGCGGACCTCCGCGACCATTGCGTCGATGGCAGGCGCGGTTTCGCGGGACAGGCGGGCGATATAGGGGGCGGCAGCGCCCCCCGTGCGGGCATGGCGGGCGAGGAACGCGGCCTGGGTTGCCGGTGGCAGTTCGGGCGGCTGAGGAACCGGTGCCGCGTTCACAGCGCCCGGCGCGGAGAGCAGCAGCTCCGGCGCGCCCCCCTCGGGCGGATCGGGCAGACCGATACGGTCGCGCACCACCGACTGCTCGACGCGCAAGCCCAGCGGCACCAGCTCCTTCAACGCCGTGGTGAGGACGGCGATATCGGCGGTTTCGGGTTCGGCGATTTTCACCTGGGGATAAAGGCCATCGGGCGGCGGGCCGTGGTTCAGATCGATGGCGATCTTGATTAGATCGCGCTCTAAGGTTTCGGCCAGATCGGCGGCGTCCGCGTCGCGGATATCGCCGCGCACTTCGTTGTGTTCCTTGGAAACCGCATGACCGCCGCCAATGGCGTCGGTGGTTGTGGTCTGGCCAAGCACGAGTTTCGAAGCCTGCTGGTCGAAGTAGCTGACCAGTTTCAAATGCAGGTCCGGGCTGGCCTTACCCTCGCCAATACCCTCAAAGGCCAATTCCATGCCAATGGGGATGGTCACGCCAGCAGCGCGGCCCAATTCGAGGACGGCGCGCTTCAGGATGGCTTTTTCATCAGGCGTTGCGGAGGCCGGGTATTTGCCCACCCGCAGGGGCTGGCCATAACCCTCCAGAAACTCGACCCAATCCCGAATGCCGAAGGATTTGAACATCCACAGCCAAATCCCCAGGCGGCACAGGCCCGCTTGTGGCGCAGGCGCGCTGGTGAGCATGGGTTTGTGGACGATGTATTTACCGCGCTGTAACGGCTCGTCGGGGTTTATCCCCTGCTTATCGGCGGCGTTCGGCGTCCACAGGATTTGATCGGGATCGTCGGTCTTGGTCCTGAAGAGGCGCGGATCGCGATAAACAAAGCGGGAGGGCAACCAGCGTTTCGCCCCGGTAGTCCATTCGGTTTCAACCACCGAAAACCCTTTACTCACCCCGTCGAGAAGATCGAACACCAGCCGCCGCACGCCCGATTGGCCGAGGATTTCGCGGCCAAGCTCGGCATCCTTTTGGTGGCGATCATCGTCGGCAGCGGCTTCGACCGAGATCGGCAACTGGATCACGGCGAGTTTGCGCGATTGCAGCACGGTGCGCCATTGCGTATCGCGGTCTTCTAGCAAGATGGCGAGGCCCATCAGCTCGGCAAAATTGCCTTGATCGGCGGCCTTCAGGGCTTGGGCGATACTCTGCGGATTAAGCTGCTTATCCGTCCGGGTCGGCTGCTGAAGCGCAATAACGGCATTGCCCAGGATCACTTTGTCAACCGGAGCCTCGGATGGCTTAAAGGCGGCCTGCAGGGCCTTAAACACGTCTTTAATCATCCCTCATAGCCCCCAAAAAGTGAGCCGCCGCCGCCGAAGCCACCACCCGACCAATCGGCGCGGGTTGCAACAACCTCGAAATCAATCTCGACCGGCTCCTGCCGGGACGCGAAATGCGCCAACAGCGCGGCGATGGCGGCGTCGCCGTGGCGCTGGCCGCTCTGGCCGGTAGTCCGCTTTTCGGGGACGCGGGGGATGCCCTTTTCCATTTTGACGGCGCGGTGGTCTTCTAGAACATCGCGGTCTTGCGGCAGGGTCATCGTGCCGTCTTCCAGCGCCGCCTTGTAGCGCGGAAAATTGTCGAGGTACCATTGGGCCGTGAACATGATGCGGTGGATACGCCCCGCGCCGTAACGCTGCATAGCGTACTCGGCCAAGGAAGAACCATTCCCCCGCGCATCGAGCGCCCCCGCCTGAAGGCGCGGAAGCCGGTCAGCAAGGAAAAACAGAATTTGCTCCTGCTGCCGGAAGGGCACATTCCGCAGCTCGACCGTGAAGGGCGTGTACCGGGTCAAATTCTGCTGGATCGTGACCGGCCAAATGACCGAGAGATCACCCGACCGCGCGAAGTCCATCCCGAAGGCGTGGGCTGCTGCTTTGGGCAGCTCGGCCAGCAGCGGTGCGAGATGGTCTTCGCACCACGCCAGGGTTTCTTTTTCCCGCAGATCGTCGGGCCGCTCTTCGTAACCTTGCGGGCAGGCGTGGCGTAGCACGGGCACGGGGACCATGCGGGCCTCAACCAGCGCGCCGGAGAAATAAGCCCCGCCGCTGCGGCGTGGGATGACATCCAGCTCTTCCGCCGCGCCCTCGCCATAGAAGGCGTAGATGCCCGCGCGCCAGGTATCTTCGTCTTCCTGGGACCACGGTTTGCCCTCAACCAAGCAGATGCGCTTATAGAGCCCATCGGCGAGGGCATCATCGAAACTGGTCCGCAGCAGCGCATAGGGTTTGCGTCCACTGCGGACACTCTCGACCAATTCGTTGAACGCATTTTCAACGCCGTCATGGGTGCTGACCACCAACACCTTGCCGCCCCAAATGAGGAGGGCGAAGGCGGCCTTCAGCAGCTCTTCAAGGTCGTCGTGGAAGGCCGCTTCATCGAGAATAACCAGCCCCTGTTTACCGCGCAGGGCGCGCGGGGTGGAGGGCAAGGCTACCACCGAAAAGCCACTGGCGAACTCTACCCGGAACGCCTTGATATCGCCGTCCGGGTCTTGCAGCACCACTTCCTGAACCACGCTTGCGCCCAGGCTAAACCCTTCGGCCCAGGTGCCGACATAATCGATAAACTCGCGGGCCATATCGAGATTATAGCCCATGTAATAGACGGTCATGCCGCCCGCCGACCGCTGCGATCCGGCGATCAGGGCCGCCAGTGCCGCCGCCCCCCAGGAAATCCCGATACGGCGGGATTTCTCATAAACCGTTACGGCATTGGCCGAGACGGTTTCGATCAGCCGCTGCTGGTACGCCAGCAGAACCGCAGGCACCTCGTCGGGCTGCACGCCAGTGGGCAGGCTCCAATCCCGCATTAGCGTTTCATCCCCAGCAGGGTGGCGCGGATCGCGGCCTGCCCTTCGGCGGAAAGCCCATGTGCCTTGCCCGCCGCGACGGCTTGAGTGGTCGCTTCCAGCAGCACGCGCTTGCGCTCTTCCTCCCGAATTTTCAGCTCGCGGTCGGCAGAGGTTTTTTCGGCGGAAGCCAAGTCTTTAATGGCCTTGCCCAGGAACATTAGCCCCTCGGTATCAAGCTCAGGCATTTTGCCGTCTTCGTCCGGGGTCAGGAAATCGAAAATCAGCCCCTGCGCAAGCTCGGTAATGATCCTCCCTTGTTTGCCTTCCGGTGCCGCGCCGAGTTGGGAAACGAACACATCGGCAATCTCGCGTGTGCGACGCAATTGCTCGCCCAAGCGATGATATTTGAGCTTGTAGCGCCCCAGCGCCGAGCGGCTGACCTCGGCCCCTGCCGCCTGGACGGCCTTGACGATCTGGTCGAGCGTCACCCCCTGCTTCAGCGCCTCATCAATCGCGCTTCGGATCTGCGGCGGCAATTCTTCGACCGAGGACCGGGCCGACCGCTTGCGGGGGCGTTTCGGGGTTTCCGTCATGGCGGTTTAGCGCGGGCGCGACGGACGGGCGACGCCGGGCACGGTGGCGCGGCCTTCGGCGACATCCTCACCGCGCTCCAGCAGGGTCACAGCTTGCAAATCCGTCCCGTCGATCCGCTCGGCCATCACCAATCCCTGTTCGGCCAGCCACGCCAGCGCCTGTTCGGTCTGGTCGCGGGTGGCAGTGTGCGAGATCGAGCGCAGCATCTTGAACAACAGACTGCCGTTGACCGACAGCCCTGACGCCTCGGCGAGACAGCGCAAGATGGCCAGCCGCAAATCTTGCCAGAACAGCTCGCGATAAGCGCCCTTCATGGTCTATTCCTTCATCATAGCCGAGTGCATGCGGCCCAGGGTTTCTTCGGCCCGCTCGAACAGCTCCTTGAAACCGCGTAGTTCGGCGGTCAGGGCGCGCAGATCGCCGTGCAGGGCGGAGAAATCCGTGCGCAGGGCGGCAAAGTCCCGCTGGGTCGGGGCATCGGCAATTCGTTGTTCGGCGAGCGACAAGCGGGTCTCAAACTCCGCATGCGCCTCCGCCAGCTTTTCGACGGCGGCCTTGCTGGCGAAAATACCCCGTAGGTACGAAACCAGCAGCGGAATGAGGACGACGCTGACAAGCTGCGGCACCCACGCCCATTCTTTGAGTAGCTCCATCACAGCACACCCTTTCCTGATCGGATGCGGTCGATGGCGTCGCACTGAAGTTCTTGCCGCCCCATCCACGTCCAAAAGTTCGGGGCTGCCGTCTCCGACAGCCCCGCAAGTTCGTCCGCAACGCGGCCATCCGGGCGCGGACAGGGAGGGGGATCAATTCTTGCGGTCGCGCATCCGCTCAAGCAGAGCATTGCGGCCAGGGATAGGACGGCCTTGAATTTCCGCGACATCGGCGGCGATCTCCTTGTCGATGGTTGCGGCTTTGGTTTCGGCCTCGGCCTTTCCCCGCGCCCGGCCCTCGCGCAGCAAGAGCCAGAGGACGTAAACGGCGAGAGCGATCACGACCCCTGCCAGCGGGAGATTGCTGGTCATTTGCCGATAGCGGCGGCGGCGGTGACACGGCCATAAATCGCGAACAGCGACCCGCCGACATTGAACAGGGTGCCAACCGCCTCGGTCACCACGGCCTGATCGGCCTCGGCCAGTTCATAGCCAGCCAGCCGGATACCGACGCCGATGACAGCGACAATCGCACCGATGATGGTTTTCGACTGCCACCAAAGTTTGGTTTCGTTCACTTGAAGGCTCCTTAAAGGCGCGCTGAAGGCTACGGCGCGCTGGCGTAGTCGATGCGCCCTTCAGCGGCGTTAAATGTCGCGCGGGTGCCATCGGTGAAAAATTCGGAGGCGCGGTTCAGCCAGCCAGCGATGAACGCGCGATTAGCCGGGTTTGCCTTAACCAGCCGGAGGTAAAATTCGCAGCGGGCATGGGCATAGGCGTTAAGTAGGCCGGGGCCGTGCTGCGCTAAGACGTGCGCCGTGGTCTCGGCGGTGCGGGGGCCGATATGTCCGTCTTCTTTCAGTGGAATAAGGCCGCTGCCGACGATGCGGACGAACCCATTCACCACCTTCTGAAGCTCGCGGATCGCAAGGGCTGGCCCGGCGTTAACGCCCCAATCCAACACCTGCTCTTGCATCAACGGCGGAAGCATGTCGATGCGGGGGGATACCCAAAAATAGTCGCGATAAAGAGAGCGGGCGGTTTCCCTGTCGATCAGCCGAATATCGTCGCGGTCGGTATCGCCGTCGCCATCCAAATCCAGCCCGACGCGTCGCGCCCAGGAAAGGCTAATGCCGTATTTGGTCGCGCCGCCCGGATCGGCAGGATGCTCCACATAGCCGCCTTCCCGCGCAATCAGCCGGTCGAGCATGTCATGAAGTTCGGGGAGAGTTTTGGGGGCGGGCGGCATCGCGGCATCCGGGGCGGTGAATTTCAGCCAGAATGCTCGGATATGCGGGACCGGTGCACGGGTCAGAGATGACCCCTAAAACCCAGCCCCTCTAGCCTAGCGCAGAGCCGGAGCGCGCGCCAGGGGGTAGCGGCTACGCGCAAAACGGGTTAAATTTCTAAGCAACACGCGCAATAAATACAAAGGTATTCGGAATGGCTTATCAGTTCGTGTCCTTACGCAGCGCCGCGCTGCTGTTGACCCTGCTCCCCATGTCGGCCCAAGCCGCTGGGTTGAAATCGACCACCGAGGAAACCGTGAAGGCCCTGACCGCGATCAATATTCCGGTCGGCGATGTCAGTAACGGTATCTATATGAAAACCGATGATAATTTCATTGTCATCCTCAAAAGCGACGGGCGCGATGTGCAAAGCATTGAGTATATTGCCGTCGTTCAGAAGGACCGCAAAGACCTAGATTTTCATAAATCGAACGCTTCAAAAATCATGACGGTATCTTTGCCAAATGCAGATGAGAAATTCACCAAAAATTATGTCGGTGATTTTTTCGTAAATCTCAAAAAATATGAAAATAAGAACATAAAGGATAGCTTTGGGGTGAATGCTACTTATGGGCACGAGGGACGCGACTTTGGGTTTATCACCGTTCGGTATTCGCAAAAAACCGGGGGATTTCTGTTCCGCATTGACGCGATCCAACCGGAAAGCCCGACGCAGCAGATCGCCAGTATGCCCGCCGCCGCCAAAGCCCAGGCCCTAAAACCAAAAACGCTTGACGCACTCTTGATGCTAAAAGGTATGAGCCTGGAGGCAACAGAGATAAACAAGGGTGAATTTATGGTCCAGCGTCAGGATTTTGCTTTCCGAATGTTGGCCGCAGGCGACAAAGTGACACAAATTGATTTCGCCGGCAAGGTGACGGGAAACGCCGAAATGTTAAGCACTCATTTCGTCCGCTTAAAGTTTTTACTCGATGCCTTCATTCCTGGCGCAACAGAAGATCAGGTTATTGCGGCGATTAGTGATATTGCCAGCACTTTCGAGAAACAACCCGAACGGCAAATCACACTTGGCGATGGCATTGCTATCCACTCGAAATACGCTAACCCTGGCGTATGGACACTCTCGGCCAAGCCGCAATAAAGCAAGAGGGGGCGGAAAACCGCCCCCTCTTTTTTTACGCCGAAAGCCCTTCCGCCTGTTTCAGCGCCACGCCGACACAGCGGACCAGCGCCGCCAGGGCGGCAGGCGAGACCATGTGCAGGTCAGGTGCAGCGTCGAGCAGGTCGCCCAGGCCGCGCGTGGCTTCGGCCACGTCACTGAGCAGAAACGCCCGTTCTTCTGTGGGGTTGAGATTAGCCATGCTGCACCTCGCCCAACAAACCGGCGGCGCGCAGATCGCGCTGAATGGCCGACACGCGGCGGGTCGAGAGGCCGCAGAGTTTGGCGATTTCCGCCGAACGAAAGCCGCGTTTGGCATAGCCGCGCACCTGCCGCCACTCCGGCTTGGTCTTTAGCGCTTCCGCCGCCAGCCGTTTCAGCAGTTTCGACGGCAGTGGGGCTGGGGCCGGTAAGGCCGGGGGCTGGCGCTGGTCGGTAAGGTACTGGTCGAACACTTCCACCATCTGCACCGTCACCTCCGCCGCCTGGGGCGTGCCGGATTTGGTGGCGAGGAACAAAGCCTGACGGCGGTTCAGGTAGGTGATGGTGATGGGCTTTTCGCCGCCCCAAATTCCCACCGGAGATGTCCTTCCAACCTGGAAGCACATCCCAAACCGCTCCAGCGTGTCCTTGTAACGAGCGATTAACTTCCTGATATTGTGGGGATATTTGAACCCCATCAGAACGGCGAGACGTTCGTCCTCAATCCGAGGCTCGCCCTCCATCAAAACGAGGTCGGCTTTAGACACAATTTGAGTGTTGGTGAGCATGATCTGCCCCTTTGCGTGGCGTTAAAACGGGACGCAAGAGCGCGTTTATCAGGCGCACCGCTGGCGTCCAGGGCTGATAAACATGGCAAAGGTCATGCCCGCACGTCTTTAGGCGCGAGCCTTGGACATGCACGTGCGGACCCTGGAACAAAATATAAGCGTGCGCCGGGTCACGGGCGGCACCGCCTTTGCCATTCGGGTTTATCAGGCCCGTAAGACAGAGCGTTGCCGGATCGGGCGGCGCGCGTCAAGTGCTTTGAGCAGTCTTACTCTTTTGCAAGCCCCTCCCTCGGCCCCTGCAACCAGTCGAGAATATCAAGCTGGGCACTGTTGGCCGAGGCCGCTGCGCCCAGAGGCGATGCAGCAGACTGGGGCAGCAGGGCGGCTTTTGCGGCATTCATGATTTCATTGGTTTGTGTGTTTGACGCGCAAAGCGCGTCGGGGGGCGGCGTTTGGCGCAGTAGGTTCTTGATGCCCGAGCGGCTCATCCAAAGCTGGGCGGCAATAGCATCAATCGAGAGCCCCTGGCGACGGAGCCGGTGGGCGGCGGCAAGGCGGGCGTGAGCGACGGGCAGCACGAGGCTAATCCCCCCGAAGGCCGCGACCAGCCGCTCGGTCGGCTCCCGCCCGATGACCGGCATGATCTTGCTGGCCTTATTGGCGTTGCGCGGCACCGGCACGCGCCGCCCGCCGAAGGCAATGGCGAGCTTCAGGGCCGCTTCGGTGCCAACCGCCTCCAAAAGATCATCCCAACCTTCAGCCACGGCGACCTCCCTGGGCAGGCCGGGCGCGGCGTGCAGCCGCCGCGCGGTCGATCATCTCCAGCACCTTCAAGTAAGCCCCGCGCGCGCCGACCTCACGAGCATCGGTGGCGTCTTGCAGATCGAGGGCGAGCGGTTCGATTTTTCGGTGCATCGACATCAAAAGGTCGATTTCGATCTGCGTGCGCTGGGGAACCGCGAGGGCTTGGCCGAGGGGTTTCATTTCGCCACCCGCCAGACGATAGGGCCGAGGAGCGCCGTCAGGTCCGACCCCCAGCGGCTTTGGCACTGGCTGCTTTCAAAGGCCGTGGGCGCGGTGATGTTGATCGGTTCGCCGGATTTTTTGCTGATTTTGAGCGGTGCCAGCCAGGATTTCCAGACAGCGACGGTCAAATCCGGGCGGCGATCACGCAAGACATAGAAAAGGTGGGGCAAGTCTTCGCCTCCCCCGTCCGGCGGCGGGCTATCAGGGGGCGTGCCGAGATAGTCCGTCCAGCGTTCCTGGGCCAACCAAGTGCGGGTGTGGGGCACGAAAGCGGGATCGGTTTTCAGCTTAACGCATTCGGCGGCGAAGTTTTTCGCCGCGCGGCTCAGGTCTTCGGCGCTGGCTATTTTCCGCATTTTCTCCCATGCCCTGAAGGCCGGCTTCTTGGGATTGGTGCCGATGCGCTTGGGGTAAGCCGCCCAAAACGCCTCGAACTCAGGGGGATAGCCGGTCATGCGTTCCCCCTTTCGCGTTCCAGCCGTCGCCGCCACGCCTTCAACTGCTCGATCAGCTTGGAGGCGGTTTTGACATCGAGGAGGCCGATGTCTTGGCCGCTGGCCTTGGCGATCCAGGCGGCGAGGGCTTCTTCAGAGCCGTTATCGACCCCGCCGAGTTTGGCGATTTTGACCCATTCGGCGCGGATTTTGCCCATTTGGGCGCCTGCGGCATGGCGCGGCTTGCCGTGATAGGGCTTGCCCTTCGGCAGCAGCTTGGCCAGCACGCGCTTGTGCTGGGCCTGCGTCATTTCCCGAAGGCTTTCCTTGCCAGTGGTTGTTTTGAGGAATGCTCGCCAGTCGGCCTCCTCGGCCAAGCCGAGCGTGTTGCGGCGTTGCGCGTGGATCGCGGGCAGTAGGGATTTCTGGGCTGTCGTCATCAGAGGGCATCCAGATCGGTCAGGGTGTTGCGCAGCAGGTAGTAGAGATGGTCAATCAAATCGGGGTCGCCGCCCGCCACCAGCACGGCGGCGTCGATCAAGGCGGTAATGGCCTCGGCCTCGTCGCCAGTGCCGTCAACGGCGGTAAGCCGCAACTCATGCGCTAGTCGGGCGAGGTCCTGGGGGTGGGTCATTCGACCCCTCCCCGATATCCGATCTGGCGGGTGGGTTCGGACGATCCCATGCCCATATGGATGCCAACGGCAGCACCGTTCGCTCGGCCCGATGAATAGGCCCCGGCAAAGCTGTTGGAGTTCGCGCGCGGCGAGGGCTTGGCCTTCGAGAGAGAGGTGCCGGTCGCCTCGAAGGCGGTTTCGATCTTCTTCGTCTTCTCGGCTTGGTCGGCGGGGGCGGAGTTTAAGAGCTTGCCGACCAAGGCATCCACGAGGCCCTGGATGAAGGCGTCCATCAGCCCCTTGCGGGTTTTGGCGGTGCGCCGCCGCTTGTACTCTGGTGTTCCCCGAAACACGACACGGGCGCGCTCGACAACGCCGTAGACCACCTCGTGCAAATATTCGGCGACCAACGTGTCCGGTTCGAAACCGTAGTAAACCCGGTTCCGACCATGGCCGATTTCCAGCCACGTCTTGCAACCGCTGGCCACGGCAATTGCGCTGCCGAGCGGATCGGTGATTGCCCGGCGTGCGCCGACCGGCATCCGCAGTTCGACAATTTCGTAGCCCAGCACGCCGTCTTCGGTCAGGCCGTGCTCGCGCAGCAGCTCACGCGCGCGGGCAGCGGCCGTCTCGGCCTCGGCTTCGGTGCATCCCGCATCGACGGTTTTCGCCAGCAGGGCACGAATGCGGGCGCGGATTTTGACGATATCGGGGGCGCTCATGCTGCACCTGCCTGGGTCTGGCGGAGTGGCGTTACCCGGTCGATGTTGACCGCGCCCAAGCGGTCGGTGAGCCAAACGACAACATCGCCGGAGCCAAGGACGATGGCAGCGCAGCGCGTTTGGGTGATGGTGCCCCGGCCATCGTCCTCGCGGACGCAGACCGACGAGCCGCTGGGGCAGGCGAAATTGAATGTATCTCGCCGGGCATGGAGGGCGGGAATGTTCAGGGACATGGCGCACCTATTCGTCGTCAGGCAGCGGGCCATCGGCCATGCCGAGGGCGCGCCTATAGAGGTCCAGCAGGCTTTCCTGCTCCTGCCGATCCACCTCTTCGAGTTTCCGCAGGCGCAAGATTTGGCGCATGGTCTTCACATCGAACCCATTGCCTTTGGCTTCGGCGAAAACGTCTTTAATATCGGCGGCGATCCCGGCCTTCTCTTCCTCCAGCCGCTCAATCCGTTCGATGTAAGACCGGAGCTGATCGGCGGCGATGCCGCCGACTTCGGGGGTTTGGTCGGGGTTATCCATCACGCATCCCCCTTCGCATAACGCTTCAGCGCGTCATTGAGGATCGCGACCGTTTGCCATGCCGACTGTTCAATTTTCCGGCAGCGGCGGGCGACGAGAACGCAGGCGAGTAGCGCGACGAGCGAGCCAGCGAGGCTGAGAGTTTCGAGCATTATGCCACCTCCCCTTCGCTGGCCGATGCCGGGGTTTCGGCGCTGGCGAGGTCGATGGTGATCGCCGACCAGCGGGCGTCGAGATTGGGACGGCTGTAGAAGCGGATGTACGATTTCGAACCGACGACCCGCAGGCTGTCGTTGATGGCATCGATGGCGCGTTTCCAGCGCGCGTCTTCGATCTTCACCCGCCGCAGATCGAGCACGGCGGACAGGCTGACCTGCCCTTCCTTATCGGGCCGGAAGGCGTGATCGACCAGGGCGCGGATTTCGGTACGGGCATCGGCGGCCCAATCGGCGATGCACTCGTCGATCAGCGTCTTCGCCACCTGAAGCGAGGGGCCGAAGGTCAAGTGTTCGGCAACCTGCACGGTGATTTTCGATAGGCCGTCAAAGCTGGTGAAGGTCAGATTGCCCTTCTTACCGCCGCGCTTGGTCTTGTACTTCTCGTGCAGGATGTCGAGAAAGCTATTGATCTCTTCAAAGCAATGGACGCGGAAGCGCGCGATCTGGGCGTTGAGATCGCGGGCGAAGCCCAGTTGCTTCTCGACCAGGGCGTCTTCCAGGGCTTCTGCCGGATCGACGTTCGAGTGGTGCCACAGGTTGCCCTTGCCGTCCTTCCAATACTCGCGGAACTCAGGCGGTTCAGTCTGCGCGCTAGGCTGAAGGGTTTCTTCGGTCATCGGTCGATCCTTTCGGGATAGGTCGTGTTGAGAACGTGGACGGAGAGCAGCGCGCGGCGCAGGGGCAGCCGGAACGGCAGCGGCGGATGGGCGGACGGGCGCAGAAGGTGCAGGGCGGTAAGGATGCGGGCGACGAGCAGGGTCATGGCTGTCCCCCTTCCGGCGCGGGCGGGACCGTTTCGGCGTGCCATTCCAAGAGGCTGCGGATCGCACCGAACGACCGCTCCCGGTCACGAGCGCGGTACGCATCCCACACCGCATCGCGCAGGGGTTTGGGGCTCTTGAACCAGTGGCCCCGGCACAGGACTTGGTCGGTGCCGTGATAGTTCGGGCAGCCTTCGACCGGGCAGCGGCGCTGTCTGCCCTTCGGCGTCACCGTGCTGCGCGCGGTCATGGCCGGTCCCCTTCGGTTTGAAGCCAGCGCACTGCCGCTGTCACCGCGTCTGCCAACGCCGGGGCTTCCTCTTTCCGCGCGGCGGTGACGCGCTGCTGATGGGTATCGGGCAGCCCAAACCAGTGGTAGGCGCAAAATTGAGCCCAGCTATCGACGTGCCGCTTGCAGGTGGGCATCGCGCAGATTTTCTGCGGGAGGGTTGGGCGCGGCGGCGGGGCGACGGGTTTCGGGGGTGGGGCAGACGGCTTTGCTACGAACTTATTGCAAGCCTGAGCGTATCCCGTGATGGTCGTTTTCTTGTCGCGCGTTAGGCGCTGATACTCGCTGCAATAAGACATTTTCCCCAACGCAGGCCGGAGATGAGCGCAGTCGGCGCAGGTCTTGCCCACGGGGCCGGTCGCCGCAAAATGGGCCATCCCCCGGCTGTTGTTGGCTGGATTATTGAGGGTCATCGCTTCACCTCCGGCACGTTGGTGAGGAGCGGCATTTGCCAGACCCAGTAGAGGTTATTGCCATCATCGACAGGGCCGAGCAGAGCCTTGTTCTTGGCGCAGAGGCGCCTCCTCGCTCGCCTCCCTTTATCGGCCCAGTAGTCGTCGCCCAACTTTTCGCTGAGTTCTCTCAGCGCGCCCGTGAGCACTATGTTAGCAAGCTGTGCACGAGCCACATGCTGTTCGGCATCGCGCTTTGACAGGTATGCCGCGACTTGGTTGCTCGACGGTTCGTAGTCATCGTCGGTACGAACGACGGCGTAGAGTCTGTGGGGCGCGCTCATGCCGCACCGCCTTCGCCATCCCAGGCGGTGCCGTTGAACAGAGGGTCAGCCGTGACCCACAGGGCGGGGGTGCATTCGGCCAGCGCCGCTCCAAGAGCGGACGCCAGCAGCCCGAAAGCGGCGCGCAGATCGTCGGTAGTTTCGGCCTCTTTCGCGCGGGCGAGGTAGGTCAACGACCGCTCAAAAGCCAGCATCGGCCAATCTTGCGCCGTGCGAGCCATGCCCCGGCCCGAGCGCAGGAACGGCTCCATACCCAGAACCGATTTCCGTGCGCCCGCTTGTTCCGGCCCGCCCAAATCGGGGGCGATCATTAGCCCGATAAGCTGCGGAATGTAGGCTGCCAGCGTTTCCTGCAAATACGCGAGGAAGCGGGAAGCCTGCGGCGGCGGCTCGATTGGCGGCGAGCGCAGCACGGCAGCCAAATGGATGACATTGGTCATGCGACCTCCTCTGCGCTCGGTGAGCCTGAATGGGGGGTAAGGCGAGAGTGCGGGCAGCCGTTTCGGCAGGCGCTGTAAAGCTGAATGCGAAGCGGGTTGCCGCTGGAGAACCCGGCCTTTTGGTGCTGCTGGCACACGTCGGTGCCGAGCGTGCCGAGGATCGGGCACGTCACTGTCGCCGCCATTAAGGCCCCTTCAACCGCCCTTTGAACGGCGGTTAAATCGCCTTTATAGGTGGCGGATAGGGTTTGCGAGACGGCGGCGGCGCTATAGCCGATCCGGCGCGCCGCGCGGGCTTGATTGGTGGCGTCAGCCTCCTGTGCCAAGGCTTCCACCCAGGCCGGGAGGTCATCGCCCCAGGCGGCGCGGGCGCGGTTTAGGGCGGCGGTCATTCTGCCCCCCGATCAAAGCGCGAGGCGGCAGCGTCGGCATCGGCCCAAACGATCTGGCGCAGATTGGGATCGTAAACCGTCTTCGTCCGCTGGATTTGCGGCGGCAACGGGCCGGTGTTTTTGCCCGGCGCGAGCTTGTAGATCGTCGGGTTCGGGTGTTTGGTCTCTGTGACCAGCAGATAGCCTGCGCGGGCGAGATGCTGGCAGTAATCGCGGGCTTGCAGCCCTTCCGCTCCGGCAGCAGCAGCCAGCTCGGCGTAGGTAAAATTCCCCAGCATCTTGATCGTGCGCCAAAGCGCCTCGGTCTTCGTCGGCGGAACGATAGAGCCGTCTTTCCGCACGCGCGGGGCTTCGGCTCCCGTGTCCTGAACCAGCGTGAAGCGATTATCCCGGCGGCGGCGGGGTGGCCGTTCTTCGACCGTCACAATCCCGGCCGCGACTAAGGAGAGCAGATAATCCTCGGCGGTCGCCCATTGGGCGGCGGCAGTTTTGCGGATTTCCTCGCCGGTGGCGGATTTGAGGGCGCGCAGGGCAGCCCAAATCTCCGGGCGACCGGGCCGGGCTTGATGGGCAGGAAGGCGCGCCATTACAGCCCCCGCCGAACGCCGGGGACCGCCCCGGTGAAGAACTCGCCGCCCGAAGCGCGCCAGTCGGCAAGCGCGATCTGCTTCAGATCGGCGGTTTGGGCGGCTTCGCGGACTCGGTCGAGGTTCACGCAGACGCGGCGGGTGGAGCCTGCCGAGGCCTCGAACAGGGCCTTTAGCAAGTCAGCGGCGACTGTCACGCCTTTGGCGTAGAGCTTTGCCAACTCCTGAGCATCGTCCAGGCTAGCAGGCTGGGCCGCGACCCAGTCGAGCATACGCCCGTGGACGCGTTCCCAAGCCTTCAGCTTGGTCGGCAGGCCTTCTTCGCCGATCAGGATGATGGGGGCGTCGGAGGCCTCATAGACATCCCGAACCAGCTCGATCATGCCCTTGGTGCAGAGGTAATCGGCTTCGTCGATAATCAGCGGGCGTTTGGAGAGCACGAGCTGCTCGGCCATTTGGTCGAGCATGTCGGCCATGTTCGGCGCGGGCTTGGCGACGCCCATTTCTTTGAGGACGGCCTGACACAGGCTTTTGCGCGTCCACAGGCTTTTGACCTGGACGTAATAGGCCCGGTAGCGGTTCGCGCCCCAGATGGCGGCGCGGGATTTGCCGTAGCCCGACGGGCCGTGGAAGGTCGCGAGGCCGGGCAAACCGGCAGAGCGGTGCATGACGCGCTCGATCAGCTCGGAGAATAAAATCACGTTGCCGAGCGGGGCAATCGAACCACCCGATGCGCTTTGCGCGTCAGACGCGCGGGAGGAATTGACGGCGGTATCATCGAAAGGCATAAGCTACTCCTGTAGGTAAATCGTTGATCCCCCGCGTTCCGCTGTCACGCAAAGGCGCGGGGGTTTCCTCAAGCGGTTTTCTGCCGAAAATCCTCCTCTACGTTTTTGCGCGCCCGGTATTCCGGGAGCTGCTGATACCGGCCAAGCCACGCGGCTTGCTCCGGCGGCACGGCCTCGCCTGCGGCCAGGGTGGCTTCGCGCGCGCGGGCCCGGGCGTA
>CAZNVY010000077.1:3306-16203 GCA_964576605.1 uncultured Elstera sp. | reverse complement strand
CACCGTGCGCGGCGACCTGAGCCGCATTATCGGTGGGCTGATGCGGCGTGGGCGGGAGTTTGACGGCATCATCGTCGAAACCACCGGCATGGCCGACCCGGCCCCGGTCGCACAGACCTTCTTTGTCGATGCCGAAGTGAAGGAGGCGGCGAAGCTCGACGCCATCGTGACGGTGGTCGATGCCAAGCATTTCTTCGATCACGTCGATGACGGGCACGAGGTGGTGGAGCAGATAGCCTTTGCCGATGTGCTGCTGCTGAACAAGGTCGATCTCGTGTCGCCGGAGGATTTGGCGAAGGTCGAGGCGCGTATCCGCAAGATCAACGCCTTCGCGCCGCTGCATCGCACGCAGAATAGCGATATCGATCTGAAGCTGATCCTCAATCGCGGCGCGTTCGACCTCAATCGCATTCTGGAACAGGAACCGCATTTCCTGGAGCATCACCACCATCATCATGAGGATGATGTGGTGTCGGTCGGTATCACCACCGAGAAGCCGATCGACCCCGACAAGTTTGAAAGCTGGATCGGCACGCTGTTGCGCCTGAAGGGCCAGGATATTTTCCGTTCCAAGGGGATTCTGAACGTCGCCGGGTCCAATCGCCGCTTTGTCTTCCAGGGCGTTCACATGCAGATGAACCATTCTTGGGGCAACCCGTGGCGGGGGCGCGATACGCGCGATAGCCGGATCGTCTTTATCGGGCGCGACCTTGACGCCGACGCCCTGCGCGACGGCTTCCTGAACTGCGCGCAAGGGGTGACAGTGTGACGAGTTCGGCGGCGATCCTCGATTTCTGGTTCGGCCCTGCGGAGCCGCAGGCTTTTCGCGCCGAATGGTTCGAGAAAAACCCGGAGTTCGATCAGGAAATCGCCCGCCGGTTTCAAATCGAGATCGGCCAGGCGCTGACCGGCGGCTTGGCCGCCTGGGAGGATGCCCCCCGCTCGGCCCTAGCGCTGATCCTGCTGCTCGATCAGTTCCCGCGCAATGCCTACCGCAACACCCCGCGCGCTTTTTCTGGCGATCCACGCGGGCAGCAGGTGGCGCTGCTGGGGCTGGAGCGCGGTTATGATCGCAAGCTGACACCGCTGGAGCGGTTCTTTTTCTACCTGCCGCTCGAACACGCCGAAGACCTCGGCCTGCAAGAAAAATGCGTGGAATTAATGTGCGGTCTTGCGGCAGAGGCACCGGACCTCGCCACTGGCCGCGCAGTCGAATATGCCGAACAACATCGGGCCATTATCGCCCGCTTCGGCCGCTTCCCGCACCGGAACGATATTCTGGGGCGGGAGAGCACGCTGGAAGAAATTGAGTTTCTACAAGAACCGGGATCGTCCTTCTGATGCAAAACGCCTCGCGCACCAATTGGAAATTCGATGGCTATCTGACCCGCGCCACGGTGGCCTGGGACTGCACGGAAGGCGCTTTCGGTCAGGCAAACGGCAAACTGCGTCGCATTCCCTTCGCCACGGTCGATCAGCAGGTATCGAGCGAAACCCAGGTGCATAAGGGCGGGTTGACGGCCCTGGTGGCGCATCCGGCGGGCGGCTACGTCAGCGGCGGGGAAGATGGGCGGATTATGCGCATTCCCGCCGAGGGCGAGCCGGTTGAATGGGCGAAACACCCCCATCAATGGATCGAGGTGATGGCCGCGTTCCCGGACGGGCGCATCGCCTATGCGCTGGGCAAGCAGGTTATCCTGCTCGATGCCTCCGGTACGGAAACCGCGCGCTTGGGGCCGCACGACAGCACCGTGATGGATATCGCCGTGCATGGCGATAAGCTGGTTGCCTGCCATTATAACGGCGCGACGCTTTGGGCGCTCGATGGGTCGGCGGAACCGCGCAAGCTGGTGTGGAAAGGCTCGCATCTCGCGGTCGCCATCAACCCCGAAGGCACGATTGTCGCCACCTCCACCCAGGAGGGCGACGTCCACGGCTGGCGGCTGGATGAAAAGCGCGAGATGCGCATGTCCGGCTATCAGAGCAAGGTCAAATCCCTGGCTTTTTCCGCCGATGGGCAGTGGCTCTGCACCTCCGGCGCCGATGTGATGGTGGCGTGGCCGTTCGACGGGCCGGGGCCGGAAGGCCGGGCGCCGCTGGAGCTGGTGGAAATCCGCAACGTCATGGTCACCCGCGTTGCCGCCCATCCCATCAGCCATTTCGTTGCCTGCGGGTTCGAGGATGGCACGCTCGCCATGGTCGATCTCAAGACCCAGGCGGGCGGCAAGGTGCAGGTCACGAAACGCGGCCCGGTGACCTGCCTCGCCTGGGCGCGCAACGGCAATCATTTGATCGCCGGGGCCGACGATGGCCGGGCGATTGTCTTCTCTGTGCCAGGACCGCAAGCATGAGCCTTCTTCCCGTCACCCTGCTCACCGGCTTTCTCGGGTCGGGGAAAACCACGCTGCTCAACCGGCTGCTGCGCGATCCGGCGTTGAAGAATACGCTGGTGCTGATCAATGAGTTCGGCGAAATCGGCCTCGACCATCATTTGATCGAAAAGATCGAGGAGGAGGCGGGGCAGCAGCGGGTGCTGATGGGTTCCGGCTGCCTGTGCTGCACGATCCAGTCCGATCTCTCGAAAACCCTGCGCCAGATGGCCATCGACCGGGTGCGCGGCACGGTGCCGGAATTCGAGCGCGTGGTGATCGAAACCACCGGTCTTGCTGACCCGGCGCCGATCTTGCACACGCTGATGCAAGACCCGCTGGTGGCGGCCCATTACCGGCTCGACGGCGTGGTGACCACCGTGGATGCCGTGGTCGGCGATCAAACCCTGACCGCCCAGCCGGAAGCGCTGAAACAGGCCGCCGTTGCCGACCGCCTTGTGCTGACCAAGCAGGATATTGCCGATCCGGCGGCGGTTGCCGCGCTGAAAGCCCGGCTGCACGCCCTTAATCCCGCAGCGCCGATCCTGCCAGCGGATGTTCCGGCGGCAGAGTTGCTGGAAAGCGGCCTGTGGAACCCCGCGACCAAAAGCCTCGACGTGCGCCGCTGGCTGCAGGCAGAAGCCTATGAGGAGCATGGACACGATCACCATCACGACCATGACCATTCGCACGATCATGGGCATCACCATCACGACATCAACCGCCACGACGACCGCATCGCCGCCCATTGCTTAACGCTCGATGCCCCCGTGCCGTGGGAAGCCGTCACCCTCTGGCTGCAATCCCTCACCGCCTATCGCGGCGAAGATATTCTGCGCCTGAAGGCGATCCTAAACGTGCGGGGGAACGAGACGCCGCTGGTGCTCCACGGCGTGCAACATCTGCTGCACCCGCCGGTCGCCCTGCCCGCTTGGCCGGATTCCGACCGCCGTAGCCGCATCGTGCTGATTACCCGCGACATCGGACGGGATTTGCTGGAGAAATCGCTGAAGCAATTGACCGAGGTGGTAGGGTAGCAAAGTAACAATTTTACCCTTAACGGCGAACTAGCCAACAGGATCATCCTGTGGTTCGGGAGGAAGAATAGTGTCCAATAGTTTCACGCTCTATTACGCCCCTGGGGCCTGTTCCTTCGTCACCCATGCGGTGCTGAAAACCCTCGGCCTGCCGCATCAACTCGCCCCCGTGGCGCTGGCCGATGGGCAACAGCGCTCGCCAGACTATCTGGCGCTCAACCCCAAGGGCCGCGTGCCGGTGTTGGCGGGCGGCAGCTTGCCCGTCGGGGAGGTTCTGACCGAAGCCCCGGCCATCTGCCGCTACCTCTGCACCCAAAGGCCGGAGGCGGGCCTGTGGCCGACCGACCCACTCGCCGAAGCCCGGCTGATGGAGTGGCTGAATTACCTGTCGGGTCATGTCCATGCCTTTGCCTGGGCGCTGTTCGCCCGCCCCAACCGCTTCAGCCCGGATGAAAGCCACTATTCCACCCTCCGCGAGCAGTCGTTTAAGCTGCTCGACGAGATCATCGCCTATATCGAAGATCGCCTCGGTGATGGCCGCGCCTTCGTCGTGCCCGCCACTGGGCCGGACGCACCGAGCCGCCTGACCCCCGCCGATTTCTATCTGCTGATCCAATACCGCTGGATCGCCGCGCGGCTCGGTTGGCCGATGCGCGAGAAAGCCCCCCATTGGACGGCTTTGGTCGAGAGACTGCTCGCACTTCCCACCGTGCAAGAAACCCTGGCGGCGGAAAAACTGGATTACTGGCCGAAGGCGGCGGTATAATAGAAATTATGGGTGCGCCTGCACTCCAAAAAGTAGAGCGCACCCATGAAATACCCGTCTCGACCCAGGACAGAAACCGCTGAGAATGCTTTGCTGCCGCTGATGCGGGACGAAAACTCAATCACTCGCTTATTTGTTGCGCTCTGCCGGAATCCGCAGACCCGGAGAGCTTTAATTAAATCTATTTTTACGGATTCCATTCCTGATGAAATAATTGATAATCTTGATATTAATGAACAGACGCATTTAGGTAATTTACGACCTGATATCGAAGTCTCTGGGGATAATTTTTACGCCCTTATCGAGGTCAAGGTTTCCTCGAATGCACCGCTACAGCCGACGCAACCCGAAATTTATCTTGACCACATTCACAATAAGCATAAAAAAACTCATGAAAAACATTTTATATTCTTAATTCCTGAAGATTATTCATTAACAGAATACTATGACCGCAAAAAACGCTTTCAAGCAAAACACCCATCGTCTCTCGTTACAATAAAGGAGATTCGTTGGTCAGATTTAATTTCTAAATTGGAGAAACATAAAACAATTTACGAGAATTTATATCTAAATGACTTCTATTATGCGCTACGCAATTATTTCTATTATCCAAAGCCCGCTTTCACGCAAGAACAATTAGCGGAGGCAGATGTGTTCACAACAGCAGCAGCCGAATCTCTCATCAACATATTCAAACTTATTCATGGATTGAACAAAAAACTTTCTTCAAATGGCTTCGATGTCGGATTTTACGATAGTAAAAATTGGTGGAATGGTACAGATTATGGAATTTATCTAGACTTAATTAATAATAAGCATTGCTATTTTTACATCGGACTCTGGATGCATTATTGGAGAAACTACGGATCCCCTCTCAGTATTAGCATAAATGACGATTCCGACCCAAAAACAAAAAAGAAATTTAGATCGGTTTTTGAAAATAATTTTACAATCAAAGAAGAAGGCGGAAGATACTCTTTTCTCGTCTCCCCCATAACAGCCGCGCAGTTGGAGGGGGATGCCATCGAGACTCTCTACGGAGCAATCCTGCCCTTTATCGAAGATCACTGTGTAAAATTGGGAAAGAACCGCAGATCATAACTCTTGTACGAGAACCGCTTCCACCGCCGTTGCTTTCCCTTTAAGGGGGAGGGCACCGAGCGGGCGATACGCATAGCCGGGGGGCCAGTCCCCCGGCCCGCCCCTCAACCGCTTCAACGCAGCGGCGGAGGCGATGAAAAACCCTTGATGGTCGCGGGCCACGCCTTCTAACCGGGCCGTAGCGTTTAGAACATCGCCGTGAAAGGCGATATCGCGCTTGGCATCGCCGATTTCACCGACCACCACTTCGCCGTAATGCAGCGCCGCGCGCACGGCGGGTGCCTCGCGATACTCTTTCAGATAGGCCGGACCGAGGGCGGCAATCGCGTCTTTCAGCGCGAAAACACAGTCCAAGGGCCGGCAGGCACCGCGTTTGCCGCCAGTGCCTGCTTTTTCCGTCCAAGTAACGACCATTTGATCGCCGACATATTGGTAGATTTCGCCCTGATGGTCCGAAATCGGATCGGACGCCGCCTGAAAGACCCCATTCAAAAACCGCTGGTAGGCGAGCGGCCCCAGGCTTTCGGCCAAACGGGTTGAGCCAAGAAGGTCGACAAACAGAAAAAAGCGATTTTCTAGCCGGGGCCGATGGTAATAGCCGGTCACGAAGCGAAACAGCGTCCCCCGGCCCATAATCTGATTAATCTGCATCGTTTCGATAAAAACAATGATGAAAAAGATCGAAAAAAGCGTGGAGAGAATCATGATGGGATCGGAGAGCGGCATCGTCTCCACCTCATCAATCAAGCCAATTAGGATAGCCGCCCATTCGCCTACGCGAAAATATTCAATCCCCAGCACCAGACCAACATAGATCGGGGCTTTGACCAGCAAGGTCACACCGAAAGACGCCCGGCGCAGCGCTAGCCCCCAGCGAGTTAAGGGAAAGAAGATTTCAAAGGCGCTAATCGCCGCCGCGATCAGGCTGCCGTGAACAACCCCAATGAACGGACCGATCAAGAGGGCGGTGAGCAGGGTCTGCTCGTAGGTCTGGCCGACAACCCCGCCAAAGACCGCGCCAACCCCCGCCCCCGCCGCCAGGAGCTTGAAAAAACGCCGAACCCGTCGCCAGTCCGCTTCCCGCATTCTGCGCGTCTCCTGCTGGCCTGATTAGGCGTCTTCGGTCGTCGTAATCCCCAAGAGGGATTGGGCGAATTTCTCCGCCGCGAAGGGGCGTAGGTCTTCGGCCTTCTCGCCAACGCCGATGGCATGGACGGGCAGACCGAATTTTTCCGCCAGCGCCACCAGCACGCCGCCCTTGGCGGTGCCGTCGAGCTTGGTCAGCACGAGGCCGGAGACTTTCACGAGGTTGCGAAACACTTCCACTTGGCTATGGGCGTTCTGACCGACCGTGGCATCGAGCACCAGCACGGTATCGTGCGGGGCGGTCGGTTCGATCTTCTGCATAACGCGCAGCACTTTGGCGAGTTCGTCCATCAACTGCGCCTTATTGTGCAGCCGCCCAGCGGTATCGATCAGCAAGAGATCGGCGCCCGCGGCGCGCGCTTCAGCAATCGCGTCATAGGCGAGGGCGGCGGCATCGGCACCTTCCGGGCGATGGATGACCGGGCAGCCGGTGCGGTCGCCCCAAATCCGCAATTGTTCGACGGCGGCAGCGCGGAACGTATCGCCCGCCGCTAGCATCACCTTCAACCCTTGTTCGCGGTAGAATTGCGCCAGCTTGCCGATGGTGGTGGTTTTGCCGGACCCGTTGACGCCGACGACCAGCACCACATGCGGCCCCCGGCTGGGGTCGATTCCGAGCGGCTTGGCGACGGGTTCGAGAATCCGGGCGATTTCGGCGGCAAACACCTCCCGCACTTCCTGATCGGTCACATCCTTGCCGAAACGGGTTTTGCGCAGGTGCTTGATGAGGTCGGCGGAGGTTTTAACCCCTAGATCGGCGGCAATCAGGAGTTCTTCCAACTCCTCCAGCACCTCGTCGTCCAGCTTGCGCTTGGTGAAGATAGCGGAAATACCTTCCGTCAGCTTCGCCGAGGAGCGGGAGAGTCCTTGGGTTAAGCGCCGGAACCAGCCCTTTTTTTCGTCGGTCATCGCTTTGTTACCTTGCCCACCCACATGCTGCTATCAGCATACCAAGGCACCCCCTCCTAGATTCCATATAATTCTTACTGGCTTGAATTATAATGATTTTTCTTGTTTTGAAGAAGGGTAAACGCCCGTTTTTGAATTGATGTTCAATTGTTTTCCTACGCCCAGTGTGGCAAATACCCACTGCGCGGCCTCTCGTTATCCGCAGATTTTATGAGACCGACCTTCAGTGCCGAGCTGATAACGTTAGAAATTTGGGGACTGTTTTCCTTAGCAACACCCAAACGCTCACGCAAAGTTTCATTGCGCATCATCTCACCACTCAAGAATTTTAGAACAGCATGTTGATAACAGGCGCGTAATCTTTCACTGCTTGTCATATCATTAAAACTTCTTGGCGCGAAGAGAATCACTCGCACGGCACGCTCTTCCCGTCGAAACTCCGGTGGTGGTGATTGGTATAATTCGATCGCCCTAATCACCTTGTCGATACCCGACCCCTTTTCTTCACATAAACCCGATTGGCGCATCAAATGGGCTAATGCCTCATTCCGCGATACCGGCACAGAGTCAATAAAACGGTCTGGGTCAATCAGAGGAACGCCAGGATTCGCAATCTCGATGCGATTTTGAAAAATATCAATCGAAGGGCCGCTACCCTGAAGAGTCATATCCTGGTGAATAAGCGCATTTGCCACAAGCTCACGTAAAGCAATTCCCGGATAGAGTGGGGTTTCTGCCCGAAAAGCTTGCCCGATATGCTCATTCTTCGGCAACACTGTGTTAATGTAGTCAATAATACTATTAAAACCATTCGCATAACCTTTTATCTCATCGCGCGAATGGACAACAGGGGTGGCTCGGTTCAACCCTTCGTAGACCGTAACTCTGACAGCTTTTCGACTAATGGGCAGATCGAAACTATCCAAACGTTTTGCAAATAGTATCGCTCCCAGATTCGTAATATCAAACTTTCCACCGTAATCTGGTCGGATAATTCTAGCATCTGAAAGGCGATCTAGGATTCCAGGCAAATCGGTAGGAAGAGGTATTTTCACTAAATCAAAATACGAAGGATAATCAATCAGCTTAACAACTTCGTCTGGCGGCAAAAATTGCTTTGCAACCCCTTCCTCCCAGATAAAAGGTTGAAGCTTTGTCCAAAGGTCACGTTGCCGTTCAGGATAATCAGCCAATCGAGGGGTCGCGCTACCGATGCGAATATAGGCCGTCCGGTCAAATTCAACAGGGTTTTGGGTAGCGGCGGGGATTTCAAGCAGCACCAATCGCCCTTCTGCATGATTGATGGTTCTAAATTGAAAGGAGGGAGCTGGCTGAAGCCGATTGCTTAACCAAAATTCCAATGGTTGACCTGGACTAACATTGAAAATTGGATCAAAACTAGTACCGATAATTTGACCCGTTTCATCCTCAACACCCCAAATAATATAACCATAACGCTGACCATATAAGCGCGCTGAATTGCTTAATGCCGAGATATATTTTCCAATACTCACATGATCTTGAAGATTTTTCTTAAACTCAACGCAATTCTGTTCGGATCGCTGACGACAGAAATCCTCGATCATTGCAATATCGCGGGCGTCACTCATGCCACCTCTCCGCGCATCTGCTCGCCAATCCGGTCGATCAGCCGCACCTTTTGGCGCGTGCCGGGGGTGCCGGTCAATCCTGTTACGGGAACGAAATGAGGCGTGCGCCCCAGCGTCTCTTCCTCGAACAGAATTTCTTCGACCCGGCCCGCTTGGGTGTCGAGATAGCGGGTTAACGCCGCCTGCCCCGCCGCGCGCAGTTCCGCCGCGCGCGCTTTGATCGTGCTGCCAGGAAGCTGCGGCATTTTTGCCGCTGGCGTGCCAGGGCGCGGGGAATAGGGGAAAACGTGCAGATAGGTTAAATTCGCCTCCGAAACGATCATCAGCGAGTCTTGAAAATGCTCATCCGTCTCGGTCGGGAATCCGGCGATCAGATCGGCGCCGAACACCGTATCCGGGCGCAGGCGCAGGGCCTTTTCCGCCACCGCGATGGCATCGGCGCGCAAATGGCGGCGCTTCATGCGCTTCAAGATCAGATCGGCCCCCGCCTGGACTGACAGATGCAGATGCGGCATCAACCGCTCTTCTTCGGCCAAGGCCGCCCACAGGTCATCGTCGATTTCAACGGGGTCAAGGGACGAGAGGCGCAAGCGCGGCAGGTCCGGCACCAGTTTTAGCACCCGGCGCACCAGCATCCCCAGCGTCGGCTTGCCGGGCAAATCGTGGCCGTAGGAGGTCACATCGACCCCGGTCAGCACCACTTCGGCATAGCCATTCTCGACCAGCTTGCGCACCTGTTCGACCACCGCACCCGCTGGGACCGAGCGGGAGTTACCGCGCCCATAGGGGATGATGCAGAAGGTACAGCGATGGTCGCAGCCCTGCTGGACCTGCACGAAGGCGCGCGCGCGCCCATCAAAGCCTTCGATCAAATGCTGGGCGGTTTCGCGCACCTGCATAATGTCGTTCACTTCGACGCGCGCTTCGTCGGGCGTGACACCCCAGGCTTCGGGCTTCAGTTTCAGATCATTGCCAATGATCCGGTCAATTTCCGGCATTTCGGCGAATTTCGCCGTGCTGACCTGGGCCGCGCAGCCGGTAACGATGATGCGCGCGTTCGGATTATCGCGGCGGGCCTTGCGGATCGCTTGCCGCGCCTGGCGTTCGGCTTCCGAGGTGACGGCGCAGGTATTGAAGATGATCGCCTCGCCCTCGCCCGCCTTGGTGGCGAGGTCGCGCATCACTTCCGATTCATAGGTATTGAGGCGGCACCCGAAGGTGACGAGCTGCGGTCCGCTCACGAAAACCGCTCCAGCGCCAGATCGCCCGCAAATTCGCCGACGAAACTAGTTGAAACCGGACCGGTCATCAGCACATGCCCGTCGCTTTCGCGCCAGTCGAGCGTCAAATCGCCGCCGTCCATGCTCACTTTGAGGCACCGGTCGGTCAGCCCGCGCCGGATGGAGGCAACGGCAGCGGCACAGGCGCCCGACCCGCAGGCCCGCGTGATGCCCGCTCCCCGCTCCCACACCCGAAAGCGGATATGATCGCGCGCCCGCACCGACACGAGGCCGATATTCGCGCGCTGTGGCAGCATCGGGTGATGTTCGGCAATCGGGCCAAGCGCGGCCAGATCGACCGCCTCGGCATCCGGAACAAAAAAAGTAATGTGCGGATTGCCCATATTGGTGGCGACGCCATCGGAGAGCGGGCCGACGGTCATCGGCACGTGCAGCGTGTCGCAGGCTTCAGCAAGCGGGATTTGCGCCCAGTCCAGCCGCGCCGGTCCCATATCGACGGTGATCAACCCCGTCTCGCCGCGCGTGGCTTCCAGAAAACCCGCTAAGGTTTCGATGGTCACGGTACCGCGCCCTTCGGCCTGCATGGCAAGATGGGCGATACAGCGGGTGGCGTTCCCGCAAGCGCCCGATTCCGACCCATCGGGGTTGAAGATCCGCATGAACAGATCGGCCCGCCCGTCGCTCGGCGGCTCCAGGACGATCAACTGATCGAAGCCCACGCCCGTGCGGCGATCCCCGACCGCGCGAATCCAATCGCCCGGCAGTTCTAGCGGCGCACGGCGGCCTTCGAGCACGACGAAATCGTTCCCCAGGCCATGCATTTTCAAAAACGGCAGTCCCATGCACATCACCTAATCGGAATGACGGGGGGAATCAATGCGACTCGCTGCATAGGGGGATTTCCAACCTTCTGTGCGAGAGGATTCTTACGCTAAGATGGGATTATCCGAGGGATCTACCCGTCTGGGTCGCTATATAACGACATCGACTGTCGGCGGAGCAAAGACTCCCCAAGGCTTCTGTCTTGGGGTAAATCATCCTCATCATCCTGCGGGGTCGCGCTACCGAGGTCGCATGGTCAATCTCGTTGTCTCCAACCGCCGTCGTCGGTTCTATCTGTGGCTTGACCCGCGCCTCACCTCGGTGCGGCAGCAGGTGGGGCTGTTCGGGCGGATCGAGAGCGGCGGGGTCGAAACGGGGGCCGCCGGGGTGGATCAGCCGGCGCAACGGCGCGTGCAACGGGCGGAAGTGGTGCTGGAAAACTTCCGCGCCACCCATCTTGCGGGCTATCCCGCCCGCAGCCGAGGGGCTTTGGTCTTCGACCGGCTGGAAGATGCCTGGCTTTACCACGATATGCACCGGGAAGCGCTGGCCGGGCATATTCTAAAAGCGACGGAAGCGCGCGGGCTTTTTGCCGTCTCGTTGCACGATTCCCTTTGGACCGAACTTCTTGCCGCCTACGATAGCGACACGGTGGATGAATATGTGGCCCGCGCTTATTGGATTGGCGACACAACGACCGGGCGGATTCCTGATGGGATCATCTTCAACCGGCTGCGCCGCCCCGAACGGATTCCAGCCCTAGAAGGAATTTTCTACGGCACGCTGCGGTTTCCCGACCAGCAGCTGGAGCGGCACGACCTGCCCCGCCCCGCCGCCGTGCGCGCCCGCCTGGCCGCCTGGGGCGTTGGCGATTGGACCTTGACCCGCGAGCCAGGAGAGGAAAGTGAAACCATCGCTCTCGATCCCGGCGAGGCCGGCCCCCTGGATCAGACCGACGCCGAGGATCCTGACGCGATGGATCGACATAGCTTAGACACAAAAGACCCGGCCTGATTTCTCATACGGTACCGGAAGCCCGGCAAATAAGGCGCGAATCGATAACAGAATTTTTAGAATTCGCGCCTCGACAGTGGAGGAGGCCTTTGCTACGATGATGTTACTGAAATGTCAGAGGGGCGTCGGTGCCCTATCCTCCGGGGAGGATCAGGCTGCCGGCCCGGTCGGGATCGCTCATGTGCCGTTGGCTCGCCTATTCCGGTTCTCCCTTACGGTTGCACGCGCTGCTGTTTGAAACGCAGAACTCGCTGATTAACCAGTCGCTAGCCTGTCAGCGCGCCAGCGTGGCGACCAATGGCGATGGGTTCGGCGTGGGCTGGTACGGCACGCAGAAGAAGCCCGGCCTCTACCGCGACATTCGCCCCGCCTGGAACGACGATAATCTGCGCAGCCTGGCTGAACAGATCGAATCGCCGCTGTTTTTCGCCCATGTCCGCGCCTCCACCGGCACGGCAACGACGCGGCAGAACTGCCACCCGTTCCGCCACGATAATTGGCTGTTCATGCACAATGGCCGCATCGGCGGCTACGATAAGGTCCGCCGCTGCCTAGAGTTTCAGATTCCAGAAGCGCTATATAACGAGCGGATCGGCACCACCGACAGCGAAATCATCTTTATGCTGCTGATCGGCAACGGCTTGCTGTCGGACCCGGCCAATGCCTACCGGAAAACCATCGCCGACATCGAAACCGCGATGCAGGCTCAGGGCGTGACGGAACCGCTGCGCCTCACTGCCTGCGCCACCGATGGCGAGCGGCTCTATGCTATTCGCTATTCCTCCGACCAAGCCGCGCCGACGCTGTTTTATGCCCAGGGCCAGCAGGTTCAGGTTGAAAATGGCACCTGCGCTTTCACGGAAGGTGCGGGATCCGTTCTCG